>DATKZJ010000105.1:0-23273 GCA_035527995.1 Spirochaetota bacterium | reverse complement strand
GTAGAACGCATCGCGGAACCAGCGCAGTACAAGGCCTGTATAGAAACTGCACGATTCGACGATCCATCTGTTTTTTATTGCATGACAGTTCGTCCTGATGATCCTTCGTTCGTCGAGAAGGGGCTCGTCGGCGATGATGGCTGGCACCCAGAAGCTTCCCGCAACGAGGCCCGCATCCCCGGGCTCTATGACGCCTGACCCAATATACCCTCCTTGTGTGTCCCCCGTGCCTGTGATAACCGGCGTGTTCTCGGCAAGACCCGTCTCCTCGCTCGCTCTCTTAGTAACGACCCCTGCACTCTCGCTTGGCTCGAGAACGGGGGGAAGCTGTTTCGGAGTCAGGCCCGCAACCTCGGCGAGGGAGGATGACCATTTGCGTTTTTTTAGGTCGAACATTCCAGAGCTCGATGCGACCGAGGGCTCAGTTACGAAACGGCTGCAGAGCTTGTAGATCACCCAGTCGGACAGCATCGTCATCATGCTGATCCTCTTGTATAGATCCGGCCTATTTTTCTTTATCCACCATATTCTCCCGATTGCATGGATAGAAGGCCAGTCTCCCTGCACGGCGTAGATCTTCGGCCCCCACCCTTCCTCGATAAGGGACGCAGTCTCGTCGTTTGCACGAGCGTCAATGTTCGGAACGGCGAAGATCTCCTCGCCTTTTCTGTCGTAACACACGATTCCCTGCCGCATGCTCGTAGTGCTAATAGCAGCAATCTGTTCCGGTTTGATTTTTGCTTCTGAAATGGACTGTCTAATACAGCCGGAAAGAAGGTCCCAATTCTCCCTGCAGAGAAAATCCACCGCTCCCGGGTGGGCGTGGTCTTCCGGGTGTGTCCATTCCTTCTGGGCAACAGAAACCTGGTTTCCGATCTCGTCGAAGATAAGGCTTCTTCCGCTGCCGGTTCCCACATCCACAACGAGCAGGTAGCGTCTCTGTGACATGTATCAATACCTCCTGAAATGAGTCGCACTGTAATTTTATTATAGCATGCCGTCTGAAGGGATTCGGCTGGAATAGCAGGAGAGTTCAGGAAACAGGACAATAATATACCGCAGTGGAGGCCCTGTCAAGATAAACCCTGCTGAGCCCGTGGGTTCTGCGGGATAGTTATACTGAACCTGCATCCTGAGGGGGTCAGGTTTTCCACATGGATCGTGCCATTGTACTTCTTGAGGATGCCGTAACTTACCGAAAGACCCAGCCCGAGATTCCCATCCTGCTTTGTTGAATAGAATGGAAGAAATATGTTCTTGAAGTCCTCCTCCATGATCCCGCAGCCGGTGTCGCAGATTACGATGAATACCTCTCCTCTTCCGTTTTGCCTCATGTAGCCAGTGTCGATAGAGATCTTGCCTCCCCTCGGTATCGCTTCGAAGCTGTTCTTTAGAAGGTTAAGGATCACCTGCTTCATTTCGTTCTTGTTCGTCCTGAGTTGAACGTCTTTTCCTTTTCCGTCGAACTCTATCCTGATCTTCTTGGCCTTAGCGCTGATTCTAATAAAACTGATGACGCTCTCTATTAGCTCGTTAAGGTTGAAGTTTTCTACAACGGTCTTGTTGTTGTCCGAGAAGGTGATGAGGTTACTTACAATAGTAGATATATATTTTATTTCCTCCTCGAGGCTGTCGACCGTTTTGCGCATCGCGCTTCCAGGCAGGTTGTACTTCAGGTACCGGATATGGTTGTATATGACTTCCAGCGGGTTATTGATCTCATGTGCAACCCCTGCGGTGAGAAGGCCGATAGAGGCGAGCTTTTCGGAGAGGATCATTTGGTTTCTCAGGTTTTCCCTTTCCGTGATGTTTTCTATTATGATGATGCTGCCGATCTTGAAGGACTGGTCGACGATAGGCAGGACTTTAATATTGTTCACCGTCTTCCTCCCGTCCATCTCGAGCGGTAGTGAGTAAAAGTTCTCTTCCGCGTTTCCTTCCAGTGCCTCTTCGATGAGTGAAACGGTGTCCTTGTTATCCCTCGAAAAAAGACAGGCGATAGGTCTGTTGAGGTATAACTCCTCCTTAAGGTTGAAGTACTGCTTCCCCGACCTGTTCACGAGTTTTACCTGTTTTTTGTTGTCCGTGACGACGAGGTTTACCGGGAGGTTCTTGAGAATGGCCTCGTTGTACTTCAAAAGCGTGTAAAACTCTTTTCCGGATTCCATAATGCTCTCATCTCTGGATATCTGGGTATATGCCATCTTCACGAGGTTGATCTTGTCGATCTCCTTCACGTCCTCCGTGAGAAGAATCTCGCCGTTCTTAAGCACTGTAACCCTGTCCGCAAAGTGGTATATGTTGTCTATTCTGTACGTGATGAAGAGGATGAGGGAACCGTTCTGTTTCATCTGGAGCAGGATCCGGACGACTTTCTCGAAAGCGATAGCAGAGAGTTTCTCAAGCGACTCATCGAGAATCAATACCTTGGAGCGATCGTATACGTACTTCAGTATATTTATCAGGGCCCTGTCTGATAGGTTCAGCTCCTTGAGGGGTGTGGAAGGGTTTATGGAAAAACCGTACCGCTCGAGAAGGTCTGCAGATTCGCGTCTGAGCTTTTTCCTGTTGTAGTAGACCGATGTCGCAACCCTCTTGTTGGTGAGAAAGAGGTTCTCGGCGACCGTGAAGTTCTCGTTGAGCTGTATATGCTGGTAGACCATGTGGATGCCGAGCGCCTTTGATCGGTCCAGTGTAAGGGAGTCGTGAGCCGTGCTCCGATACACTATCCTTCCGGATGTCGGTCGCACCCTGCCGTTAATAACCATTCCGAGCGAGGATTTTCCAGCTCCGTGCTCACCGACGATGGCGTGAATCTCGGAGCTCCCGAAGCTGATGTTTATATTATTCAATGCGTTAGCCTGGCCGTAGGTGAGATAGATAGACTTGAGTTGCAAGAGCGGGTCGTCCGGATTAGACAAGTGCTTTTTCATAAACTGTACTTTTCCATCTTATTGTACAGGGTCTTCCTGGAGATATTCAACATCTCTGCTGCCTTTGACTTGTTGTACTTAGTCCTTTCGAGGATTCTCTGTATAAGGTTCTTCTCCATCGTCTCCCTTATGTTCTCCTGCTCGGCAAGGGGGATCGAATTCGTTTGAAGCGATACAGGTAGGTCTTCGGTGCATATACGGTTGTTTTTAGTAATGGCGGCTGCGTAATAAACGGTGTTCTTCAGCTCTCGTATGTTTCCGGGCCACTGATGTTCGTAAAAGATGTCGATGACCTCGTCACTGAATCCGTCAATACGGCGGTTGTGACTAACGGTGAACTCTTCGAGAAAATGATGGGCAAGCGGTGTTATATCCTCCGTGCGTTCTCTGAGGGACGGCAGAATAAGCACAGCGGCGTTCAGCCTGTAGAAGAGATCCTCCCTGAAACGTTTCTCCCTGATGAGCGATTCAAGGTCCTTGTTCGTCGCGGCAATGAAGCGTACATCTACCTTGATAGTGCCCGTCCCGCCGATGCGCCGTATCTCGTGGTCCTGTAGTGTTCTCAGTATCTTCGCCTGGAGAGAAAGCGACATGTCGCCGATTTCGTCCAGGAAAAGAGAACCACCGTCCGCCTTCTCGAATAGACCGTTGAAGGTTTCGTTCGCTCCAGTGTACGCCCCCTTCTCGTGGCCGAAGAGCTCGTTATCGAGGAGGTTCTCCGGGAAGGATGCGCAGTTTATTTTCAGAATATTCTTTTGCCGCATGGCAGAGTGAATGTGGATGTAATCTGCGAACACCTCCTTGCCGGCTCCCGGCTCACCGAATATCAGTACCGGTAGCTCCGTACCCGCGAGTCGCTTCGCCTTCTCACAGAGGTCTCTTATGGCAGGGTTCTTCGTAATGATGTTTAGATGCGGGGTTAGCTGGCCTGCCGCTCCGGCGCAACCTTTTTTACCCTGTAAAACGACCGCGCCCCTGACCTTTTCGAAAAGCTGGTCGAAATCAAGAGGTTTCTGTACGTAGTCGTACGCCCCGAGCTTGATGGAGCGAACCGCGGTATCGATCGACGCATACCCCGTGATCATGATGACGGGTATGTTGTAATGGAGAGAGAGTATCTTCTTCAGAAGCTCTATCCCGTTCTCTTCGCCGAGGACGATGTCGAGCAGAACCGCATCAATGCTGTTACTGGAGAGAACCTCGAGAGCCCGAGTGCTGTTCGTTGCTATATGACAGGAGTAACCAAGTTGGTTGAAGTTTTGTGCGAGGCTCGTACAGAGTTTTATCTTATCGTCAACGATGAGAATACTGTTCGGCATCTCTTGTTACCTTATTATACAAAAGGGGGAAACATCATGTAAATATTTTACACATTTTAGTAACGAAAACAGCTTTGGTCAAGCAAATATTGTTAAGCTTGCATTAATTGAGTGCATGAACAGTACTTAGACTATTCGAGGCAGAACCGAATGTATGGCACGAAAATTGCGCTATAATTTATGATTATCGTACTTCTATTTGTACTGTTCTGCACAGGCGTAAAAAAAAGGGTACTGTAATGGGAGATAACGTAAGTTACAAAGCGGAGCTTGTCGGTATTTTCGGCTACCCGGTTGCAGAGAATCCGAGTGTGATAATGCAGGAAGCGGGTTTCAGGGCACTCGGCCTGAACTGGAGGTATCTTACAATCGAGGTGTACGAAGAGGACCTCGCGGATGCGATGAAGGGGCTGCGCGCCTACAACATGAGAGGGGTGAACCTCACCATGCCCCACAAGGTCGCCGTGCTGAAGTACCTTGATGATATAGCACCGGATGCGATGATCATGGGCGCGGTGAATACGGTCGTACGGAAGGGAAAGCGGCTCATAGGTGAGAACACGGACGGTAAGGGGTTTCTGGCTTCGCTTAGGAAGGATTTAGGAACAGACCCTTTGGGGAAACGGGTCGTGGTATTCGGCGCAGGCGGGGCAGCCCGGGCCATTACGGTAGAACTCGCGCTCGCAGGCGCTGCGCACATCGTTGTGATAAATAGAACGAAGAAGAGGGGTGAAACCCTCGTCGGGATCCTCACCGACAATACGAAGACGGAGTCGGTGTACGTTCCTTGGGAGAAAACCTATGAGCTTTCATCCGATACGGATATCGTGGTTAATGCAACTTCCATCGGATTCTTTCCCGTTGTGAGTGCGAAACCGGATATAGACTATGAAACAATCACGAACAGAATGATCGTGTGTGATGTGGTTCCGAACCCCCCGTATACTCCGTTTTTAAGGGAAGCGGAAAAACGCGGGGCAAGGATGCTCGACGGGCAGGGGATGGTGGTATACCAGGGTGCGATCGGATTCGAGCTCTGGACAGGACACGAAGCGCCTGTTGATGTCATGAAAAAAGCGTTGGAGGGTACACTGAAGGGTTCCCGGTAACGGGTGCACAGGAGTTTATGGGACGCAAGAAACTCTGTTGAAAAGGAGGTGAAGTACAGGCACAGAAATGGTTTTTGTAAAAAAAACAAAAGGGGAAAAGTATGAAAAAGAGTCTAATCTTGGTTTTTACATTGCTTTTTGTTTTCACAGGTGCAATGATGCTCCTGGGAGAATCATCGAAGGGGGGGGATAAGATCAAGGTCGGTTTCCTCGTTCTTGATCTCACGAACCCCTACTGGAACACGCAGGTAAAGGGTGCAAAGGCAAAGGTGGAAGAGTACGATAATCTCGAGCTGATCGTCGTCGACGGGCAGTCTGATCCTGCGAAGGAGATAAACGCGATCGAGAACTGGGTCACCCAGGGTGTCGACGGGATCATGCTCTCAGCGATAGATGCTGAAGCTGTTGCTCCCTATCTCAAGAGGGCGCAGGAGAAAGGGATCTTTGTCTTAGGAGCGATCCATCCGGTCCCGACAGTGGACCTGGATGCGAGCCTCACCCTCGACGAGTATAATTTCGGATATATGTCAGGCGTCGAGGCTGGTAAGTGGATCCGGGACAAGCTCGGCGGAAAGGCCAAATGCGCCATCCTTGCGTATGACAACCTCAAACACGTTATTGCGAGAGGCGATGGAATACGGGATGGCATCCTGGAGATGGCTCCGAACGCCGAGATCGTGGTGCGGCAGGATGCCTATCTTCCTGATGTGGGGATGAAGGTTATCGAGGCGGCGCTTCAGGCACACCCGGACCTGAAGGTCATCCAGGGGATCAACGACTCGGGAGCGCTCGGTGCATACGAGGCTGTCAGGGCCGCTGGCAAGGATACCTCCGATTTCTGGGTCGGAGGAAACGACGCGACTCATGAAGGTCTCGAGAAGATCAAGGCGGGCGGTATCTATAAGTGCTCCGTCGACATCTCACCCTACCAGTCCGGACAGATCGAGGTCGAGATGATGATGAAGCTCATAAACGGCGTTGATTTCGAGCGCCACGAGAAGGTGCCGATGGTCGCGGTTATGGCCAACAATGTGGACGAGTACCTGAAGAGGTACGAGGACCTGAAAAAGTAAGTAAGAAACAGAAGTGAATACAGTCGGAGCTCCGGTAACGGGGCCCCGGCTGGTATGTTTTTAGCCCGGCAGGGACAAAAAAATTGCTGCACTGCCCTTTAGGAAGGGGAACATGAAAAACGACGTCATACTATCCGTCAGAAACATGACAAAAACATATCCCGGTGTGCGTGCGCTAGATGACGTGAGCATCGATTTCAGAAGAGGGGATGTCCACGCTCTCGTGGGAGAGAACGGGGCAGGAAAGTCGACCCTTATAAAGGTCCTGACTGGAGCGATACAAGCAGACAGCGGGGAGATAGAGCTCGAGGGAACGATCCATTCCGGCTTTACGCCTCACGAGGCACTCTTCGACCTCGGTATGACCGCGATCTATCAGGAGTTCAATCTCGTGCCCGACCTTACAGTTGCAGAGAATGTATTTTTCGGTAAGGAGCTCACACGCGGACCGTTCATCAATATGAAACAGATGTGCTCCGATACCGAAAGGATTCTCAGACGCCTGGGAGTAACGATCAATCCGCGGACTCTCGTAAAGCACCTGAGCGTTGCGTATCAGCAGATCGTGGAGATATCCAAAGCGGTATCGCAGAACGTCAAGATACTTATCATGGATGAGCCTTCCGCGCCGCTTACCACGAACGAGGTCGAGCACATGTTCGAACTCGTCCGCGCACTAAAGAAAGAAGGAGTAACTGTAATATACATATCTCACAGACTCGGGGAGGCGTTCGAGCTCTCCGACCGGATAACAGTCTTAAGAGACGGGAAGCACATCAGGACAATGGACACAGACCGGACGGACCGTAAGGAGCTCATCAGCCTTATGGTAGGAAGAGAACTCGGCGAGGCATACCCGGAGAAGAAGTATGATTCGGAAGAGGTTTTACTCGAAGTACGGGATTTGTGCACCGAAGGGTTCTTGAAAGATATTTCCTTCGAGCTTCACAAAGGGGAGATACTCGGCTTCGGGGGGCTCGTCGGCACCGGGAGAACTGAGCTTGCGCGGGCGATATTCGGGGCCGATCCGATAGAGTCCGGCGAAATCCTTGTTGAAGGGAAGAAGGTCAACATCAGAAACACTTCACAGGCGATTGCCAGGGGAATAGGGCTCATACCCGAGGACAGGAAGCAGCATGGAATTCTCTCGGAGATGACCGTAAAACAGAATATATCCTTCAGCGCCCTTCCCAATCTAAACATTTTCGGCGTTATCAGGGGAAGGGAAGAGGAAAGGATCGCGAACGAATTCAAGGGCAAGCTCAGCATTAAGACGCCTGATCTCGACAGGAAGGTGAAAAACCTCTCCGGCGGAAACCAGCAGAAGGTCGTGCTCTCGAAGTGGCTCGCCACTCAGTGCAAGGTGCTTCTCTTCGACGAACCTACCAGAGGGATCGACGTGGGTGCGAAGCAGGAGATATACGAGCTCATCAAGGAGCTCGCTGAGGAGGGAAGAGGAATCGTGTATATCTCCTCCGAGTTGCCGGAGCTGCTCGGCATGTGTGACAGGATTATCGTTATGAGGGAAGGAGCGATCACGGGCTCTTTCAAAAAGGGAGAAGCTACACAGGATAAGATCCTCGACCTCGCATCAGGAGAATAACAAGAAAGGAAGAAGCAATGATCTTACAGAGACTGAAGGTTTTGAGACAGTACGGTATCATCGTAGTGCTATTCGTGCTCGTCATATTCTTTGCTATCACGACGAACGCCTTCCTCAAAACGGAAAACCTCTTCAACGTCACACGCCAGGTTGCAATGCTCGGCATCTCGGCGGTCGGTATGTCGTTCGTCATAATTACCTCGGGTATAGACCTGTCTGTGGGCTCGCTGATGTCGCTTTCGAACATATTATGCGCAAAGCTCATGGTCGAGGGAGGAGTGCATCCGGTCATGGCTGTGTTCATTACGCTCCTCATGGCGTGCGTCGTGGGACTGGTGAACGGGGCCTTCGTCAACCTCGCCAATATACCGCCGCTTATCACAACGCTCGGCATGATGACAACCCTGCGCGGAATCTCATACGTGCTGTGCAACGGGTACCCGATCTGGGGGTTTTCGGAGAGGTTCAGGCTTCTGGGCCAGGGGTACGTGGGACCCATTCCTATTCCTGTCATAATAATGATACTCATCTTCATGGCCGGGTGGGTGTTTCTCAACAAGACGATATACGGACGATACGTTTACGGGATCGGGGGCAACGAGGAGGCGTCCAGGCTTTCGGGCATCAACGTCAAGAACATGAAGTACATGGTGTATATACTTTGCAGCTTCCTTACCGGCGTCGCGGGTATGATCATGCTCTCCCGGATTAATACGGGACAGCCGAAGGTGGGGACCGGCTTCGAGCTCGAGGTCATCACCGCAGTGGTGCTCGGCGGCGTGAGTATCTTCGGCGGTCAGGGAAGGATCATCGGTGTGTTCATCGGCGTGCTCATCTTAGGAGTCCTGGGAAACGGTATGATCATCATGAACATCTCAGAGTACTGGCAGCAGATTGTCAGGGGGCTCGTGCTTCTCGCAGCCGTCGGATTCGACAACCTCTCTTCGAGAAACCTGAGAAATACATAGCTACACTGCGGAGGAAAAATGAAGGGGGTCGCAGTAGGGGATCTGTTTATCCCGGCTGACAAGATGGCTGCTCTCTTTTCGGCCGAAGATGTTCGGGATACCATCGATGATGTCGGTGTTGTTACCTTTGAAAGCAGGAACAGGGAAGACATCCGGAAGAAGATCAGGAAAATCGAAGCCAATGGGCCGGAGGCGGTGCCACCTCCGGCCCGGCTTTTCGAGCTCGTGGAAGACGCCGATATTCTGGCGATTCACCTGTGTCCTGTATCTAAAAAACTTATAGAACGGGCCTGTAACCTGAAAGTGATCTGTACGGCGCGCGGTGGTACGGAGAATATAGACATGGAGGCGGTAAACGAGCGGAAGATCCCTGTTATCAACACACCGCACCACAACTCTAACGCAGTTGCCGAATACGTCGTCGGGCTCATGATTGCCGAAACAAGGAATATTGCGCGTTCGCACTGCTCGCTGAAAAACGGTATCTGGAGAGAGTTGTACGGAAATACGGGGTACATTCCCGAACTTTCCGGCGCAACGGTCGGGATACTGGGGTTCGGGCAGACAGGAAGACTCGTTGCAAAGAAACTGGGTTTTCTCGATGTCGATATCATCGTCCACGACCCGTTTGTGGAGAACGTGGCGATTGAAAAGGAGGGGTTCCGTCCGGTGGGTTTCAAAGAGCTTCTCGCAGAATCCGACATCGTGAGCATCCACGTACAGCTTACAGAGGATACGCGGCGAATGGTTGGTGAAGACGAGCTTTGTACCATGAAACCGTCCTCCTATTTAATTAATACCGCGCGTGCGGGGCTTGTCGATCTCGACGCTCTCGTTCGGGCACTGCGGGAGGGCTGGATCGCCGGCGCAGCGATCGACGTGTATGAGAAGGAACCGACGCCGCCCGACCATCCGCTTTTTTCACTCGACAATGTAACCGTATCGAACCACAGGGCGGGCGATACGCTGAATGCATACTTGAAGGCTCCGCTCCTCATGGCTCGTCAGCTTGCGATCTACCTAAGGGGTGAGAAGCCCGCCTTTCTTGCAAACCCACATATATTCGGATAATCTATGATGTGCCGGTGCGTATATGAACCCGGTCTCAGAGTCGGGTTTTTACCGGTTCCTTTGAGAGATGGATAGGGTATGAGCGGTAATGGCTTTGGAGCGGTACCGCATGCCCATGCAAACCATGCTCTTGTTTATTAAAAGTTACACTCAGGTGCAAAAAAAGACAGCAAAGCACCGAAACCCGGCTGGCACAGCAGATATCCTCCCGGTACATTAAAACACAGTTAGAGAATAAAAAGATGGGCGTACAATGGAGTTCGAGAGATCGGCGTCAGCGACCAGCAGAGAGGAGATTGCAGACACTGAAGCGGGTTCTTGGTCGAGTGCGTGAGTTGTCCGCAGACGACGCTCTCCGTGCTCATGGACATGTTTCATGTACGTAACGATAGGCTGTTTCGGGCCGTATTCGAGTCTCAAGACTGGGGGCCACAGACGGGACGGAACTTGAAGAAGAAGACGTCCGGGTATGAGTTCGACGAGTGGAAGAGAAAGTACCATGAGATGTTTCCTGCGGTGGAAAGTCACGACGCGAGGAGGGCTGCGGAGAGGATACGGACCCTATATGGGGTAAGCCTACGGGGAAAGACCGGATAGACCGGAAGCGTGTGGTAATATCAACGGCCCGTAGTCCGGTTTTCAATATAAATCTTTGATGGTTTTACCGTGTTTCTGTAAATCAGAGCAGACGGGTCTTGTCCGGCAGTTCAATTACTGGCCCAAGTACAAAAAATGGGCGACGCCCGCGGTGTTCTTCAGGAGGCGGAATGATCGGTATGAGTGGCTGGAATCTTTTATTGAGCATATAAAGATTAAATCGTCAGAATACACTGAATCATCTGCAATACTGATTAAATGGTGGATCAGAGATGAAGTGAAAAGAGGAGGGAAGGAGAACGGTATGGATAAAACCGTATCGATACAGGAGCTGGAAAAAAAAGCGGGGCATATAAGAAAACACCTTCTAAACATGTTTTCCTGGAACAAGGCACACCACTTCGGGGGATCGCTGTCGTGTGTAGAGCTTCTTACAGCGCTCTACTTCTACAAGATGAACTATACCAAGGACAACATGGATGATTCGGATAGAGATCGGTTTGTGATGAGCAAGGGGCACTCCGTTCCGACCCAGTACGTGATACTGTCGATGCTGGGTATCATACCGGAAGAGGAGCTTTACACGATCAAGCGGATGGGGACGAGGCTTCAGGGGCATCCCGATATCAACAAGACGCCGGGCCTTGAAGCGCCAACCGGGTCGCTGGGGCAGGGACTTAGTTTTGCGAACGGTATCGCACTTGCGGGAAATCTGGACGGGCTCGATTTCAATGTATATGTGCTGCTCGGTGACGGTGAGCTTCAGGAGGGACAGGTTTGGGAGGCTGCAATGACGACGAGCCACTACGGGCTTTCCAACATCTGTGTGATTGTGGACAAAAACCGTTTCCAAAGCCAGGGAGAGGTGAACCGTCTCATGAAGATCGACCCGACGGAAAAGAAATGGGAGTCGTTCGGATGGGATGCCATGAGGATCGACTGACACAATATGAGTGAGATATGCGAGGCGCTCGACCTCATGGATGAGAAAAGGGGTAAACCTCTGACGATCGTGGCGGAGACGGTGAAGGGGAGGGGAGTAAGCTTTATGGAGGGCACGCACAAATACCACAACTGCAGTCTTACACTGGAGCAGTTCAAGATGGCGGATGCAGAAATCGATCAGAAACTGGCCATGATGACAGGGGAGGGAGATGGCAGGGATGGGGCGTGAGAACGAAGCGACGAGGGACCGGTATGGGGAAACACTGATAAAGATCGCCAGCGAAGACAGGAACGTAATAGCAATGGACTGCGACTTGGGGAGGTCGACGAGGTCGTTCATGATAACTGAGACGGACAGCAGGCGGTTTATCGAGATGGGAATAGCGGAGCAGGATATGATCTCGACAGCGGCCGGTATGGCGCGGATGGGCAAGATCGTGTTCGTAAACTCGTTCGCGGTATTTATCACGGGGCGCGCGTTTGATCAGATACGACAGCAGGTGTCATTGGCGAGGATGAACGTGAAGATTTGCGGATCGAGCTCGGGGCTGACGCAGGGGCCGGATGGCGCGACACACCAGTCCGTACTGGATGTATCTATGATGAGGAGCCTGCCGAACATGATGGTGCTGGTGCCAGCGGACGGCGACCAGACCGAAGCAGCTGTGTATGCGGCATACAGGCACGAAGGGCCTGTGTACATTAGACTCTCGCGGTATGCGACTGGGCCTTTTCTGCCTGCTGGTATACGGTTCGAGGTGGGGAAGGCGCAGATTATTGCCGAGGGGAAGGATGTGGTGCTGGTTTCTTCCGGGCCTGTGATGAAGAATGTGATAGCGGCTACAGAGAAGCTTTTAAAGGAGGGTGTGAGGCCCGGAATCGTGAACATGCACACGATAAAGCCGTTCGACGTTGAGACGATCATAGAGCTTGCCAAACGGTACAGGCTGATAGTGTGCGTGGAAGAGCATAGCATTATCGGTGGTCTCGGAAGTGCGGTATCTGAGACGCTCGCGGAAGCGGGTAGCGGAGCTCGCCTTGTTCGTCTCGGGGTGAAGGATACGTTCGGTGAGTCCGGGACCGCGGACGAGCTTCTGACCAAGCACGGGCTCGATACTGATGGTATCGTAAAATCGGTGATGGAGGTAGTTGGGAGCTGATGAAAGCACTCGTTTACAAAGGACCGTACAGGATGGATTTGGAGGACATTCCCGAGCCTGATCCGAAACCGGACGAAGTAGTCGTTAAAGTCCGCGCAGTCGGGATGTGCGGAAGCGATATCCACGGGTTTTCCGGGAAGACCGGAAGGCGATACCCGGGCATGGTCATGGGGCACGAGATCGCGGGCGAGATCTATAGAACAGGTGAAAATGCTGGTCGGTTCAGAAAGGGACGTCGGGTCGTCGTACAGCCAGTCGTCTACTGTGGTATATGCGAGATGTGCCGTATAAAAGAGACGAGCGTGTGTCTCAACAAGCGGATGGTGGGGGTTAATATGGACTTGGTGGGTGGGCTCTCGGAGTATATCGCGGTTCCGCAGAGAAATGTGTTCCCCCTGCCCGAGACTATGCCGTTCACACACGGTGTACTCGTGGAGCCGTTCGGTGTCGGAGTTGGTGCTGTGAGAAAATCAGCGATCAAGAAGGGGGACTCGGTGGTAATTGTCGGCTCCGGTGTCATAGGGCTCACCATTCTCGTTGCAGTGCTCAAAAAGAGCCCGAAGGTGGTATACATGGTCGATATGGTGAAGCGGAAGCTCGATATTGCGGAGGAGATCGGGGCCGTCCCTGTAGATCTCTCGGTGCATGACCCTGTCCAAACAGTGTTAACAGAGACCGGCGGAAATGGCGCCGATATTGCGTTCGAAGCAGTTGGGATCACGTCGAGCGTGCAGACGGCGATGGCCGTGACGAAGACCGGTGGCAGCGTCGTATGGGTCGGCAACGCTCAGCGGATGATCGAATTGGACATGCAGGATGCCGTGGTGCGACAGAAGGCAATACAGGGAGTGTATTGCTACAACGATGAGGATTTCGGGAATTCGATCGATATCGTGGCTGGAGATCCTGGGCTCGCGGCCCGTTTTGTTGAAAAAGAAGTTTCGTTCGAAGAGGCGACAGTTCATTTCGAACGGGTCGCAAAAGGAGAAGAGGAGCTGCTCCGCGGGGTCATCGTCTTAGGATAGCCAGTTGTTTTGCCGAAGTACAATCTTCAGTCCGTGTTTAGACTACTTTCTGGACCTCTCAGCGGTACTCATGCATTATCTTTCAAGCCATAAGTGTGGCCTATTCTCCACGGGGATTCGGCTTTAGTATGACAGGAGTTTTATGGAGGATCATATTATCCATCATTAACTATTACTGTACTGAATAGGTACTAGCAGCAGTAAAGATAGGGCCCTGCCTTCCTATTCCTGTAAAAGACACTGAAAACCTCTCTGCGGTTTTAGGGAGATGCGTGTTAGACTGTCTGTAATAAAGAGTCTACTCTATCGGAATTTTATATCAAAGGTCATTTCAGGGAAGCATTCCGGGTTTTCTGTAGATAACTTTTCCTCATTTCCACCTCAAGCCGGAAGGTACGATGAAACCTCAGTATGAGGGAACTCGAAATGATGCAGACTGTTCCGGTGGCTTTCTCATATAAAGACCGTGAGGATTTGATACAAGACTTTACTGTATTTATCTACTACTAAGCGTTTCTAATCCGTACATGGAGGACAGCGTTCGAGGCACTTAACATTGGTATTAAAAGGAGTTTTTCCCCTTTATGTGAAGATAATTTTGACCGGTCGTATTAGGGTTTTAGCTGGACTTAGGCACGGGCAGACATCTTCGGGCTGCAGCCGCCCTGTCGCATATGGAATCTGACGGGCTTGAGAAGATCGGGGCTTCGGCCCCTGACAGGGGCGTATCAATAGATGTCCGCATAACGGTTTGATACATAGGTGTCCCGGGGTTTGGGGCCATGCCGGTGAGATTCGGAAAGCAGGTATCGTTGTTTTTCTCGTGCTTCAGCGAAAAAACCTACAGGGGTGTAGTATAGGAAGCGATATGACACTACAGCGGGGTCCGAGTCTGCGGCATCCTCCTGTCAGATCTCCTGCTTTTCGATGATACCTTTACCACGTTGTCCCAATGAAAGATGCGGCCGTTCATGACCACGAACACTCCAGCTTGAAGGGTCTGTACAGCGGCTACCGCGCACCCGAGATTGAACAGGGCGTCGGAGTTCGCGACCTCGTACGGTACCATCGCCCCTGTCAGGACCACCGTCTTTTCCATTGCCGACTCTCCGAGGATGCGTGCAGTCTCGATCATCGTGTCGGTCCCCTTCGTTTTTCCGGGGATTTTCTGCAGGATTCCAGGATTTTCAGCCGGTTGGACATGTGCATATCGAGGCTGTCGATGAGCTGGTTTATCTCGAGCTTGATAGGCAGTGTGCATCGAACATATTCCAGTATCTTTGGAAGATGGGTGTCTTTGAAACCGAGCTCTCCTTGGATCTCATCATACTGTTTATCGAACGTGCCGCCCGTTATTATGATTCGTACCTTCACGATATATACCTCGATTATTTGTTGTATGACTTTTACCCCGGTGCAGGGACACTTTTTCTGCTCCATGCACGGATGATGAGAATTATACTACGGAAACGAATGAAGCGCAAGGCCGGGAGAGCTGTGCAGTTCTTACAAAGGTGGGAAGATCACAAGAACATGCAGGTATTAGCCCCCATTTCTCACACAGGAATGGGGGGAGGTCAACCCCCGTTTCTCATGACAAACAGCAAACTGTAAGTAACGAGGCTTTTGGCGCTTTTTTCACCGTAAACTTTATTTTTTACATCTGCCAAGTCATTATTTAAACTCCTTGCTATGCAATTGTTTAGAAAACAGCATTAGGTACTTTGTGGCCGGAGGCTTATTTGCTTGATGTTCTCTTTCGGCGAGGCTATCATGTGTAGTACGGGAAAGGATCCTATGAGAGTACTGGTTGTCGAAGACGATAAAAAAATAGCCTCATTCGTGGAAAAAGGCCTCGGCCAGGCGGGATTTGCAGTAGACCATGTACCGAGCGCAGAGGGCGCGATGGAGCTGGCCCTGACGAACTCTTACGATGTGGCGGTGGTGGATATCATGCTTCCAGGGATGGACGGGATAACTCTTATAGAGAGCCTGAGGAAAGAGAGCCTGACACTGCCTGTTGTTATCCTGAGCGCAAAGCGGAGTGTTGACGACAGGATAAAGGGGCTCAAGGCAGGGGGTGACGATTACATCACAAAACCGTTCTCGTTTTCGGAGCTCCTCGTCCGAATACACGCTCTGCTCAGGCGGGTAAGCATGAGCCGGTCTCCTGTGACGCTCGCAGCAGGAGACCTTTCGATGGACCTTATGACGAGGGAAGTAATGCGGGCCGGGAAAAAGATCGAGCTTCAGCCGCGGGAGTTTTCCCTTCTGGAATATTTCATGAGAACTCCCGGACAGGTCCTGTCGAAGACACTCATCATGGAGCATGTGTGGGATTACCATTTCGACCCGCAGACGAACGTTGTAGACGTCCTCGTGAGCCGGTTGAGAGGCAAGATCGATCGTGATTTCACAGAGAAGCTCATTCATACAATACGCGGAGTAGGGTATGTTCTCAAGGTACCTCAGGAAGATAAGGGGAAGAATTAATCTCCGTCTCGCTGCCCAGTATTCCATCGTCTTTATCCTCAGCTCGATGCTCCTGTTTGGTCTGATATATCTATTTCTCTCATCCACTCTGAAAAAAGATGATTTTAACTCCATTCGTTATAAGCTTCTCGAGCTTTGGGCGAGCTACGAGACCGGCGGCGTCCAGGCTCTCAACAGACAGGTGAGCTTGGGAAAGCTTCTCGGTGAGAGGAGAGTATCTATGGTTCGGGTGGCCGACAGCTTCAACAGCACGATCCTTCTCATCATACCGGAGACCTGGAGGAGCGCGCCTGAAGGCAGCCTTCAGCGGATATATTCCGGTGAGGAAGTAACAAAGATCAAGATCGAGGTCGGCGGGACCTTATACTATATAGAAACGGCTTCCCTCCGCCTCTCAGACGGCAATCGTCTGCAGGTGGGCATGAACGTTGCCGAGCGGGTGTTCGCGCTGAAGCGTTTCAGAGAGATCTTTGCTGTAGTGATGGTTCCATTCATCCTGATGAGCTTTCTCGGAGGGGCATACCTGGCGGCGAGGTCACTGAGGCCTCTCAGGAACCTGAACGATACGGTCCGTACGATAATAGAAACCGGAAAATTCGAAGCGAGGATACAGTCGCCCGGCACTCGTGACGAGATGGAAGAGCTCGTCCTCCTTTTCAACAGAATGCTGGGGATGATCGAACCGCTCGTGGAGGGTATGAGAAACGCGCTCGACAACGTTGCTCACGATCTCAGGACCCCTCTGTCCCGCATGCGCGGCTCTGCTGAAGCCGCCCTGCAGTCCCCCCACGATCATGATCAGCTCAAACAGGCCGTTGCCGAGAGCATGGAGGAGGCCGATGTAATGCTCTCCCTGCTGAACACCCTTATGGACATATCAGAAGCCGAGACAGGGGTCATGCATCTGGACCGTAAGCCGGTGGATCTTTCAAGGCTTGTCGATGACATGGCGGAGCTTTACAGGTATATTGCCGAGGAGAAAGAGATAGAAGTATCGACGGACCTCCCCAAAGAGCTTCGCGTCTCGGCGGACGTTACGAGGATCAGGCAGGCTCTTGCCAACCTTCTCGAGAACGCGATCAAGTACAGCTCGTCACGCGGCGAGATCACTGTCAGGCTGTCCTCAGACGGAACGGTCGCAACGGTTTTTGTGAAGGATAACGGAACGGGTATAGCAAAAGACGAGATTGAGAGAGTCTGGGAACGGCATTACAGGGGAGCAAACGCAAAAGGGTCCCCAGGGCTCGGACTGGGACTCAGTTTCGTGAAAGCCGTCGTCGAGGCGCACGGCGGCAC
The DNA here is from genome assembly GCA_035527995.1 of Spirochaetota bacterium. Lineage (GTDB taxonomy): Bacteria > Spirochaetota > B62-G9 > B62-G9 > DRHN01 > JAFGTF01. The sequence continues at coordinate 5,681 of DATKZJ010000105.1, read as the reverse complement.
AGTCCGGGTCACGAGCACACAAACCGAGGGCTCGGAGTTCTCTTTCACGCTTCCCCTCAGCAATTAAGCGCTTCGTGCTGCGAAAAGTCCGCGAAAATCATTTCGAAACAAAAATGAGTGACCACAAGCCGTGTGCCGGAAAACATCTTTTTCGTAGCTGTTGTATCCGGCCTTTACTCTTGAACAGGAAGGGGGTTTGCCCCCGATATATAATGAACCGTCACAGGACGCCTGTTAGCGAAACAGAGGCATTCTTCACTGCCGTCCGTATACACCTGTTACTGAAACGAAACCGCTGTTTATGACATATCAGCCCCTACCGGTGCCAAGAGAGCCGCAGCCTGCCCGGTTCACTGTCTTAACCCCCATTTCTCACAAAACCCTGTAAATATTTGAAAATAGGGGTTTTAGCCCCCATTTCTCACAAATCACCGTAAATATTAAGGAATGAGGCTTTTAGCGCTTTTCTCACTGTAAACTCTATTTTTTACATGACAATATAAACCACTATCATATCATCACTAAGCTCCATTGATATGCAATTTGTGAGAAAACCGCACTAAGGTCATCGATAGTTTTTCGGATGATGAGGATGCTTTCCGAATTCCTGAGTCTATGAAAGGGGTGAAAAACCGGCTGCAGGGCTTATATAAGCCCTAAACTTCCGGTAGAAAGATTACAAAACTGTAATCCTGCTGAAATGGTTCTGTAATAGTCGGGAGTTATATTTTTGTACGATAGCTTAATAGGAATCAAAACCATTTACGGAGGAAAACAGAATGTGGTTCAAGAAGATCTTCAGTTCGAAAAAGATGTTTGTGGTTAATACTGCTGTCTTCTCTGCACTGCTGGGTCTATTTCTCGCAACAGTGATAAGCGTTTCCGGTTCTGGTGGACAGATTTCTGCACAGGCTCAGACATCAGAAAGAAAGACAGATGTCGTTCTCGACACCGGTGCGCTGGAGAGTCTCCAGTCTGCGTACAGAGGGGTGGCGCAGAAGGTTCTGCCGGTGGTAGTCCAGATCGATGTTGTCGATGTGGTGAAGCAGTCGGTGCCGCAGTTCCAGTCACCGTTCGATTACTTCTTCGGCCCTCAGGAGGGGGATAAGCCACCCCTTGAAAGGGAGTTCAAGAGGTACGGCCTCGGTTCGGGCGTAATAGTAAAAAGAACGGGCGCGAAGGTATATGTGCTGACCAACAATCATGTCGTAGGAGAGGCTGACGAGATCAGCATCAGGCTCTATGACAAGAGGCAGTATACCGCTTCACTCGTCGGCAGGGACCCCAATAAGGACCTCGCCCTCGTGGTGTTCGAGACGTCCGATGAGGTTCCTGTCGCGGAGGTTGGCGATTCCGACAGGGTACAGGTAGGTGATATTGTATTTGCAGTCGGCAACCCCATGGGGTTTACATCCTCTGTGACATCCGGGATTGTGAGCGCTGTCGGGAGGCAGCCAATGCCCAGTTCTGGCGTTGCTTCTTTTACCGACTACATACAGACGGATGCCGCAATCAACCAGGGTAACTCAGGTGGGCCGCTCGTGGACATCTACGGGAAGGTCATCGGTATCAACACATGGATCTCCTCCCCATCGGGAGGGAGTGTGGGGCTGGGTTTCACTGTCCCGATTAACAACGCCAAAAAGGCAATCGAGGACTTCATTACAAAGGGAAAAGTGGAGTACGGATGGCTCGGTGTCAATATTAGTGATCTCACTGTTGAGGTAAAGAAGGACCTCGGCATCGGAGATGCAGGAGGGAGCTTCGTGTACAACGTCTACAAGGGATCTCCTGCAGCCAAGGCCGGAATAATCCCCGGTGATTTTATAACGAAGGTAGACGGCGAGCCAGTCGAGGATGCAACACACTTTCTTTTCCTCGTTGCAAAGCTTATCCCGAATCGGACATACGAATTCGAGGTTTTACGGGGCGGAAAGCCGGTACGCATTTCGGTGAAAATCGCCGAGCGGCTGGAGGAAGAAAAGATTGCACGTCAGGTTAAGCATCTGTGGCCGGGTATGTTCGTCGTCAGAATAACAGAAGAGATCGAAAAACAGCTCGATCTTCCGAAAAAATTCGGAGACCTCGTTGTCGCACAGATACAGAACGATACACCTGCAGCGGTTGCCGGCATCAGGCCTGGTGACATCATAATGGAGGTCAACGGGAAAAAGGTGACGAGCATCCGGGAATTTTACAGCGCTCTCAACAGTCCCGAAGAGAGGACTGTCATGTTCCGCCTGTACAGGCAGGGGCAGGAGATCGTTGTTGGACTTGGGCGGTAGTTTTCAAACAAGGAGTTTTAACAGAGCCAAGTGATGGCTTTGAAGAATTTCAAAAGCAGGTGAGGAAAACACTAAACCGCTCATTTCTATGTGAGAAATGGGATCAATAGACCGGGCCCTGAGCTTTTGGGATAGTTCTTCCCACTGGCTTGAGGGCCCGTTTTTTATTTACGGATCGCCGTGCCCTGGACCCACGCACAGACCGTATGCCGACCGTTCTTTTTTCGATAAACTTCCTTAAGTGGAACAGATTCGGAGTCTCTCTGTTCGATGTTAAAGAAAGTGGGGACCAGGCTGCTCGCGCCAGGATGCGGGAGCCCGATATCGCTGTTTTCGATATGCTCCTGTAGTGACGGCCCTACCGCGGTATACAGGAAAAAGCAGTACCGCAAGAGTCTAAAGTATCGTGTCGATGGTCGACACGAAGAAAGCGCGATCCGTGTAAGCCGAGAGGCTGGAAATCGCGTGTCAGGTTTACCGATGTCTGAAGAGTATGTGCATCAGCCGCCGGAGAGTGGATAATAACTGTGATAAAATTCACCTGTGTTACCGGCCGGCAGCGGTAAATCCATGAGCACCGAGCCTCTTTCCGGCGCTCCAGTACAAAGCCTGCAATGTAGATGGGAGGGTTCAGCGCTTCGATGAGCCGCTGTCAGGACATCTGTCCAGACCTGCTGAAGCCTGCCCTCATCGACATGAATAGCGGTCGCTTCACCGAAAAAAAGGTCATGGTCCCCGACTGTGTTGATGTCAATGACCCTGCATTCAACGTTCACCGGGAATTCATCGATCAACGGAGGCACTACTTCATAGGCAGGAACGGGGGTAAGCTTGAATGTATCGAATTTGTTACCCCCTTCTCTTCCGGATATTGTGCCGCAGGGAGTCAATTTTCTCCAAAATATCGGTGGTTGGAAGGTTGATGACGTACTCTCTCGAATTCGCTATAAGAGCATGAGAGTGGGTCTAATCCCCGTTTCTCATAACCAACAGCAAACTGTAAGTAACGGGGCTTTTGGCTCTTTTATCACCGTAAAGAAGAATATCAAATTTTTCCAGGGCATCATTTAAATCCATTGTTATGCAATCTGATTGCATAGCAATCTTTGAGAAAACCGCACTAAAGGCCGTGTGGCGATTCCTGTTATCACTGGATTTTCCACGCTTATGTTGAAAACCTCGCCCAGGGTGATAATATTGGGTCTTCCATCATGGCCGATTGAGGTTATAAGGGCTGCCGGCGACGGATATATCGGACGTGTTATTCGCTTCTTACCCCCAAGCCGGCGCTTCCGGATTATGCTCGTACTACCTCGTGTGAGAACCACGACCAGTTTCGAATGAAAGGTCATCGAATTCTACTCGGCAGAGGGTACTGTCGGGAATCCGTCGGACGCAATCGCGCCCCCGTCCACCGGGATTACGGCGCCGTTTACGAAGTCGGACGCATCTGAGGCGAGAAAGACCGCGATGCCGAAAAGGTCCTCCCTGTTGCCCGCGCGGCCGATCGGGATGCGCTTTTTCATCGCCTCGTAGAACGGTTCGATACGTAAGAAAGGCGAAGTAAGGTCGGTCCAGCACCAGGTCGGGGCGATCGCGTTCACGCATATCCCCTTACTCGCCCATTCGCATGCCATCGACATAGTCATCAGATTTACGGCGGACTTGCTCGCCGCGTATGCAGCGTCGCCCGCCCTTCCTGCAAATCCCTGAAGGGATGAAATGTTGATGATCTTCCCCTTGCCCTGATCCAGCATGAGCTTAGCCGCCTCTCTCGAACATAGAAACGTGCCTTTCACGTTGACATCCATTATGTTTTCCCAAAGTTCGAGGGGAAACTCGGCAATGGGTCTCACATCCGCGATCCCCGCGCTGTTTACAAGTATGTCGAGACGTCCGAAGGTCTTTAAGACCTTACCGACCATCCCTATGACCTTCTTCTCATCTCTCACCTCCACCTCTACGGCGAGGGTCTTTCTGCCCATACGAGCTATCTCGTCCGCTACGCGTTCGTTGTTCTTCATGGTTTTGCCGGCTATTGCGATATCCGCGCCAGCTCCGGCAAGGGCGAGTGCCATCGCTTCCCCAAGCCCCTTAGCCCCCCCCGTTACTACCGCGGTCTTTCCCGAAAGGTCGAAGAGCGAGCGTATATCGCGGGCCTTTGCAGCAAGGTCTTCCATTGTACTTTCTCCCATGTTATTTCGGAGTGATGTTCTTTTTATAGATAGCCATTCCCTCGGCGAAGTGGTCAGGTGTCGCGTACCCGCTCTCAAACGGCATGGCAGCACCGCTGTACACCCAGATGAACTCCACCGGTTCATCGAAGGGATTCCTCAGCCAGTGAATCTGTGAAACCTTTGCGAACTGAGTGTCTCCCGGTGTAAAGAGGTACTCACTGTCCCCGCTTCCGACAACGCATTTACCGCTGAGGCAGAAGATGAACTCTTCCGCATAGAAGTGGCAGTGCGGTTCGTGGTACGCCCCTTTGTGATATACAGAGCGTCCCATGACGGTTTTTTCTGAGCCTGAGTTTTCACGGCAGACTATGAGTTCGGTTTCGACTTCACCATAGATTCCGGGCCACCCTCCCGGAGGATCAGGTTCGATCTCCTTCCAGTTAACGTGTGATACCTCACCTTTGGGAAAATGGTAGGTCTCACGTGACAGATCGGCTTTTCTTCGTTTCATATAGTAAACCTCCCTCAAGAAATATTTAAATTACTTGAATAAGCAGAATATATTTGCATCGCATATCAGCCGTATGGTAAAACCTCCGAAAGGTGCACGTACGAAGGTGTATGTTCCGGCTTCATTAAAACAAGTATAAAGTATAAAGACAGTTTGTGCAAACAATAACGATTTCTTGTGCCAAGATAGGCCCCTGAGGCCTGCGGGTCTTGCAGGTGCCGGGCGTTCTGCCGTTCTCCGGGCATAAAATCCTTCTCATGAGAAATAAACGGACGAATAGCGGCGGCTGTTCACGGGCTCATTGTTCCCGTGCGGGACAAGATGTCCGGTGCCGCTGCTCTTCAGGACTAACCCCCATTTCTCACATAGGAATGTGGGGGTTTGTGGTTTTCTCAACGATAAACTATATTTTTGCATGTCATTATCACATACTACCGGGTCATCATTCAACTCTGATGATATGCGGCTGTTGAGAAAACCACATAGGCGCTTTTCTCACCGTAAATATTATTTTTTATAGCTGCCAAGTCATCATTGGCAATTGTTTAGAAAACCGCACTAAAGCGTTCTCGTGTGTAGGTCGGCGCAAATTCGGGAGTAGTACACAAAAGACGTTTATTTGCCCTGAGCTCTCCCTAGATAACGCTCGATTCTTCCAAGGAGCTGATCGAGGGGGACCGGTTTGGTGATCACCTCGTCGACCATGAT
>DATKZJ010000104.1:0-3835 GCA_035527995.1 Spirochaetota bacterium | reverse complement strand
ATAATGTCCCGGACCTCTCTTTTCAGGAGCAGGGGGTGCCCTTTCTTTCCCCTGTATTTCGGTATTACGGCAGGTATGTCTTTATACAGGAGAAGCTCTGAAAACACCTCTTTTTCCACTAAAGGCATGTCCCCAAGCGCGATAAAAAATCGTTCAGTACATACCTCTTCGGCGCCGACCCTGATCGACGAGAACATCCCTCTCTCGTACTCGGGGTTTCTCACGAGCTTCACCCTCTTATGCCCGAAAAAGAGCGCTTCGAGATCTTCCGCCCTGTATCCTGTTACGAGTATCACCCTGCCGCACGCTTCGAGCACACTGTCAACGCTGCGCTCGATGAGCGTTTTCCCATCGAGGGGGAGAGAGAGCTTCCACCCTCCCATCCTGGAAGACTCTCCCGCGGCAAGCATGACGCAGTCCGGTCTGCTTTTCATCTTACTTATCATACAGTACCGTGAGATTCTTTACAACACGGAATAGAGAGCACTCTTTTTCCGTTATTCTCTTTCATACGGCGTGCAGAAGGCCCCGGGAAGCCTCGTGTTCCTGGCCAAAAAGCAGAGGAGCACGATCACCGCAACATAGGGGAGCATGAGGATGAACTCCCTCGGGACGTCCAGTCCCAGGATCTGAAGCCCGAAGGTGAGGGAGTGGCAGATCCCGAACAGAAACGCCCAGTAGAAAAGATTCGCAGGGTTCCGCTTTGCAAGCATCACGATGGCGATGGCTATGAAACCTCTCCCCTGGGTCATGTGAAACACGAAGAAGGCCAGGTCGCAAATAGAGAGAAATGCCCCGCCCAGGCCGGCCAGCACGCCTTCGAATATCAGCGCAATATATCTCGTGCGGTACACGTTGACTCCGTGAGCGTCCGCTGCTGCCGGGTTCTCCCCTACTGCGCGGACGTCCAATCCGAAGTTCGTCCTGTACAGTACCCACCAGGCAATAGGGAGCAGAGCCCACGAGATATAGGTGACGAGGTGCTGGTTGAATATAGAACTGACATACGGCAGTGAGGAAAAAAAGGGGACGGCCGTTTTCGACGTGATCTCCGAGACAACGGGAAACGTATTCCCGAAGAGGACCCTGTGAAGCAGGCTGGTAAGGCCTACTACAAAAATCTCTATACCGAGGCCCGCGACGATCTGATTGACCTTCAGAGAGATGACGAGATAGCCGAAAACAAGGCCGACTATCACGCCGGCTGCCATGCCTGCGAGGAGACCGAGATAGATGTTCTCCGTGAGGAGTGCCGCGATAAACGCGCAGAACGACCCTAGCAGAAGCATCCCCTCCAGGCCGAGGTTTAAAACACCCCCGGACTCGACGAAATCCTCACCTGCAGCCGCGAGGATGATCGGGGTCGAAGCCGTCAGGGTCCCTCCGAGTAAGACCACGAAGAAAGGTTCTGAAAACAGCAGTCTCAGGATCCCCAAGAAAATCCACCCCTCTTTCTGATCTGTTCGCTCACCCCGAAAAATATCAGCATCAGCGCCTCTATGACCTGAACGAAGAAAACCGGCACTTCCGCCGCCCTGGACATGAACTCCCCGCCGATCGAGAGAAATGAGAAGAAGTATGCGAGCGGAATCACGGCAATACCGTTGAGGCGTGACAGGAAAACAAGAGGTATGACGGAATAAGCGTACCCAGGGTTCCACTCCGCCTGAAAGGCTCCCTTGATTCCCATGACGTCGTTCGCGCCCGCGAGGCCGGCAAACCCGCCGCTCAGAAGCATCGCGATGACCACGACCTTTCTGATGTTCACTCCGGCATACAGGGCCGCCTTTCTGCTCTCCCCTGAGAACCTGATCTCGTATCCGAGGGTCGTGATCTTTATAAGGTAGTGCGCGAATACTACAGCGATAAGCCCCACGATCAAACCTATATGGACCTCTGTGAGCGGTATGTTCGGGAGCCTCTTCTCTATCGGTATCAGCACGGTCTGCGGGAAGAGCCCGGGCTGCGCGTTGAGGGGGTATCTGACGAGGTAGGCGGTCAGATAGATCGCGATAAAATCCATCATCAGCGTGACGATGATCTCGTTGATCTCATACTTCGCCTTGAGTACGGCGGGAATAGTCACCCAGGCCGCCCCGCCGATGAATCCCGCGCATCCGAGGACGGCGAAAAAGAGAAAAAGAGGGAGCCTGTCCATCAAAAGAGGGGCGATCCCCCCGGCAAGAACCGCGCCGATGAGAAACTGGCCGTTGCCGCCGATGTTCCATATTCCCGACCTGAATGCGATAATCAGGCCGGCGCTCATGATGAGAAGAGGGGCCATCCGCTTCAGCGACTCCGTGACGCCGAGGTACGTTCCCATGCCCAGTGAAAAAAGCTCGTAGTACGTCCTGAACGGATTGAATCCGATGATGAGCAGGAGTATGCCCCCGAGGGACACAGCCACGGAGATCGCGATTACCGGCCCGGCCGCGGCCCGAACGATCTTCTCCGCCCCCATTCGCGTAGCCATTAATCGATTATCCCCATCATCAATCTCCCGATCTGTCCGACGGCCGCGCCCTCTCCCGGCAGTATCTTTATCATTTCCCCCCTGTAGAGAACGCCTATCCTGCCGCACACCTCCTGCAGCTCGTCGAGATCGGAAGAGATCAGCAGTACAGAGACTCCGCGGTCGCTCTGCCTTCTGATCCTTTCCCTGATATACCGAACCGTCATCTCGTCAAGACCGTGCGTGGGCTTGTTGCAGACGAGCAGGGCCGCTTTCTGCGAGAACTCCCTGGCAAGAACCAGCTTCTGGATGTTTCCTCCGGAAAGGGTCTTCACCGGCGTATCTGCGCCAGGGGCCTTGATGGAGTAACTCTCTATCAGCTCCTCGCTGTAGCTCTTAATCTGCTCCATATTGAGAAGAATTTTGCGTCTTGCAAACGGCTCGTCCCTGTAGCACCGGAATATGGCGTTCTCCGCAACGGTGAAGTTCGCAACGGACCCCTCCTCTATCCTGTCGTCGGTGACATAGAATATTCCCATATCGTTATTGAACCGTACGGGCATGTTGGTGATATCGGTATCTACAAGAAAAATCCTTCCGGAATCGACCTTTCTCTGGCCGGAGACAACCTCTGCAAGCTCCTTCTGGCCGTTGCCGTCTACTCCGGCGATACCGAAGACCTCGCCTTCGATAACGGAAAAAGAAACGTCTTTCAGGGCGGGAACTCCCCTGTCGTTTTTTGCGGTCACACAGTCAAACGTCAATATCGTTCGTTCGGAAACCTTCCTCGGTTTTTGCTTCACGGCTTTGGCCGGGGGGGTCTCGCCGAACATCATTTTCACGACCCTCTCCTTGAGACGAAGAGCCTCCCTGCCCATGTCGATATCCCCCAGATCAACCTCCCCGCATTTTTCTCCGTTTCTCAGCACTGTAACGCGTCTGCAGACAGAGATCGCCTCCTCTATCTTGTGAGTGATGAAGATGACGGATTTTCCCGCCTCAGCCATACGCTTCAGGACAGAGAAGAAGCCCTCGACCTCGACAGGAGTGAGAACGCTTGTCGGCTCGTCGAGGATGAGCACGTCCGATCCCCTGTAGAAAAGCTTCAGTATCTCCACCCTCTCCTGCTCTCCCGCGGAGAGCTGCCATACCTCGGCCTTCGGGTCTACCTCTATCCCGAACTTTTCGGAGATCTCCCTCACTTTTCCTTCAGCGTCTTTTCCGGGGAGCAGAAACTTTCTATTCGTTCCAAGCAGGATATTCTCCAACACGGTAAGTGTTGGAACGAGAGTAAGATGCTGATACACCATTCCTATTCCGAGCTGTAGCGACTCATGCGGAGAGCCTATTTTGACCTTCTTTCCTTTGACGAAGATCTCGCCC
>DATKZJ010000103.1:0-6950 GCA_035527995.1 Spirochaetota bacterium | reverse complement strand
CTTCTTCTCCGCCCTCCTCATCCTCCTCGTTTTCTACCCTCTTCCTGTCGCACTGCTCGCAACCCTCGTCGCGACCGTCCTGGAGCTCGTTCCCTTCTACAACATAGACAACCTCCTCATCCCTGTGGGGACTTCACTCTTCTTGTGGCTCTGGTAAGGCTGACAACTCCCGTTTTTTGAATTGACAAAAAGGCGATATTGCCTAAAGTATAAATTGTATGATGAAAACGAAGAAATGGATCTTACCCTGTATCTTCACCCTCATACTTCTTTTCGGGGTATCCGCCGGCGGTTTCGCAGACTATGAGAGGGAGAGGAAGAGGCTCGTATCCGAGGGGATCGTACGGGAGGGCATCGAGGACGAGAAGGTTATCAGAAGCATGCTCACCGTTCCGCGCGAAGAGTTCGTCCCCGCAAATCTTGTGAAATCCGCGTACGCTAACAAACCTCTCCCTATAGGTTACGGACAAACGATATCTCAGCCGTATATCGTGGCCCTCATGACCGAGCTTCTGCAGGTTGACGAAGACGACACGGTGCTTGAAATAGGCACGGGCTCGGGATATCAGGCCGCCGTCCTGGCGGAGATCGTTCGAATGGTGTACACTATCGAGATAATAGAACCGCTCGGAAAAAGCGCGGACCGCAGGTTAAGGGCCCTCGGGTATTCGAATGTGGAGGTAACGATAGGTGACGGCTACTACGGCCTCAAGGAACATTCACCTTTCGACGCAATAATTGTAACCGCGGCGTCGGACCACATTCCTCCCCCGCTCATTCGCCAGCTCAAGAAAGGCGGAAGGATGTGTATCCCTGTAGGCCAGCCCTACTACCCCCAGATACTGAAAGTGCTCGAGAAGGACGACAAAGGAGAGGTAACGATCAGGGACATCATCCCCGTGGCCTTCGTCCCCTTCACCAGGACGAAGGATTGGAAAGGAAAGGGATGGGATTAGAGCGGCAGTTACCGGTACGCCACCTCATCTCTCTCTTTTTTATTTCGGCAGCACTCCTGGCTCTCGAAATTTCGCTTATGAGGGTGCTGAAGGTCGAGGGTTGGGGTAACTTCACCTATACCGCAATCGCACTCGCCCTGCTTGGTTTCGGCGCAAGTGGCACCCTCCTCGCCATTTGGGGCGGAATAAAAGACGCCGGAGTCCGCACCGTTTCAATACTTCTCTCTGCCGGATTCATCGGCTCATTAGGTCTCGGTGCGTATCTCTCATCACTCGTCGTCTTCGATCCTCTCAGGATAGTGTGGGATTTCTCACAAGTGTACAGGCTTCTGCTTCGCTATCTCTTCTACGCGATACCATTTATCTGCGGTTCCGGGGTGGTCCTTCTATCCTTTACCGTAGAACGGCCGGGGAAGGCATACTTCTATAACCTCCTGGGTTCTGGATTCGGTGTAGGTGCCATCCTCGTGTGTTTCTTCTTCATCCCTCCTCACCGAATCATCCTTATACCTCTCATCTTCGCTCTCATCTCCTTTTTGCTTCTGCTCCCCGGGGCCGGTACGGGATACAGGGTGGCCGTCTTTGCCCTCATAGGGGTTGCGGCAGGTTTCATCCTCTTTTTCCATAGTGATATCCGGGTGCTTGGGTACAAGGGGATAGAGCTGGCTCTCAATGTACCGGATTCAGAAGTGACGGAACGCAGACTCAGCCCATTCGGGACCCTCGAGGTTGTTGATTCGGATGCGATCAGGATCGCCCCCGGCTTGAGTCTCACATACGACGGAGAGATCCCCGCGCAGGATGCGCTCTTTCTCGACGGCGACCGGCTCGGAGCCATCGACCGAACCTATAACCTCGAATGTCTGGATTACCTCCTCTACCAGCCTCAATCCGCCGCGTACAGGCTCCACGAATCACCGGATGTATTCATTGTGGGGCTCGGAGGGGGGGCAGGTGTCCAGCGAGCACTGAAAGGAGGCTCGAACACCATCGTCGTGGCTGAAGAGAACCCGGAGCTCGCCGGTCTGATAAAAGACCGGTTGGGAGACCTCCTGAGTAAACTTGACAGCGGAAAGCGGGTCGAGATCGCCGCTGCCAACGCCAGAGGGAGGCTGAAAGAGGCACGGGGTGAACGATGGGATATCATCGAGATCTCAGAGCCGGACAGCACTGTGTCGTCCGTCGGAGGGATCTATTCGACCGACACCTCCTATATATTCACGGTCGAGGCGATTGGAGAATTCTTCGAGCAGCTCGAAGAGAACGGGACCCTCGCAGTCACATTGTGGCTGAAGAATCCTCCGAGAAGACTGCTCAAGCTCACCGCAGCTTCGAAAGTCGCCCTGGACCGGCTCGGCAGGGATCCGAAACAGCATATCATCGTCATAAGAAGCTGGGCGACTGCCACCTTTTTCATGAAGAAGAGTCCCTTTACTCCCGACGATATCGAAAGGGTACGGTCGTTCTGCAACGAGCTTCGCTTTGACCTCGTCTACTGTCCCGGAATCAGGCCCGAGGAAACGAACAGGTACAATATAGTGCAAGGGCTGACCTACCATGAGGGAGTAGACCGGATACTCGAATCCGACGAGAACTTCATCCAAAGCTACATCTTCAACATCGTCCCGCCGACGGATGACCGTCCCTACTTCGAGTATTTCTTTCGAGTGAAACATATCCCCATGCTCGTCCGGGAGATGGGGAAGAAGTGGCTTCCAGCTGTTGAAGGCGGATACATCGTTCTATTCTCTACGTTCTTCGCCGTGACACTCCTCTCTGCGCTGCTCATCATTATTCCACTCATCCTCTCACAGAAGAGGGTCGGGGGAGGAAAGTGCGCTGTCCTGCTCTACTTCAGCTTCATTGCCGTCTCATACATGTTCATAGAGATCAGCCTCATGGAGAGGTTCAGGCGATATCTGGCAAATCCCATTTATGCCAACTCCGCGATCCTCGCAGTCCTTCTTATTTTCTCCGGAGTCGGGAGCCTTCTCACCGAGAGGATCCCATGGAGGAGGAGGCGAGTCCTGCTTTTCGCCGTCTCGTTTCTCATCGTGTACTTCTTGTTATTTCTCCTCTCTGTAAAGCTTTTCGGGGGTGCCGTCTCCCTACCTCTTTCTTTGAAGCTGGTGGTTTCGCTCCTGGTGGTCGCACCCCTTGGAACAGCAATGGGCATGCCGTTCCCCCTCGCAGTATCGATACTGCGGGAGCGGGCCGACAGCTCGCTTCCCTGGGCGTGGTCTATAAACGGGTTTCTATCGGTGGCGGCATCGACCGGTGCCGCTCTTTTGGCATCCGGCATCGGCCTTTTGTGGACAGGAGCGGCTGCACTGCTGCTCTATTTCATCGCCTTTTTCTGTTTTCCGAAGAGGGGCTCATGAGATGCTTTTTTTATAGATCCTGTACCGCTTGTATTCCTCTCCCTTCACATAATGAGCGGCCCGGATGATAGGCACATTGGTCTCGAGAACCCATGAGAGCTCGCCGTCGGTATAGCCAAGCCGCTTGCCCTCGATAAGGGAGTGATAGTAGAGCATCACATCTACACCCCTCTTCCTGTACTCAGGCTTTATTCCGAGCCCCCACATCCTGAGACCCTTGACCCGTTTCATCCAGTACATTAATTTAAACAGCCCGAAGGGAAACAGCTTTCCATTAATGTGGATGAGAGCCTCATTTATGTTCGGAAGAGTCATCGCCCACCCTACGGGTTCACCGTCGATCTCTGCGATCTGTACGAGCTCTCTTATATAGATCTCTTTCAGGCTCTTCACTATCTCGATGAACTCATCTTCAGTAAAAGGTACGAACCCCCAGTTGCCGTCCCACGCGCTGTTGTAGATATCTATCAGGATCTTTGCGTCCCGCCAGAAGTTTTTGGGATCGAAAAACCGGATTTTTATGTTTCTTGTCCGCTTCAGTCTCTCCACGATCGCGACGAACCGCGGATTTATCTCCTGCTGGATCGGCATCCTGAACGCCAGTACATCGACGGCCTTCTCGTACCCGGTGCCCTCTATAAAGTTCTGATAGTAGGGAAAAGCGTGCCCCATAAGGATAAACGGCGGAGACTCGAATCCGCTCACGAGCACCCCGGGACTGACGTCGTCGTTCATACTGAAACTTAAAGGACCGAGCACAAACGTGGTCTTCCTCTCTCTCAGCCACCCCTCCGCGGTATTCAGAAGCTTTTTTGCGACCTCCGGATCATCTATGCATTCGAAAAAACCGAAAAACCCCGCTCCGTCCTTGTAAAACTCGTTGTGCCTGTGGTTCTTCGCCGCAGTGATTCTTCCGACAACCTCGCCATCTTTATATGCCAGGAAAGGCTGGACCTCCGCATGTTCGAAGAACGGGTTCTTGTTTTTATTAAACTGTTTATTCAACTCCATCCTCAATGGCACGACATAGTTAGGGTCATCTCTGTACAGTCGCTGCGGCAGATCAAAAAAAACACGAAGCTGTCTTTTAGTAACAACCGGTTCGATGGCTACATTATTCATAAAAAGTCCTTTATGAAAAATAAAAATATTGTTAAACTTTTATTCTATCATAAATCCTTCTACCAGGCAACAAAAAATGAAGATTCTTGTTACAGGTGCAAACGGCTTCGTAGGTTCTCACCTCTTGAAGCAGCTCTCGGAGAAAAGAGAATACAGCATCACCGGTCTTGTCAGGGAAACATCGGACCTTTCCCGCCTGAGCGGCGGGGAGTACGATCTTTTACGCGCCTCTCTTGATTGCCCGCTGTACGGAATCACTAAAGGGTTCGATGCGGTAGTCCATACCGCCGCAAGCACAGTCCGCTGGGGGAACGATGAGTCTGTCTACCGTACAAATGTGGACGCCGCTATCAACATCCTCAAGGACTCGATACAGAACGGTGTAAAGAGGTTCGTCCATTACAGCTCAACAGTGGTATACGGGTTCAGCGGAAACAGAGAAACGGATGAGGATGCGGCGCTCAGTCCCTTTGCTACGGCGTACTGCCGATCAAAGGCGATTGTTGAAAAGGAGATTCTAAAGTATTCGAACGACATCGAAATCATCATACTGAGGCCGAGCAACATCTACGGCCCGATGGACACACTCTTCATCTACCCTATCATATGGGGCGTCGACAAGGGAATCCTACGCTTTTTTCCGAAGGCCGGTAAGACCCTCACATCACCCTGTTATGTGAGAAATATAGCTTTTGCGACCGAGCGGGCTCTCGAGACCACAGAGGGGTTCGGAGAGGCATACAACATCAGTGACGGCTCTGATATGGAATGGAGGGAGTTCCTCGGTATTATTGCCGAAGTTCTGGGGAAAAGACCTCCTCAAAGGGGCATGCCCGTAAAACCGCTTCTCTTTCTCGCTCATGCTCTCGATAGAACAAATAGGCTTTTCGGGATCAGACCATTTTTGACACCGCATGATATTGAGCATATCGCCAACGACTACTCCTTCAGCATCGAAAAGGCGGCACGGCTCTTAGGCTACAAACCGCTCTATGCTACCGGGGAGGGGATACGAGAAACCATAAGCTGGTATATCGAGTATCGACAGAAGCGTCGTCGACAGAAGCGTCGTCGACAGAAGTGTCGCTTCTAAGTGATGCTTATAATTTAAGTGTCTCCCATCAGTACGCTTTTTCAAGAATGTCCATCAGGTTCTCGAACGAGGCCCTTCGGGGTATGCTGTTTATGTCCTCGAACCTGATCGCCACCTCAGCCGCTTCGGCAAGATCGTCCTTCTCGAGTCCGAGCTCACCTATCCTCATCACGAGATCGATTCCGAGACCCTCTTTGAGCTCCCGCAGTGCCTCTACCGCTCTCGAGGCAGCTTCTGTTTCGGGAACATTCCCGACATCCTTTCCCATGACTCGGGCTATTTTTGCGAATCGAGCCGCAGCTACCGACAGGTTGTACTCCATCATATAGGGAAGAAGGATGGAGCTCGTTATCGCTTTCGAAACCCTGTTCTTTCCGTTCATTCCCATTGCGAGAGCGAAACTCAGCCCGAACCCTGTGATGATATTTGCTATAGATGTAAACAGACCGGCGGTGCACAACCTCTCCCGCGTCGAAACGTCGAGAGGGTTCTTTATGTAGTTCGTGAGGTTCGTGTACACGATTTCCACGCCGCGTAAAAGCACCGGTTCGACGAGGGGATTCACCTTCAGCGAGATATAGCCCTCTATGGAAAGGGCCAGTATATCGAGAGCCGTATATACAGCGGATTTTACGGGCAATCCGGAAAGCAGCACAGGGTCCACGACGAGGATATCGGTTCCCATACCGCTCGCTGTGAGAACCTTGTTTTTCTGGTCGAAGACGTCTGTGAGAAAGGCCGACGATGTGAGGGCGTACACTTCCCGAAAGGTCGTCGGTACTTCGATGTACGATACCCTTTCTCCGTTCCCCTCTTTTCCGTGGACATAATCGGAGACGTCACCCTCGTTTTTCGCGAGAAAGGAGACGATCTTTGCTATGTTACAGGCCCGTGACCCTCCTACTCCCACTACGACATTCGCCTTCGATTTTCTGGCTATGAGCGCGATCTCATCGATGGTTTCCGAGGTAGCATTGGGAAATATCGCATCATACGGAATCGCTTCGATTCCCTTTCCCTTCAGTATGCTCTCGATATTCGAGATCGTGCCGTCCTGAGTCAGCAAATTTTCCGTTACAATGAGGGCCCTGTCGCCGAGTCCGTGTGCCCAGTATCCGAGCCGAGCAATCGAATCGATTCCGAACTGGACCTTGGTGGGGATTGTAAACTCAAATACCTTCAACTCTAAAGTCTCCGATTCGCGTTTTTGCCCGCCGTTATTAACCTTCGAGCATGTACGGTATTTGACCGCCCGCTGAATATCATGATTTCACCGAGCCTTTTAGCAAAAAAGAGACGGAGCATACCCCGCCTCTTGAATTCTATAACTGTACGATCATCAAATAGAAAAGAATAGAGTTACGTAATCCCGAAAGACTCCGCAACCTTCTCGGCGAT
>DATKZJ010000102.1:0-9261 GCA_035527995.1 Spirochaetota bacterium | reverse complement strand
CTGCCTCTTCTTGAAATAGAAGTTTATCGTGTCCGGGAAACTCTCGCCGTCTTTCGCAAACACGGTCTGAAGATAACCCGAAATGATCGCATCGTAGTACGCTGTACGTTCAAAGACTTTCACAGCCATACGCCTTCGAGTCTCGAGCGAGATTGCCCCCTTCTCCTTCAGCTCCTGCAGGATCTCTTCATACTGATCGGGATCGCAGGCCGTGCATACCCACTGGAAGTTCTTTGCCGCCGACCTGAGCATGGATGGACCGCCGATATCGATCTTTTCCACAGCATCATCGATTCCGATTCCCCCCTTCTTTATCGTTTGTTCGAAAGGATATAAGTTTATCACCACGAGATCGAATGTCGTGACGCCGTTCGTTTCGAGCTGCCGCATGTGTTCGGTGCTGTCACGTCTCGCCAATATCCCTCCGTGGATCTTCGGGTGAAGGCTCTTCACCCTGCCGTCCAGGATCTCAGGAAACCCCGTATAATTGGAGATGAGCTGAACCGGTACTCCCGCATCGCGTATGGCGGTCGCGGTTCCTCCCGTAGAATAGATCGTGACATTTCTCTCGTGAAGGGACCGGGCAAACTCTGCCAGCCCTTTCTTGTCAGATACGCTTATAATTGCATTCTTCACCTTCAGGTCCATCTCATTCTCCTGTAAATATTTTCTTGGGGGATATGCACAAAAAAGACTATTTCTTCCGGTGTACAATGACGCTTCAAAGTGCAGAGGATCCTGCTACGATTCGCCAAACAGCTTATCGAATGCATCCCTGGCGCTCTGCCGCCTCTGTTCCGCCGAAGAGGATCCTCCGGCCGGGCCCTCCCCGGTCGGGGAGGGCCCGGCCCCGGACTCCTTGAACTCGAAGAACTCGCAGAAGTTTGAAGATTCCTTGTCGCGTACCGGATCGGTCCCGCTCTCTTTGCAGTCGTTATGCCTTCCAGGGCTGTAAAACCTGCAGTTTACGCAGGTGTGAAGCCATGCCCCGCAGTGCGGGCATGTCTCTCTCCTGGACACATGGCGATCGACCGAGATCTCCTTTCGGCACCGGGCGCAGATCTTCATCCTCGCCTCCCCCGTTTCTTTTCTCACACTTTAAGATATGAAAAAAAAGCTCAAAGCTCCAGAAAAAAATACAGGATTGACTATACGAAACGACTTTGTTACCTTGGAGAGGACGACAAAAGCGGCAGGAATAACAGGATGCTGGAGATAAAAGGTCTCAACTACTACGCAGGCAAATACCAGATCCTGAAGGATCTGAGCCTCACCGTAAACACCGGCAGTGTACACAGTATTCTCGGGGCCAATGGAACCGGAAAGACAACGCTCGGTTTCGTGCTCATGGGCCTCTCCGGGTACAAACCGCACAGCGGGAGAATAACTCTCGAAGGGAACGACATTACGGATCTTTCCATAACGGAGAGGGCCAAGAGAGGTCTGACCCTCGCATGGCAGCATTCGACCCCCTTCGAGGGCATTACAATACGCGACTACCTCTCAATTACAAAAGGGGACAGGGAAGGGTCCGCAGCATCCGCACTACTCCAGCTGGGTCTCGAGCCCGACGAATATCTTGGGCGGAACTATGACACTACCCTCTCAGGCGGCGAGAGAAAACGCATCGAGCTCGCGGCCATCATGACGATGCGCCCCAAACTTGCAATCCTCGACGAACCGGACTCCGGGATTGACGCTCTTTCGATAGAAAAGATCGCTGATGTAATACGTCAGATAAACAAAAACGGGAGCACCATACTTCTCATCACACACAGCTGGCGTATCGCCGGGATCGCCGACGTCGCATCCACCCTCTGCAACGGCACGATACTCATGACCGGGAAGCCGAACAAAGTAACCGAGTTCTTCGTGAAGCAGTGTCAGCAGTGTAAGCACATAAATGAACCCAAACTTCAGGAGATCATCGATGCAGAAGGTTGACTTCAAGGAGGAGTTTGAGGCAATCGTACAGACCTTCGAGCGCGGCGGAGGAGATCGGGATATTTTCCAGAAGAGCGACGCTTCCTTCCTCGTGGTGAGCGGGAACAGGGTCCTCACCAAGAACGTGGGAAAGGGTGTTGAGGCCGATATTACAGAGGAGGAGGACGGTATAGAAGTATACCTCAGGGTTGCCGATAACATGAGGATAGCGCTCCCGATTCACCTCTGCTTCGGCGTTGTGCACCGCGAAGGAAAGCAGCATATCCGTTCACACTACACCATAGGAAACAATACAAGTGTCAGCTTTCTCGCCCACTGCTCGTTTCCCAGGGCGGAAAATGTCCTGCACATGATGGATGCGGAAATAGAAATAGGTGAAAACTCCCATGTACGTTACAATGAGGTGCATTTTCATGGCCCGGAAGGAGGAATAGTGGTAATCCCGAAGGGCCGTATAACCATCGGAACGAAGTCGAGCTTCTTCTCCGAGTTCAAGCTCGTCGAGGGTGCCGTGGGAGAGTTCGACCTCGATTACAACGTACACGTAGGAGCGTATGGGATCGCAGAGCTTATCGCAAAACTGTACGGCAAGAAAAAGGACAGAATAAAGATAAAGGAATCGATCTATCTCAACGGTATGTACTCACGGGGGATCGCAAAGACAAGGATCGTCAACAAGGACTTTTCAAAGAGTGAAGTTCTCGGTGAGGTGATCGGTAACGGAAGTCACTCGAGAGGACACATCGACTGCACAGAGATCATCGAGGGGGAAAATGCGGAGGCTTCCGCCGTACCGCTCGTCAAGGTGACAAACCCCCTCGCAAAAGTCACCCACGAGGCAGCGATAGGCTCTGTCGACAAGAACCAGGTCGAAACACTCATGGCGAGAGGGCTGGAGGAAAACGAAGCAATCGACATTATCGTGAAAGGGATATTAAAATAACGGCAAGGTATTAACCGGCGGTTTTTCAGTATTTTCAATGATTTCTAATCCGAACAGATTTTTAATCCGACCCTGTCGCCCTTTGGATAACCACCCATAACGTTTACCGTAAAAACCCCACCGCGCGATAGAAGAATGCTACACCATATACCCTCTCGCAACCCCGTCGATATCCCCTGCTCCCATGAATACGACGACCGCATTTTCCGGCCGGTGTTTCTTTAGATAGGGAACTATGTCACTCTTGTCCTCTATGTTAAAAGCCGCACATTTCTTTCTCCCCGCGATCGCATCGTACAGTTTTTTGCTCGATACGGACCTTGCATACCTCTCGTCGTCTCTCTGACGATACACCTCTGTGAGTATAAGTGTATCCGTGCCCCCAAGTGCTTCCACGAACTCCTCGAAGAGGAACAGTGTTCTCGAATACTGGTGAGGTTGAAACACGACAATGAGCCGTTTCGAAGGATAGATCTGCCTCAATGTGCCTATGGAGGCCGAGATTTCAGTCGGGTGGTGGGCGTAGTCGCTGTATACGGGATTCCCGTGTATGGTCCCTAAAAGCTCCAGCCTGCGTTCGATTCCGCTAAAAGCCCCTATCCCCTTTTCCACCGCCTCTCTCGAAAGCCCCAGATTCAGGCACAGAACCGCTGAGAGCGAAGCATTGATGCAGTTATAGTTTCCGGGCACAGGGAGGTTGAGACGTGCCACCTCCGCCCCCCCGTTCTCGATACTGAAAGAATAAAATCCGTTAGCAGCTTCGAGGGAGATCATTCGGTAGTCGTTCCGATCGTTCTTCCCGACCGTTAGTACCCGGTCGTACCTGCTGTCTCGCACCGCTGCCATCACATTCTGATCGTCTCCGTTTACAACGGCAAATCCCTCTTTTCTTATGGTGCGGAGAAACATGGCAAATGCGCTCTTTATGTCGTCTATGTCCTTGTAGGTGTCAAGATGGTCCTTCTCTATGTTCGTCACCACAGCATACCGCTTCTCGAGTGACAGAAACGACCGGTTGTACTCGCACGCTTCCGCCACGAAGTACTCACTGGTTCCTGCAGTTGCATTCGACGAGTAATCTTTCATCACACCGCCGCACACGATGGTTGGAAAGATCCCGCTTTTCCCAAGGATTACGCCGGTCATTGCGGTTGTCGTTGTCTTTCCGTGTGTTCCCGCGATCCCTATACCCTTTTTTCCGGCCATGAGCTTTCCGAGGTAGTCGGAGTAGTAATAAACGGGGATCTGCTTTTTTTGGGCTTCGAGGACTTCCGGATTGTCGTCTGGGACCGCAGCAGAGCGCACCACGATGTCCGGGTCTTTGACATGCTCCCGCCTGTGACCGAGATGAAATACCGCTCCCAGGCTCACGAGCTCGAGGGTCCTCTCATTCTCTTCGTCTGCAGAACCGCTTACTCGGATCCCGGACTGTATCGATATTTTTGCAACCGCGCTGACCCCTATACCGCTCATTCCGATAAAGTGGATGCTAGTCATAGTAGATCCAGTGATCTATGTTTTTCTCGTACTCGAGTATTTCATCTTCCGAGAAAAAGGTACCGATCTCTCGGGTCGCGCTCTCGCTGCTGTCGGACGCATGCACGATGTTGCTTCTCGCATGTATGCCAAGGTCTCCCCTTATCGTGCCGGGGAGCGCCTCCTCGGCGTTCGTCGCGCCGACGAGCTTTCTTATTATTGATATCGCGTTTCTTCCCTCTATCACCATAGCGACAACAGGCGAGGCTGTTATATATCTGAGGAGGGGTTCGTAGAACGGTTTACCCTCGTGTTCTCCATAGTGCAGATGAGCGAGTTGTCTGTCTATCTTCAGCATCTTCATAGCACAGAGTTTAAGGCCTTTGCGCTCGAGGCGTGATATGACCTCGCCGACGATTCCCCTCTGAACGGCATCGGGTTTAATCATTACGAAGGATCTCTCAACTGTCATCTTGTTCTCCCGGAGATTAATGTCAATACTGCTATAAGATAGTGCACAAAGGAAGCTTCTACAAATAAAAAGGCAGCGGAGTCGGTCTAACGGCATACTGGCGTTAGTGCGGTTTTCTAAACAATTGCATAGCCATTGGCAGCTGTAAAAAAATAATGTTTACGGTGAAAAAAGCGCATAAATACCCATTCCTTCGTAAAGGAATGGGTATTGACCCTCCTATTACGATTGCACATAAGGAATGGGGATTAAAGCCCCGTTACTTAAAGTGTGCTGTTGATCATTAGAAACAAGGATGAGTGCGGTTTTCTCGTAATTGATTAACGGCTTTGCGGTATTTTTGATAAGTGTATGGAGAGAAAAGCGCCAAAAGCCCCGTTCCTTATAGTTTTCTGTTGGTCCTGTGAAACGGGGATTAGACTGCTTCAGCTGCCCCATATCACGAAGTTTTTTGCTGTTTTACCGGATTTTTAATCTCTTACGTAGCTCTTCAGTTTCTGAGATCTCGACGGATGCCTTAGCCTGCTTATCGCCTTCTTTTCAATCTGGCGTATCCGTTCTTTGGTGAGGTTGTACTTGTCTCCGATCTCCTTGAGAGAGTGCGGTCTTTCGCCGTTGAGACCGAACCTGTAGCGTATTACGTTGGATTCCTTCGTGGTCAGTGTAGAAAGCACATTCTCTATGGAATCCTGGAGAGTCTGGTCTATCAGCACCTCCTCGGGGTCAGCCCCCTTGGTGTCCTCCATCAGGTCGGAAATAGTGTTTGCAT
Organism: Spirochaetota bacterium; assembly: GCA_035527995.1. Lineage (GTDB taxonomy): Bacteria > Spirochaetota > B62-G9 > B62-G9 > DRHN01 > JAFGTF01. Next base: position 3,657 of record DATKZJ010000102.1, on the reverse strand, counting down.
CCTTGTCCGACGAGAGGGGAGTTTCGAGAGAGACAAACTCCTTGGATGCGTTGATAAGATCGTTGATCCTGCTCTTGTCCATATCGAGAAAATCAGCTATCTCTTCTATATCCGCTTCTCCGTCCTTGTTGCTCCCTATCTCCCTCTTCACCTTCTCTATCTGAAGGAGTTCGTTTGCCCGGTTCAGCGGGAGCCGTATCATCCTCGATTTCTCGCAGATAGCCTTGAGAATGGACTGCTTAATCCACCACACCGCGTAGGATATGAAGTGGTATCCCTTGTCCACGTCGAATTTGTCGACAGCCGTGATGAGACCGAGGTTTCCCTCGGAGATGAGATCACTGAGAGTGAGACCCTGGTTCTGGTACTTCTTTGCGACGTTTACCACGAACCTGAGGTTTGCCTGGATGAGCTTATCCTTTGCGTCCTGACTTCCATCCCGTGCGTTTTTGGCGAGGTTAACCTCCTCCTCGCGGGTGAGCAGGGGTATTTTGTTTATCTCCCGCAGGTAGACCGAGAGCGAGCTTACGTCAAGACCACTCCCGAGATCTGTGTATCTTTTATCTACAGACAACCGCTTTCTCCTCTTCTTTCTCATTACCATTACTTTCTATATGCAACAATCATACCATTTGCCAAATAAATGTCAATCTAATTTTATGGCAGACATATAATTATAGCGCCAAAAATGCCAATTTGTTGATGCTTTTATAAAAAGTATCATAATGATACGATATAAAAATATTCGCATAAAATTGTATACTTATAACACGCTTTCAGGCCACACCGTACTCACCGAGTTTCCTGTGGAGAGTCTTTCTGCCTATTCTCAGAATCTCTGACGCCTTCGTCTTGTTTCCCCCCGTATTCTGGAGGGTAAATAGAATCATACGCTTTTCCGCCTCTGCGAGAGTGAGGCCTGCAGGAACCTTCAGGTGTGACTGCTCGTCCTTTGACAGCACGTACTGAGGAAGGTCCTGCTCGGTGATGATATTTCCTTTTGTGAGCACTACGATGCTCTCTATCACGTTTCTGAGCTCTCGGACATTGCCAGGCCATTTGTACGAAATAAGGGCCTGGAGCGCTCCGTTTGTAATACCCTCTACCTCCTTGTTGTTCTCCTTGGAAAACTCCTCCATGAACTTGTGGACCATAAGGGGCACATCATCCCTCCGGTCACGGAGTGGAGGCACATGTATCGAGACAACGTCCAGTCTGTAGTACAGGTCCTCGCGAAATCTCCCGTTCTCTACCTCCTCCTTCAGGTTCTTGTTTGTCGCGGAGATGATCCTCACATCGACCTTCAACGACAGCTCCCCTCCTACCCTCTCGAACTCCCTCTCCTGAATCACCCTGAGGAGTTTCACCTGGGTCTGCGTGGGAATCTCGCCGACTTCATCGAGGAACAGACTCCCGAGGTGGGCCAGCTCGAACCTTCCCCTCTTTCTCGCGATTGCCCCGGTGAAAGCACCTTTTTCATGCCCGAACAGCTCGCTCTCGAGCAGCGTTTCCGGCAGTGCTGCGCAGTGCACCTTGATATACGGCTTATCTTCTCGCGGGGAGTTGTGATGTATCGCGTCCGCAATCATCTCCTTCCCTGTTCCGCTATCGCCGAATATGAGCACATTGGCTCTCGACGGCGCGACGAGCTCTATCGTCTCAAACACCTTCTTCATCGGGGCACTCTTTCCGATGATGTTCTCGAATGAGTACTTTTTCCTGAGCTGGTCCAGAAGCTCACGGTTCTGCCGTTTGAGCGAGGAGTTTTCCAGCGCCCTTTTTACGATGAGAGAGAGCTTGTCTATGTTCAGGGGCTTCGTGATGAAATCGTATGCACCGTTGCGCATCGCCTCCACGGCGTTCTCTATCGTGCCGTGGCCCGTGAGTATGATGATCGGAAGGTACGGATACCGGGAAAGCGCATCCTTCATCAGCTCCTCTCCGGAAAGCCTCGGCATCTTGAGATCCGTTATGACGAGATCAATCTCCTCTTCATCTATCTTTTCCAGCGCCGCCTTCCCGTCCTGGGCCACTTCGACTTCATAGCCGTCGAGAGAGAGCGCCTTCTGCAGGCCCTCCCTGATATGCTTTTCATCGTCAACGACTAACAGCTTTGCTTTCATCCTTTTCCTCGTACGTGAGTAGTCTCTTTTTCTTCTCCAGAACAGGGAGCTTTATTGAAAACGCTGTACCCTCGTTCTCCTTACTGCTCACCTTGATATCGCCGCCGAGCTCCTTGATGATCTTGTACACTATCACCAGCCCGAGGCCCGTACCGAAATTCCTCGTGGTGAAGTAGGGTTCGAATATCTTCCCCATTATATTTTCAGGGATCCCTTTCCCGTTGTCGATGATGTGGATGAGAACATCGCCGTCAGAAGCCTCCTCTGTCTTTACATTGAGCCTGCCGCCGCCGTCCAATGCCTCAATAGAGTTCTTCACGACGTTGAGAAGCGCCTGTTTGAGATATTTGGGATCGACAGACACCTCGGGGAGCCCTTCCTCGAATTCGAGCATAACCGAGATGTCTGCTTCCTGGAGCTCGTATTTCAGGAAATCCATCATCTCCTTTATAATCTCATTGATGCTCTCCCTGCTCAGGTTCATGTTCATCGGCCTCACCGCAAAAAGGAAATCCTGCACGATTGAATTGAGCCGGTCGATCTCCTCCTTTACGATGACGAGAAGGTTCTCCATATTCTTAATATTCTCACCCTTACGCTTTGCTATTTCCTTTCTAAGAAGCTGGATATGTATATCAATAGAGGCGAGCGGGTTTTTTATCTCATGTGCGACCCCGGCGGAGAGCGTGGTGAGCGCTGCAAGACTCTCTGCCTGCCTGAGCTGGATCTCCCTCTCCTTTTTCTCTGTGATATCGACAAGGATGATTATGTTTCCCACGTTCTCATCGTTGTGCAGCAGCGGCAGAACGGTAAGCGTAAAAGCCTTGTTCGTTCGCCCCAGATGGATCTCCCTGTCGATTATCCTCTCGTTTTTTTCTGTCGCATCATCGAGAAGCCCCTTCACCTCGGGATCGAAATTGCAGTACTCAAGCTGCTGCGAGTACGCTCGTTCCTTGGGGATGGCAAGAAACTCCTCCATGGCGCGGTTTATGAGGATGATCTTGTTATCTCTATCGGTAACTATGACACCCTCTATCATGGACTCGAAGACAAGTCTGTAGAGCTCTTTTTCGGTGGAGAGCTCTATCATTATCTTCTTGATCTTTCCCGGATCGAGCTTGTCGAACTTCTTGAATACCTTTTGTATGAATCCTGAGTCCTGCATATAAGCCTTTTATCATTGGGATTGTGTCAGAATGCCCTATAATAAATTTATCGATGGAATAGCACCAGGAGAAGCAATTACTTACCAGTATTGCAATATTTTACAACACCTTTGAAATTATTCAACAGAAAATCGAGGAGAGCGATCTCTCTGTTTGTATTTGCATGCAGTATCGAACGCCCTGTCCGCTCGGTCTTCTTCAGAAGACACTCGAATTCGGAGATCTCTGGCACTGAAGCGGTGGTGAGAGTTTTCAACCTGTCTCTGAGAAGATCGAGTATATATTCAAAAAAACCGACCTCAGCCCCCCTCCTGTTGATCTCGTCTGCGATTTCACCCAAAGCCTCGAGATTATCCGGCTCATCCAAA
>DATKZJ010000101.1:0-7930 GCA_035527995.1 Spirochaetota bacterium | reverse complement strand
AAGGGTGTTGAGCAGGGAGGATTTGCCCGCATTGGTATATCCGACAAGCGCTGCCTTGAATTTTGATTTTCGGTTCTTTCGAATGGTCATTCGGTGATTTTTAACCGATACGAGCTCATGCTTGATCTTGGCAATTCTCTTACGTATCCTCCTCTTATCCATCTCTATCTGTTTCTCACCGGGACCTTTCGTACCGATACCGCCGGCGATCCTCCCGAGATGGGGCCACATGTGCCTGAGCCTGGGAAGCGCGTAGATCAGTGTTGCCAGTTCGACCTGCAGCTTCGCCTCTTTTGTACGTGCTCGTTTGGCAAAAATATCCAGTATAAGCTCCGTACGCGATACGACCCTTTGCCTGATAATCTCCTTCAGGTTCCTTATCTGTACGGGTGACAGCTCGAAATCGAAGATCACGGTCCCGAGATCGTTCTCACGGGTTATCCGCCTGATATCATGCGCCTTTCCAATTCCGAGGTAGTTTGCAGGATCTATATGCTCTTTTCTGTAGAGTTTCCTTGCCTTTGGATCGAATCCAGCTGTTTCTGCGAGAAGGTGGAGCTCCGCGAGGGAGGCCTCATCCCTTTCAGCCGCTCTCCTGTCGGTATTCAACCCTATCACGAGAGCGGGAATGCTGCCGTTTACGTTTAGTATCATGCCCTATACAAATAATAAGCTTTACGCGGCAAAAATCAAGAAAAAAATCTTTTGACAAAGGCAGTTTTCCAAGCTACCATTTATTTTGATGACAGTAACACAAAAATATGCAGTACTGTTCATCATTGTTGCACTTAGCCTAGGCCTTCTCCTGCACCTGTTCGGCAGATACCGGTGGTACAGGACCTTCATAGAAGTACAGCAGAATGCCAAAAATATACAGACCGATACCTTAAATGGTACCACATCTTCGGCCGATAAAGTAGAAAAGATAGATGTAAACATCGCAGATGTGAGCACGCTGACCTCTCTCCCGGGAATAGGGAGGGAGACTGCGCTCAGGATTGTGGAATACAGGGCCGAAAAAGGGCGGTACGGGAGTATCGAAGAGCTTATCAATGTCTACGGCATAGGCCCAAAAAAGCTTGAAAAGATCAGGAAGTATGTTACGATAGAGTAGCTTCTTTCTGTATGTATAATATGATTTTCTCAAACAAAGCTTTATACTATATTAAAAGTAGTGAATATAAAGGGGGCGGAGATGGGCGACATAGAAGAAAAAACAAAGTCTCCTTTCGATAGCGAAAGCGAAGATGAAACCATTGCCCTGTCCATGGACGAGCTCGACGGTATTTTATCCGAGGCTGAGATAGTAAAGGAAGCCCAACAGAAACAACGGGATAAGGCTGAGAACGAGCCCAAAGAGGGAGGACCGGAGGGCGGCGAGGAGACGGGGCCCGGCGAGCCGGAGCTCGATGCGATCGATCTCGGTGAACCAGACCTCAGCGAGGAGCTCGGTGAGATAGACCTCGGTGAGATAGACCTCGGCGAGATAGATCTCGGCGATGATATCGGCGAAGATTTTGGTGAGGATATCAGCCTCCCCGAAGACGAAGAGATCGAGGAAGGAGTTATCTCTTTGGAGTTACCATCAGAAGATATCGACGAAGATCTGTCACACGCCGACGAGTTTGACATATCAGGAGAGATAGACGAGCTCTCACCCAAAGACCTGGAGGATATCGAGCTCGAAGTAGGTGATGTCGACACCTTCGTACAGGACCTCGAGAAAGAGTTCGAGCAGGAAGGCGACATCTCCCTGGAACAGGATGAAACCGATACCTCGGGAATCGCGGAGGAACTGGAAGCCCTCGATTCAGAGATAGAGGAACTTCCCGAAGAAATGATCGACCTCGAATCTTTGGAAGCTGAGGGGGAACCTTTTGATCTCGGCATAGAGGAGGAATCCGGCGAAGCGGGGCTCGAAGAGGCTCCTGTCCTCGGTGAAATCGATGAAAAACTGGAAGGTTTTGATCTTGAGGACCAGGAGGCGTTCCGCGAGGCAGGCATCGAAGGCATAGAGGAAGAGCTGGGCGATCTTGGACTGCCGGGGGTACCTGAGGAAGCAGAGCTTGATGAAACCGGGCTGCCCGGCATGGAAGAGGAAGAATTCGAAATCCCCGCGGAACCGCTTGCTGCGGCCGAGCCGTCGGTCGAACCGATCGAGGAAGAAACGGTGGTTCTCTCCGAAGAGGAAGAGGAGATACTGACCGAGGACCTCGATCTGGAAGCAGAGGAAGAGGAGGTCGTGACGGTTACGGGTGAAGAGCTCAGCAAGCTCGAAAAAGAGGGAGAGCAGGGAGATAAGACCTCGATCGATTCAGCGCTCTACAACGATATCACTAACATACTCAGATATATGGACACACTCCTCGGAGACCTTCCGGAAGACAAGATCAAGGAGTTTTCGAACTCATCGTACTTCGACCTCTACAAGGAAGTCTTTGAGAATCTCGGCATAGAGTAACGCTTCCCGCTATCGTGTAGGAACATAGGGCGGCCCCACCTGTCTGTAAGGAATCACCGTCTGTTGAAAGATTGGACTGAAGCGCCCCTTCTCCTTCTGGTTTGACAGAGGTGACTTTCTGCATCCGTTTATTTATCTCAATAATTGACCATCGTGTACCCTCTTCATCGTCAGTAAGACGTATGAGTGGAAATCCTTCGTATCGTACGAAACGTCGTATCGTACGATACGTTGCAGATGACAACGATAACCGGAGAAACCGACGTCTCTTCCGATAGGTGTAAGGGCCGGCAGATGATGCTTCTGGCGCTATTGAAACAGCGATACTTCTAAAGCCGCCGGCAACATCATCTTTTCTCTCTCGGTCGCGGATGACACGCTGAGAAGACCACCCTCGATCTGCTCTGTAAGCAGAGTGAGACAATCGCCATAGAGTGCCCGGGGATACTATTCCACCGAAACGGTGGATCCTATTTCTCTTTAGACAAGAGAGGAGAGGTCGTGCCCGACCGGCCCCCAACGGTACAGGAAGAGGGATTGAAACGGCGAGATCGGAGCCACATACCCTGTCGTTACAATTCTGTATCCGGCGTTTGCAGCAGACCTCGCCGTGAAAAGGAGCAGGCTATGAAAGAAAATATCGAGACGACAGAGAAGATTCTGCGGAAGGCTCATAAAGAGAAGAGGAGTACACTCTTCGAACACGAGGTGTACGGAATACTCAAGGGGATGGGGATCAGAACTCCGGTGCACATCTTCATCCGTGATGTGAATGAGATCACATCCAACACACTCTCTCTTTTCAAGCGAAAAGATAGTACTGAAGGTCCAGTCAGTCGGGATTCCCCACAAGCAGAAAGCCGGAGGTGTAAAGTCCGTCTATAAGGACCTCGATTTCGTGAAGTACACGTTCAGCAGGATGAAAGAGGAGGTCGGTCGGCAGTATGACGACATCGAGGGCATACTCCTCTGCGAACACATCGAATATTCAAAGGACCTGGGAAACGAGATCCTTCTCGGTATACGCGAGAGCGAAGCGTTCGGCCCTCTCATCTCCTTCAGCAAAGGCGGAACCGACGCCGAGCACTTTGCAGGCAACTTCTCCCCGCCGAACCTCATCCTTGCCCCCATAGACAGGAAGTGGCACAGGGAGTGACACAGGCCCTGCTCGAATCGACTCGAATCCAGAAGAAGTACATGACTGAGGGCCACACTGACTACGTTAACAGGATAGTCGATGCTGGAGTAAAGTTCAGCAACCTTGCCACGACATTCTCGAACTTTCTTACTTCCGACACCCGGTTCGTACTGAAGGAGTTCGAGGTGAACCCCTTCATTTTCGACTTCGAGGGGAACTTCATAGCCATCGACTGTTTTGCGAGGTTCGAGCGAAGGGCTCAGGAACAGGTTGATCTCACCGTACCCCCGAAGCAGACCCTGAAACCGTTCTTCGAGCCAAAGAACATCGCCGTGGTCGGCATCTCGGCAACAGATAACTCGAAGTCCGGAAACATCATTGTAAAAAACCTCATCAGCCTGAACCGTAAGAACATCTATTGCGTCAACCCGAAAGGAGGCGAGATAAAAATAGCCGGGCGAGTACTCCCTCTCCACCGCTCAATAGGGGAGATCGAGGGCCCAATCGATCTCGCCATCATCTCGGTTCCCGCGGAGGCTACCATCCCAATTGTCGAGGATTGTGCCAGGATGAATGTGCGTGCGATCATTCTCATCCCTGGAGGATTCAGTGAGATAAGCAAGAACATCGACGTGGAGAAGCGGATACTGGATATTTGCCGGGAGAACAGGATCAGGGTAATGGGACCGAACTGCCTCGGAATCGTATACGCCGGCGACGGAGAGGGTGACGGAATGAACACATTCTTCATTCCTGAAGAAAAGTTCAGCATCGATCTCGAGAGAAAAGACAGAAACGTCGCCATCCTGAGCCAGAGCGGGGCTCTCGGGATAACAGAAATCTACAACATGCGAAACGCGATCGCCCCGAAGGTAATTGTGAGCTACGGAAACCAGATTGACATCGACGCGAGCGACCTCGCAAACTACTTCGAAAATAACCCGGTGGTCGATGTGATCGGTTTCTACATAGAGGGGTTCAGGCGGGGTGCCGGGAGAAAGTTTTTCAATACCACGAGGCGCAGCAAGAAACCGATCATCGTGTACAAAGCCGGGAGGACCGAGGCGGGCAAACTCGCGGCGCAGTCCCATACCGCGAGCATCTCCGGAGAATACGCGGTCTGCAAGGCGGCGATGAAACAGGCCGGGCTTGTGGTCGCGGACACGATGCTGGATCACGGCGACTTCATCAAGACCTTTGCACTGCTTCACGACTTCGAGGTTACCGGCAACCGCGTGGCTATCGTCACCAATGCCGGTTACGAGAAGACCTACGCAGCGGACAACATAGGAGGACTCACCCTCTCCGTCCTGGACGATGAGACAAAGAGCGCACTCGTGAAGGTGCTCCCCGGGTTCGTGAAGGCGGACACCCTCCTCGATCTCACGGCGATGGCTTCCGACGAACTGTTCGAGCGATGTATCGAGATCCTTCTCAGATCGAAGACAACGGATGCACTCTTTATATCCATCGTACCTCAGGCGCAGGTGATACACACAACAGACAGGGAGATCGATGGGTACAAGCTCAATATCGCTGCGACAATCGTCGAGATCGTCCACCGCTACAAGAAACCCACGGTAGTATCGATCAACGTCGTCTCCGGTTCTGATGCGGTGTATAACAAGCTCGGACAGGTGCTCGATATGGGGAGGGTTCCCACCTTTCTCACGGCAGAACGGGCCATGGTCTGTCTCAACGAGTTCATAAAGTACAGAACAACAAAGGACTCCAAGGCTTACAGCGAGTGGCTCCGCGAATAGGCATAGGATCCTCGGACTGAAGTCCGTTGGCATTAAATCCGATTTTAAAGTCCCCTAATGTGGACAAGCCACATTCTTGATTAAAATATTTTCTTGCCAAAAAGGCAAGAAAATCAGTATTAAGGTACTAACCCCCATTTCTCACAAAATTCTGTCAATATTTGAACATAGGGGGTTTAATCCCCATTCCTTATGTGCAATCGTAATATGAAGGTCAATACCCATTCCTTTACGAAGGAATGGGTATTTTGGCGCTTTTCTCACTGTAAACTCTATTTTTTATATAAAAATATAAACTACTATCATATCATCACTAAGCTCCATTGATATGGAATCTGATTGCATATCAATCTATGAGAAAACCGCGCTAATGCAATAAAAATCCGATATTCCCTGTTCAATGTAATAGAAATCGTTCAACAAAAAGGGGGACAGAATGAGAAACTTCAATCTCGTCGTGATGGAGGGCAGGCTGGTGGGCGACCCTGAAATCCGCTACACACAGAACGGAACCGCACTCTGTAGCTTTTCGATAGCAAACAACAACTCCTACTACAAAGGAGACGAGCTGCAGGAGGAGGTGTGCTTTATCGACGTAACCGTATGGTCAAAACTCGCCCAGCACTGCAGCGAGTACCTCAAAAAAGGGAGGCGGGTACTGCTTAACGGGAGACTCAAGCAGGACCGGTGGCAGGATTCCGAAGGAGGCTCCCACTCCAAGATCGGACTCGTATGCTACGGTGTCCGGTTCCTCGACCGGCACAATGAAGAGGAGGAAGAGAAGGAAGAAGACTAACACCCATTTCTCACAGATCAAGGTTAACAGCAGGGAATAGGTGTTCAGCGCTTTTCAGTCTTTTTGCTTTTTGTCCAGTATGCGGTTTTTTACGAACGCCTGAAGGCTGTCTCGGTCCGCTGCCGGCATGGGGCGAAATGCATAAAGCAAACCCTGAATTTTATCGATAATGATCTTGAAAACTTATTGAATCCGTTTTGTCTATGAAAAAAACAGGGCTTCGAACTATCTTTCGATTGACAGGTGTGATCCTTCTTCTGCTTGTAAACAGCAGTGCAGCCTTTGCGGCCAACCCAAAGGACGTAAGAGAACCGCAGCCGCCGCTCGTGACCGATAACGGTGTTCTGTTCTCCTACAGGGCGGAAGGGAAGGCTCCGAAGTATGTCAAGGTAATCGGAGACTTCAACGGCTGGGAACAGTCCTACTTTCTCGTTAAGAACCGATACGGTGTGTTTGTGTTCCTCTACGACAAGACGAGGGAGAAAGGCGTGGTCCTCGATGACGGGCGCTACAGGTACCGCTTTCTCGTCGACGGAGTCTGGATGAACGATCCATCCCACACCCGTAAAGAGTACGATGATAGAGGTACGGCCCTCTCCTACTTCGATGTCCCTGCGCCGATCGTTATCGCAAAGCAAAACCCGGTCCTCGCGAGGGACCGCACCTATGTATTCTACTATGAAAACGATACTGCCAGAGATGTCTACCTTATCGGAGATTTCAACAACTGGAACCCCTACTCGCTCCCGATGAAACGGAACAAGAGCGGACTGTGGGAAAGAGAGGTTGATATCCTTCCAGGCGCCTACGCGTACATATTCCTCGTTGACGGGGTATACAGAAAAGACCCGCTCGGCACCACGGTTGTGTACGACCGGTTCGACAATGAGTTCTCCCAGCTACAGCTTCCTTGAAGATGAACTTCCATGAAGATCAAGCTTCCGTGAAGCTGAACTTCCATGAAGATCAAGCTTCCTTGAAGCTGAGGCTTCAGGGAATCCTCTTCCAATATTCTGATACCGATATCTGCATGCAGTAGCCCCATGCCCTCTGAAAGCAATTGTTCTTCACCGTATAGAGCTTATAATGGGGCGATTGCAAAAGACCCGGTACCGGATTAACCCCCATTTCTCACACAGGAATAGGGGGTTCCATCCCCGTTTCTCATGACCAACAGCAAACTGTAAGTAACGGGGCTTTTGGCGCTTTCCTCACCGTAAATATTATTTTTTACAGCTGCCAAGTCATCATTTAAATCCATTACTATGCAATTTGTGAGAAAACCGCATTAATGTCCTTGCAGGCGGCTTTCATCCTTTCAAACCGTTTTCAGTACTAAAAAACCTCCGGACTGTATCCTACATGCCCATGTCGAAAATACAGACCGTAATGATAGGTTCGCCATTTTGCATTTCGGGAAAGAATATAAAAAACGCAGAGTGGGTTGTGACGGTTCCCGCTGCGCCGCTCTTTATACGCATGCGTCTCAAAACCCGGACAAAAGCCCTCAGAACTCGTTCGGTCATGGTTTAAGGAGAGCTTCAACGAACCCGCAATGAGGGTTTACAGGGTTTTTGTCCTAATCATAATTCGAGTCTATCACATGATAGGAACATTGTGGTAATAGGGTGATACGGGCAGTGCTCGCCCTTATGGGCATGCGTCCTCCTGGACGAACGCGTTCTCCTGGACGCGAACCCTCCTAGGGCTTTGGTACAGCCCTGTAGGCGTAGGAGTCGGGAACGATAAAGAGTGCCCTCTCGCCGAGCAGG
>DATKZJ010000100.1:0-8549 GCA_035527995.1 Spirochaetota bacterium | reverse complement strand
CGTTTCGATAGTGCTGGAGCACCACCGCACGATGATGGGCAAGCCTGCGGAGAGGATCCCCGAAGATGTCATCCGTGCCCAGTCGCTGAAGGTCGATACTGTAAGCGGCGCAACGGTTTCGAGCAGGGCAATCCTGAAGGCGATCTCGTCCGCCCTGAAACAGTACGCAAGCTGATCTACCGCTTTCGTGCCATATATAAGGCCGGTAAGAACAGGATGATTTCGATAAACTGCACAGACCGGTTGTAGCTCAATGATCCGGCTTACTCGGGCTTCAAACTGGAGATAATGCACTATGACTGGCGGGTTGGGGTATAGACCCCCCAAAGAGCCATAAAGTTACAGGGACCATGCTGTGAGGCAGTATCGTAGATCAAAGATGTTTATATGTTTTTCATATAGGGGACGTATTGCATGTCCGTCTGGAGTATATGATTCTCCCACCACTTTCTTATCTCCTTTTCGAACCGGATCGCGAGATATGTGTCGCCTCCCTTGTCGTTGAACTCTTGCTCTACATCGGCGAGGAGCTTCCTGAATGTATGGTGTTTCTCTAAATGTTTCTCGAATCCGGGATAGCTGTTTTTTTTCATATATTCTTCTTCTGTCCGGAAGTGCTCTATTATATATGAGTCGAGAAACCCGAGTAGCGTCTTGAGCGCAGGCTTCCCCTCACCGTCGTATAGTGCAAGAGTGAGGTTGTCTATCCTCCTGAACAGCTCCTTGTGCTGCATGTCGATTGTCAAAATCCCCGTATTATACTGATCAGTCCATTGAAAACGTTCCATCGGCTTTATCCATAATCCCCGTTTCGCACAAATAACAGTAATTAAGATGGTACAATTTTTGTATTTCCCTGTCAATGAAAACGGTCTTGTTCTCTTGGGGACGGCTTTTGTTCGGGACAGCCTTTATGAGCTTTCCTGAATTAAATAGGCCTTTCGGAGGCAGTTTTTTATGATATAATGATAGAAATGTTGCACGAGATGGCAGGGATGTTGAGAGCTGGTCCTCCTGTTTCTGCTTTATACTGTTCCTGCATGCCGGGACCTAGTCCGGGACGATCGGCAGGCCGTCAGGCAGCGGGCTCTATGCAAACCGGACCCTTGGTGGTTTTTTTATCTTCTAAGGCAAGGAGGGGGAGGTTTTAGATGGGAAGAGGGGAGGGTTTCTATTCGGTGCTCGAGAGAGTATCGGGGAAATGGTGGTTTTTACTCGTCCTGCTTCTGCTGTTCTTTGTTCCGATCTACAGCGGCGTCACTGTCGATCCGAGAGAGATCCCGGAAGCTACGGTTGCGGTGCTTTCGAAAGCATTCATATATTCATTCCCTTACTTATTTCCTCTTTTCAAGATCGTACCGATCGTCATCATCGTACTCCTTGCGACGATACAAAACAGGGCTGTACGCGCGTTCAATATATACGCGGCAACGCTCTCCCTCGGTTTCGCGTTTTTCCAGACCACGGCATCGACAGAAAAGTATGGATTCGCCGTTCTTACGGGAAACCTCACGGTCTACACAATTGTCCTGTTTTTCTGGATCGTGGAGGCTTTTGTAAAGAAGAACGAGATCGTCGATGAGACCCGGTCCTGGTGGAGATACTGGGTCGTCCCCTTTGCTTTCTTATCGTTCTGGTACCCGATAGATCTCACGACACTCGAACCGGACTTCTCCGCGCCTGGTATACTGGATTCGGCATCAGGCCTGACATACTGCATGATGACCCCGGTTTTTCTCGCTGTAGTAACGCTCTTTTGTAAAAGGTTCAACCGCGCTGCAGTCAGGGTGATGGCGTTTGTTGGGGCTGTTACCGGTATTTTTAACATTGTGCAGTGGTTTTTACAGCCCTCCCTGTGGTGGATGGGTGTGCTGCATATACCGCTGTTCGTTGTCTCCATGTATGCTTTTGTTCTTTCGTATACAGCAGAAGGATAGAGGGTGACGATGGCATGCCGGTTTTTAAAAATGGAGTTAACGGCAGGGAAACCGCTAAAAGCCCCATTTCCAAATATTTATATTGATTTGTAAGAAATGGGGGGTGGCAGGGCCGGTTTTCCGTCCGGCTATGAGCCGTACGGATCCGAGCTGAACGGACCTGATTAGCAGGGTACGGTTTGCTGTCATGACCCTTATGTTGTATTCGGCCCGTAATGTCTCGAGCGCAGGGATCCCATGTACAGAAAGAAAGAGGCGATCTTCCGTTTCTACGAGGAGCTCAACGACTTCCTTCCAGGGTATCGGCGCAAGAAACCGTTTGTATATCGCTTTACCGGAACTCCTGCCGTAAAGGACGCTGTCGAGGCATTGGGAGTTCCGCATGCTGAGATCGACCTGATCCTGGTAAACGGCAAGTCCGTAGATTTTCGTTATCATCTCAGCAATGACGATAAAGTATCAGTATACCCTGTTTTCGAGAGCCTCGATATCTCGGAAGCAACCCACCTTAGAGCTGTTCCGCTCCGTATCCCGAAGTTTGTTCTCGACGTGCACCTCGGGAAGCTCACGAGGAAGCTCCGCATGCTCGGGTTCGATGCCCTCTTTCGCAACGACTACAGGGATACCGAACTCGTCAGGATCGCGGTTACTGAAAAACGGATTGTTCTCACAAGGGACATCGGCCTGCTGAAGATAGGGGAGGTGGAAAGGGGTTACTGGGTGCGGTCGCAGTCTTCGAAAGAGCAGCTCATCGAGGTGCTCGACCGTTTCGACCTCTACTCGAGGATAAGACCGTTTTACCGCTGCATGCGGTGCAACGGGATCATCCGCAGAGCGGCAAAAAGGGATGTTATCAAAGAGGTGCAACCGCTGACGAGAAGGTATTATGATGAATTCTATCGGTGTGTTTCCTGCAAAACGGTCTACTGGAAAGGCTCACACTATAAGCGGATGATGGGCTTCATCGCAGAAATCGAGCGGCGGAAAACAGAATGATGCCGTTTTGAGTTTGCAGTTTTTTCACAGATGGTGTATCTTACCAGCCAACAGAGATTTCCGATTCCCTAATAATGAGGATTCTATGAGGAGAGACGGGCTCGATTTACGATATCTTGTGAAGAGTATGATCCGGCTGTGGGGAAGAAGACCGATAGAAATACTCTGGCGGACAAGGAATCTGCAGGTCGGATTGATCCGATCCGGCCTCGCAAGGAGGCGGTCCTTTAAAAAGGAGAATCTCCTCGTTCCTATGGGTATCGGGATAAGTCCGACCTTCAGATGCAATCTCTCCTGCAGGGGCTGTTACGCCCGGTTTCACCCGAAGGAGGATGAAATGACCTTTCCTGTAATCCAAAGGGTGATGGGGTCTGCCGTAGATGAGGGTGTCTTTCTTTTTGTGGTCACAGGAGGGGAGCCGTATCTAAGGCCGGAGATGATGAAACTCTACGAGGAGTATTCAAGCGCGCTTTTCTGGACAGTAACGAACGGTACTTTGATAGACGAAACCATGGCCCGAAGGATCGCTCGGTGCGGAAACGTGTTTCCAGTCGTGAGCATCGAGGGAGGGGAACGGGAGACCGACAGAAGAAGGGGCGAGGGAGTGTACAGGAAGGTGATAGGCTGTATGGAGCTGCTGCATGCGGCTGGAGTACATTTCGGGTTTTCCTCGGTCCTTACCGCAGACACGATCGATCTTCTCGGCAGTCGAGATTTCGTGTCCTCCATGGTCGACAGGGGGTGTACCTTGGGCGTGTTCAACGAGTTTATTCCGCTGAGCCCTGACGATAAAGATGACCTTCCTGGAGAGGAGCAGAAGAAACAGTTCAGAGAACGGTTGCCCGAACTGAGAAACTGGGAGCGTATAATCCTGATCCATCTCCCTTACGACGAGTACGATGCAGACGGGAGGTGTATGGCGGTAGGTGGAGGCGGATTGCACATAAATGCTCTCGGATGGGTTGAACCGTGCCCCTTCGCACACTACGCACGGGAGAATGTCAATGATCTCTCTTTCAGAGAGGTGCTCGAGTCTCCTTTTTTGGAAGCGATCCGCGCTCACCCCACGGTGCTGCAGCATGGAGAGGTTGGATGTTCTCTCGTCAACAACACAGATGCATTCGAAAAGATTGTAATGAGCAGCGGAGCGAAATCAACAAATGTGAACCCGAATTGCAGCCTCGAGGGCCAGATAGTACAGGGGGATTTTTGAAAAACATTTTTCGAATGACTGCGGCAGTTCTTCTAATAAGCCTCTCATTGGGCTGCGCCCGCAGGATGACACTCCGGGAAGATACTGTTTTGCAGGTTCCGCCGCAATCGGGAACACGTTCATTCTACGATGCTCTCGGCAGACACGGGGATATGGTCGCGCACCACTTCGACGGCGGTGTACCGTGGGACGAGCCCCTGAAAGAAAGTCCGTATCATTTCAGAGTAAGATCTGAGATCGAATACCGCAGGACCCATACCCCGGAAAACATAAGGGTGTACCTCGCTGTAACGCCTCTTTCGACAAAACGAAACAGCCTGGCCGGCCGATGGGGTAAGGATACTAATATGCCGAGGGCCGGAGAATGGAAGCAAAAGAATTTCAACGACCACGAGGTCGTCCGGGCGTACACGAACTACTGCAGGGAGATGATCCGTGCTTTCGAGCCGGATTTCATGGCTTACGGCATAGAGGTCAACATGCTTGCCGAGAAGGACCCGCTTTCCCAGAAAGCCGCGGTAGAAAAGCTCCTGCCCTTTACGGATTACATAGCGGTAAGCTCATACCCGTTTCTCAACAACAGGGGACCCGGAAACCTTCCGGTAGACTGGTTCTTAAAAAGCTTGCCGATCTTTCTGCAGACAGGCCGTTCGCCGTTGCTGAAACCGGCTTTATAGCCGAAAAACTCGTGTCGAAGCAGTACGGGGTGCAGATACCGGGAGATGAGAGGGGCCAGGCGGAATACGTACGTTTCCTTCTCGAACAGTGCAACAGGCTCAACACCCGGTTCGTAGTGTGGTTCTTTGTGAGGGATTATGACGATTTCTGGACCAGGGTCAAGCCGTCTGGAGTGGATGAGCTGTTCATGATTTGGAAGGACACTGGCCTGCTCGATGAAAGAGGGAACGAAAGGGAAGCCATGAAGGTTTGGGACCGGTGGCTCGGCCTGCCGAGAGAATAAACGTTTTAGTTCGAAATCTCGGGCAGCTACCTATCGTAGTGATAACCGATAGCGGGGAGGTCCTAGGGAAGATATCAAAACGGGTCTGTACCTATCACAATTGCCATATTCTATATCCGAGGCAGAGATCTTATGAACAAAGAAAAAACCGCTCATACAAAAGTCCTGTTCACGTGGAGCGGGGGAAAGGACAGCGCTCTTGCGCTTTATGAGCTTCAGAAAACGAACAGGTACGATGTGCGTGCTCTGCTCACCACCGTGACAGAAGACTACGGGAGAGTCAGTATGCACGGTGTAAGAGAAACGCTTCTCGAACTTCAGGCCCAATCCCTCGGGATCCCGCTCGAAAAGGTGTATATCACAAAGAAAGGTTCCAGCGAAGAGTATGAGGCATGTATGCGGCGGATGTTCGTTTCGTTCAAGAGGAGGGAGGTTCTTACGGTTGCATACGGAGACATACTCCTGGAAGATTTGCGCATGCACAGGGAGAAAAAGCTCGAAGAACTGTCTATGAAGGCACTGTTTCCGTTGTGGGCGGCCGACACATCGACTCTGGGGCGAGGGTTCATCGATCTCGGGTTCAGGGCGGTCGTCGTCTGTGTTGACTCAGAGAAGCTGGATGGGAGTTTTTGCGGACGGGAGTACGATGAAGGTTTCCTGCGAGACCTCCCCCGGACCGTGGACCCGTGCGGGGAGAACGGGGAGTTTCACACCTTTGTGTATGACGGCCCGAACTTTGGTAAAAAGGTGACTATTGATACGGGAGAGGTCGTGCTGCGTGATTCCCGCTTCTACTTTTACGACCTCATTCCTCGATAGAAAGGCGCAAGCTGCACGTTCATCTTCAGCAGTAAGGGTGAAAACCCCTCATAGAAGGGCGGCATCTGTAGGTAGGCGCACACCTGTTTCTGGTGAATATTTGAGGCTGAAAAATAATGGCTACGGCTCAGCGTAACACCTCTTTGAGAGCAGCACATACGGGAAAGCCCTTTGAATGTGCGAAATTATTGACCGCTTTCTTGTCGATCCTTTTATCTATCGTGTGGGGGGAGGTGATGGAGAGGGATCCCATGAGGGTACCGAGCTGCTGGGCCTCCACGAGTCCGAAGCCTGCGGAAATTCCCGCAATGATCCCCCCAAGGAATGCATCCCCAGCTCCCGCTGTGCTTACGGCTTCGACTTCAGGGGCCCGAAGGCGGTGAAGTTTTCTTTTGTCCCAGATCCAGCTTCCGTTTTTACCAGCGGTTACCGAAAGCGTGATGTTATGGCTCTTTTTTAAGAGGGTCTCTACCGCGGCACTCACAGTCCGCTCTTCAGTGTCCTCTTTTGATCTGTTACCGGCAAGTCTTGCAGCCTCGTCCATGTTGGCGGCGAGATGATCGATGATTTCGAGTATACCGCCTTTCTTAACCTCATCCATCTCGTTAGATGTGAAGGATGCGATGCGGTACAGCCCGTATACGGTCGATAGTTTGAGGAGGGCGGTCCTCGTGTCGAGAGGGACCTCGGGAAGAGCTATGCCTATTCCCCTTTTTCCGAATCTCGCGAACGACTCCTCGGCCTTATGGACATCCTGAGGTGTGAGCTTCGAGCTCGCGGAATCGTCGGTGGTGAGGTTTCCTCCGCTCCCGTCGGGGTAGCTGAAACAGAAGGAGAAAAGCGTGCGCTCCCCGCTGCAGATCATCATGTGCTCTGTAGCTATTCCCGCTTCCCGCATCTCCCGGACCAGCTCAGAACCGGCATCATCTTCACCGACCTTGCCGATCGCTATGACCTCGAATTCATTTCCGAGAAGCGATTTGACATAGTGGGAAACTATGTGGAGCTTGCAGTAGTCTTTCCTGTCCTCTATCCTGCCGGACCTCGATTCCTCCCGGCCGATGGTGTGCATGCCGTTGACGGTGAAGAACATTCCGGAACCGACGCCGCCCGTTCCGATCATCGCGTCAAATTTTTTTCGGCCCTGCCTAATACGAAGAGGTTCCATGGTCATACCCCGAGGTCCCACTCCGGATGCTCACTGATAGGATGCCGTGCAGTATCGAGGGTAGCGGTGATGAGTGCATCCGGGTGCTCCTGGAGAAGGGTCAGTGGATATTCCGGGGTCACCGGGCTGAAGAGCGCTACGCGGAGCGCGGTCTGCTTCCAGGCGCCCGTGTCGCTGAATACTCGTACCTTTCTTGCGCTGAGGCACTCCTTTACCCCGAGGGTGACGGACATCGGCGGTACGAACTGGTACGCTGTGCCGAAGGTACGCTGTGCCAGGGCTAATATCGTATCGATGTTGTTCTCCTGAATACGAACGGATGCTTCTTTCAGGTCCTCTACGGTAATATGGCTGAACGGGTGACGGCGTGCCTGATTGTAGGCTATATGTCCGTCCTGACCCCACCCCCCATAGGTGATGTCAAGAGGGGCGGACCATATCTTCTGCAGTATATCCTCAACGTTCTGCGGGGAAGGGAAGTTTCTGTTCTTCTCCGGGACTCCGAACTCCGGGTCAACCGGGCCGTAGAATCGCCTCTCCATCTCCGTTCTGAAGTTGTAGGGATGATTCTCAGGGAGGAGACGCCCCTGCCAGTCGAGGCAGTCATCCATGTGGAAGACAACGAGGTTTTTCAGGCTCACCCTCCTATTGTTGACCATGTCTGTAAAAGGGCTGTACCAGCAGCTCGGGCCGCAGGGAATGATAGCTCTCGTCTGCCATCCCATGCTGTTGTTCTTTTCTATGAGGGCTACAAGCTCCTCAGCCATGAGAGACCCCATCTCATCGGAGTCCCTCACGAGGCGGAACGGTACCTTGAGTTCAGGGTGATCGGCCAGCCTCTCTGCAGGTATGCTGCAGAACCTGTATAGCTGTTCTCTGGTGATGTAGCACATTTTCATCTCCTGACTGTGTAAGTTCGCCGAACTTCGAGTTAGCAGGACTTAATCAGCCTGCCGTAAAAAACTGTTCGTGCTTTCCATTCTACAGCAGTATAGTGCTATTTTCAACGATTTCACGCTGGCATCACGAATCTTTTGAAAAATTAATGAAATAAATCTTGACACGTTTTTGAGAACGTGAAAGAATGGGTACTTAATAACTGTAAATAACTAATTTATAGCCTGTAATAACTGTTAATCTTTTCATTTATGGAATGGCCGACTAAAAAATTAAAATATTTATAATAATGGAGGCTAACTTATGACCACTAAAACAAAGTATCCTAACCTTTTCAAACCAATACGCATTGGTAGCTTAATAGCCAAAAACAGAATTAACTTTGAGCCGACAGCTATTAGTTGTTCGCATGCAGACGGATCTGTCAGTGAGCTGGATATAGCAGTGTATTCAGAGGTGGCTAAAGGTGGCTACAGTATGATCAATATTGGTGGATGTACGCCGGATTCCAAGACTGGCCGTGTAACCGTAACTGGAGTAATTATTGATGAAGATAAT
>DATKZJ010000099.1:0-17832 GCA_035527995.1 Spirochaetota bacterium | reverse complement strand
CAAAAACCGTGATAAGCGGTTTTCTCATGTACCCCGCTCCTCTAAAAACTGTGATATGTTTCATATAGTATATAAAGAAAATTATATATTTCAAACCAAAAGAGAAGCGGTTATTTTGTTGTTCCCCTTCTTATTCTGCGGGGATATTATTAATAGTTCGAGGTTCCTGTTTTAAATAAGCTTGTGGGCCGGTTCAGGCCTTTTGAATAATTCTAAATATTGGAATAATTAGTTCTTGGTGAATGATTAGTATGTTCAACAAGAAAAGACATTGATGAATAAGTTGGTTTCATGTAACTATTTCACTCGCAACTAATTATTGAGCTGGTGTATAAAGCAATGTTGGTGAATTGGTAATTATTCACCAGCGACTAATTAATGGTCAATACTCATCATCTGACATATTAGCGTTCCTGGGGAGGTGACGGATGATCCTGTACGATGAGTTGCGGGCGCTCGAACGCCCGATACGAGTGGGGCTCGTAGGAGCCGGGTTCATGGGGAAAGGTATAGTAGAGGTTCTGGAGAGCGCTCCCGGGATGGAGGTCGTTGCGGTTGCGGATATCGATATAAAACGGGCGACAGGCTGTTTCGAGGCTGTCGGGCTTTCCCGCTATCGAAAAATAGAAAACGCAGCTGACGGTAGGGGACTTTCTTGGCCTGAGGAGAGGGCAGTGACTGAGGATCACCGTGTGATACCGGAGCTCGAAGGCATCGATATGGTAATCGAGGCGACCGGTATCCCGGAGGTCGGTGCGGAGGTCGCTTTCAGGAGTATAATGAACCGAAAGCATGTAGGGATGCTCAATGTCGAGACGGATGTGACCTGCGGGTACTATCTGGCAAGGCTCGCAGAAGGGGCCGGCGTGGTGTACACCGTGTGCTCCGGAGATGAACCGGCCGCGGTAAAAGAGCTCTGCGATTTCGCCCGCACACTGGGATTTACTGTGGTCGCATGCGGCAAGGGGAAGAACAACCCGCTCGATCTCTCGGCCGATCCGGATTCACTCGCGACGCGGGCGGCCTCTATGGGGCTGAACCCCAGGATGCTGACTGAGTTCGTTGACGGTACAAAGACGATGGTTGAGATGAGCGCTGTTGCAAACTCGTGCGGGTTCACGATCGACAGGAGGAACATGCACGGACCAGCGGCGTCGGTCGAGGAGCTTGCAGGGGTATTCTGTCTCGAGAAAGAAGGAGGGATTCTTTCGAGGGAGGGTGTCGTCGATTACGCGGTCGGAGATGTGGCACCCGGAGTTTTTGCCGTTGTACGGCATCATGGGAGAATAGTAAACGAGACGCTTCGGTACCTCAAGGTAGGGGAGGGGCCATGCCATCTCTTGTACCGCCCGTACCACCTCACCAACATAGAGGTTCCTGTGTCTGTCGGCACGGCATGCCTGTACAAAAAACCGGTGCTCAGGACAGCAAGCGCTCCGACTACCGAGGTCATCACGCTGGCGAAAAAAGATATCAAGGAGGGAGAGACTGTCGACGAGATCGGCGGGTTCTCCTCCCGCGGCGGCATAGAGAGGTATTCTGTTGCAGAAGATGAGGGCCTTCTTCCCCTCGGGCTTTCTACTGGTGCAAAGCTGAAGAGAGATGTGAAAAAGGGAGATCCTATGCGCTACGACGACGTCGAGCTTCCCGATTCACTCCTCCTCCACCTGAGAGGGCTTCAGGACTGGTTGTGCGGCAGTAAAAAAAAGAGAGGCTAGACAGGAGGGTGTAGCCACGAAGATCGGGATTGAGAGGAGGAAAGCGAGTACTGTACGTGTCAGAGACCTCGAGATCGGAGGGTCTAATCCCGTCGTCATCCAGGAGATGACATCTGTACCGGTAAGGGACGTTTCGGCATCGGTGAGACAGATCAGGTCACTGCAGGAGATCGGGCTGCGGTTGGTGAGGGTAGCTGTTCCGGACCCTGAGTCGGCGCTTGCAGTGAAGACCGTCAG
The DNA here is from genome assembly GCA_035527995.1 of Spirochaetota bacterium. Taxonomy (GTDB): domain Bacteria; phylum Spirochaetota; class B62-G9; order B62-G9; family DRHN01; genus JAFGTF01. Next base: position 15,877 of record DATKZJ010000099.1, on the reverse strand, counting down.
ACGGCTTTGCGGTATACCGGTGGTTGCGGACATACATTTCGACTATAAACTTGCCTTGCTCGCTCTCGAAGCCGGCTGCGACAAACTGAGGATAAACCCCGGTAACATCGGCAGCTCTCGAAAGCTCCTCGAGGTCGTTCGTGCGGCGAAGGAGAGAGGGGTGCCAATAAGGGTCGGGGTAAACTCCGGCTCACTCGGAAAGGATGTCCTGTACCGATACGGCGGGAGAAACTCGGAGGCGATGGTCGAGAGTGCGCTGAAAGAGGTTTCACTTCTGGAGCGTCAGGGATTCGAAGATATCGTGATTTCTTTGAAATCGCCAGACATAAGACTCACAGTTGAGGCCAACAGGGAGGCTGCACGAAGAGTGGCCTACCCTCTCCACGTAGGGATCACGGAGGCGGGATTCGGGATGGACGGTGTCGTGAGGTCTGTATGCGGGCTCGCCCCGCTGCTGATTGCCGGGATCGGGGATACTGTGAGGATCTCTCTCACCGAAAACGACCGAAAAAAGAACTTATGGGTTTGCATGAAGGTCCTCGAAGGCCTCGGCATAGAGTATGTTTAAACAGACCAAAGATCTGTTTAAACAGAGGACTCGATCGTCCTGTCCGTCCGGATACGGAGCGGCGTTTGAAGGATCATAAAACCTTTTTTTAATGTGGTAATATCCCCGACATATGGTACTATTCTTCAATACAGCTTCAGAGAGCCGTGTATGAGAAACTTCAATCTATGGGTAAGAAAGTACATACTCCTCTGGGTCCTTCTCGCCATGGTCGTCGGTTATCTCGCGGGAAGGTTTAATGAGCAGCGGGTGCTCTCTCTTCAATTCATCGTCATTCCCCTTCTTTTCATCATGGTCTTTATCATGGTGTTTCCAACGAGTCTTAGAAGCCTCGCCATGCTGAAGCACTACCTTTACCCCATGGCGGTGAGCTTCATCCTCTTCATTTTGGGGCCGTTTGTCGCTTACGGTATTTCTTACATCATACCAGAGCAGTTTTCCTACCTGCAGAGAGGGATTGTCATATCGTCCACAGTCCCTCCTAACGCGATGCTGTCCGCCTGGACCGGCTTCCTTGAAGGGGACATACTCTTTACTCTTATTATCCAGTCTTTCACCTTCGTTGTGTGGATATTCCTCGTTCCGCTCGGGTTTTCGCTTTTCTTCAGAACAAGCTCCTACTTTTCTCTTATACTTCTCATAAAAAACCTCGGCTTCCTCATCGTTATCCCGTTTATTCTCGCCATTGTGCTGAAGCGGGTGATGAAAAGATGGCTGACGGGTGACCTGCTTCAGAAGATAAAGCCGACACTCTCCACTCTGTCCGGTATCATCGAGCTGTTCATCATTCTTATCTCCGTTGCGATGGGAGCACAGGTGATTACGGACAACCCAGGGATAATAGCGTGGGGTGTTCTCACATCCGCGCTCTACTATACTGTTTCTTTCGTGATCTCGATCTATCTCACAAGACTTTTCAGGATAGAAGAGGAGAGGTCGATCCCGCTGATCTATGAGAACGGCACACGGAACCTCTCCATAGCGACGGTTGTTGCAATCACCTCCTTCAAAGGAGGGGCAGTCCTCGGAGTTGCCGCGTGCATCCTTACGCAGTTTCCCGTTGCAGCTTTCTTCTACACGATCCTCAGGAGGGCCCGGGTCCGATAGGGGATATTCTCGTTGACATCAGCCGGCTCATAAATTAAGTTCATGGTGGCTAAAATTATGATATAGAAATTTGCAATAAGCATAAACAGAGTATTTTTTAAGCCCCAAGGGCTAATTTGAGAGAGATGAGACTGCCGAGATGGAGATCGATAAGAAGTACGACCCGAAGCGCGTGGAAAGAAGGTGGTACAAATTCTGGGAAGATGAGAAACTGTTTTCTTCCGAGGTCGATCCTGAGAAGAAACCGTTTACTATCGTCATACCGCCTCCCAACGTGACAGGCGCGCTCCACATGGGGCACGGCCTGAACAACGCGATACAGGACATTCTCATCCGCTGGCGGCGGATGCAGGGGTACAATGCTCTCTGGATGCCTGGAACGGACCACGCGGGAATAGCTACCCAGAATGTTGTCGAGCGACAGCTCGCATCCGAGGGACGGACGAGGCAGGAGGTGGGGAGAGAGCGTTTCATCGAGCTCGTGTGGAAGTGGAAAGAGGAGTACGGCGGCCGCATCATTGAGCAGCTGAAACATCTCGGTGCGAGCTGCGACTGGGATCGTGAGCGTTTCACCATGGATGAGGGCCTCTCGAGGGCCGTCCGCGAGGTGTTCGTGCGGCTCTACGACAAGGGGCTCATCTATCGCGGAGAGTACATTATCAACTGGTGTCCAAGGTGCCAGACCGCTCTGTCCGACGAAGAGGTCTCCCACGAGACCCACCAGGGATTCCTCTACTATATCCGCTACCCTTTGAAGGATGAAGACCGAAGCCTCGTGATCGCGACGACAAGGCCGGAGACGATGCTCGGGGATACTGCGGTTGCCGTAAACCCGGATGACGACCGCTACATGGACTTCGTGGGGAAGACGGTTGTCCTGCCCCTTGCAGATCGAGAGATCCCTGTGATCACCGACGCGTACGTGGACCGGGAGTTCGGTACAGGGGCGCTGAAGATAACTCCTGCACACGATCCGAACGATTTCGCGATCGGCGAGAGGCACGGGCTCGACCGGATCAACATATTCCGTGAAGATGCGACGGTAAACGAGAACGGCATACCGGAGTGTGTCGGCATGGACCGGTATGAGTGCAGGGAAGTGGTTCTCGACGAGCTCAGGGAGAAGGGGCTTTTCGTGAAGCAGGAACCCTGCTCGCACGAGGTCGGCCACTGCTACCGCTGTCACACCACGATCGAGCCTTATCTCTCGGAGCAGTGGTTCGTCCGTATGAAACCGCTCGCTGAACCTGCGATAAAGGCAGTGGAAGAGGGGAAGATACGCTTCTACCCGAACCGGTGGAAGAAGGTGTATATGAACTGGATGACCAATATCAGGGACTGGTGCATATCCCGTCAGATATGGTGGGGCCACAGGATCCCTGTGTACTACTGCTCCGAATGCGGGGAGGTTTTTGCCTCGGTCGATGAGCCGAGCGCATGCCGGTCGTGTCGGTCTGAAAACATCTACCAGGACGATGACGTTCTCGATACCTGGTTTTCATCTCAGCTCTGGCCCTTTTCCACTCTCGGGTGGCCTGCAGAACCACAGGACGGTTCTCGCGCCGCCTGTGAACTGGGCTACTACTATCCTACTGCTGTACTCGTTACAGACCCGGGAATTCTCTTCTTCTGGGTCGCGAGGATGATAATGAGCGGGCTTGAGTTCATGAAAGAGATACCGTTCGGTGATGTGTATATACATGGCGTGGTGATGGATGAGAAGGGAAGGAAGATGAGCAAATCCCTCGGAAACGGCATCGATCCGCTCGAGGTGGTCGACAACTACGGTGCCGACGCCATGCGGTACACGATCGTCAACATCACTCCGCTCGGGCAGAACCTCCTCCTCTCCATGGATAAGTTCGCAATCGGCGCCCGGTTCGCGAACAAGATATGGAATGCTTCCCGCTACATCCTCATGAACACCGAGGATGTCGATCTCCAGGAGGTGGAAGAGGGCGATCTCGATACCGCCGATCGATGGATCCTCACCCTGTTCGAGAATACAGTGAAGGATATGAACCGTTATCTCGGCGGGTACAAGCTCATGGAGGCATCCTCCCTCATATACGAGTTCTTCTGGCACGAATTCTGTGACTGGTACATAGAGATATCGAAGGTCAAGCTCTACAGCGACGACGGCCGCGATAGATCTCACGCAGCGTGGATGCTCATCAGGGTCCTTGAGGGTTCATTACGGCTTCTCCATCCGATCATGCCCTTTATCACTGAGGAGATCTGGCAGAGGTTGCCTTGGCAGAGCTTGCCCGGGCAGCGGCCGAAGAGCATAATGGTTGCCTCCTATCCCGACTACAACAAAAAAAACGTGTGCAGAGAGAGTGTCGAGCGGATGGACATTATCAAGGAGCTCGTCTACAATATCAGAAATATACGGGGAGAGCTCAACGTTCCTCCTGAGCTCAAGGCGGAGGTTCTCATGAAGACCTCATCAAAGATCGTATCGAGCGTCATAGAGAAGCAGATGGAGGTCATTCTCTCTCTCGCGAAACTTCGCAGCATCGAATACGGCGTGGATATGAAGAAACCGGCCGAGAGCGCCTCTGCGGTCGGCAGCGGATATGAGGTGTATCTCCCGCTTCGAGGACTGATCGATGTGGAAAAGGAGAAACAGAGGCTCAAGAAGGAGCATGACCGCCTCGAGGCTGAAATATTGAGGTCTTCGAAAAAGCTGAAAAACAAAGAGTTCCTCACAAAGGCGCCCGGGAAGATAGTCGAGAGGGAGCGCGACCGCGTCGATTCCCACATAAAGGCGCGCGACCGGGTGAAAGGGATACTCGATTCATTGCAGTAGGGATTCTATGGGCCCATCAGCAACCGAAAGAAGACCATCTTTTCTTATAACCTTCATTCTATCAATCCTTCTCGCTCTCTCCCTCGGCCTGTTCTCTGCCTACGGGGACGAGAGGCTGTACCAGAGAAGCTACGACACGCTGTACGATTTCAGAAACAGGGAGATCAGGGTCGATGTCGAGTGCCACAGCGGCACGCCGCCTGTGCTGGAGTGGGTGATCGCAGGCACAGACATGGACGATATCAGGACCGTGTCATTCGATTTCGAGAGCGACGGGGAAATCGACCTCGCACTCGAAAAGTTCAGCGGAGAGGTGCTCTTTCGGGGTTCCCCATACCGGAAGGCCGGAACATATACCGCCTCCCTGTTCATAGAAACCTCCTACGGAAGGTTCATGAGGGAGTTCACCATATCCTTCGCGGACTTCCAGTGGGGAAGAGATAACTTCCGGTTCGCAAATGACGGGAAGTTCGAGAACCAGATCGGTTTTGTCTCCGAAACCGTGGCGGAATGGGCCCGGGAGCGATTCGGAACGCTCTCTAAAGACCAGGAGGCTCTGCTCATCTACCTGATGTATACGATCTACAAGGGGAGCATAGGAAGATGCTACGGATTCTCCGGGGGCGAGGTCTACTACCACTCCCATCCTGAATCGATTCCGGAACCTTACACCAAGGTCTACGAGATAGATGAGCTCGATCCCAGGATCGTAAGACAGATGGACTTCCTCCAGAATGATATCGTCTTCGAAAATTTCATCGGTGGAAAGATAGACCTCGTGGGAAAACAGAGCAAAGAGGGTCTTGAGGTGGAGATCGACCTTATAGAGGAGAGCATACGAAACGGAAAGACGGTGATCATACCCTACCTTTCGAACAAGATGCACCACTCTATGGTCGTGTACGGATACTTCGAAAGTCTTTACAGAAAAAAGACCACCCTGCTCGTTGCGAACAACTGGGAGAGGGACCAGGAGAACAACAGCTACAGCGAAGATGCGGAGAACATCGTAATCGAGCTCTCAAAGCCAGGTCAGAATATAAAGTGGTACGACCTCACGAAGCGCAAGCACCGCTATCCGGAGAAGATCTTCTTTATCCCGTGTGACGAGCTGTCCGACCTCAGGAAGGAAGATTTTCTCTCTCTGCTCGAACGAACAGAGGAGGAGATCGTAAAAAGAGACCGGCTCGTACTCATGGTCGAGCAGGCGGAAAAAGCGTACCTCGTCGATGGCGAGGAAAAAAAAAGAGGATACTCGAGACCGAAAATGCTCAACGAGATCCCGGAGATCGACGTAAAAAAGGTCGACTATAACTTCGTGTTCGAGATCCCGAGGGGGAAGATGTACACACTTTTCCTGAAGGAGCCGCGCTACAACAAGGAGAAGAAGACCTACAGGCGGGTAAACGTGATCGGTATCGCTCCCAACGGGGGAAGGGTCGAGACTTTCGTTTTTCCTGATATAGACCTCAGCGTCCAACGTACGTTTATTGTCGATGGGATCCGGTACACTGTCGAGCAGAATGGACAGGAGGACGGTTGAGGATAAAGGTTCCATCTCCGGTATCCGGCGGCTTTATACTTTCCTACAGATGTTCCTGCGAATGCCTCCACTGTATGTACGCATGCTCCCCACGGTGGGAGGGTGACTGGATCTCACACAAGGATCTCGAGAGCATCCTTTCCGGCCTCGCCGAAAGGATCGGCCCCTCACCGTACGGTCCGGAGTATGTGAGCCTGAATCATGGGCTCCACTTCACCGGGGGCGACCCGTTTCTTAACTTCAATCTCCTCGAAAGCGCCGTAGAGACGGCGGAATTCTACGGGATAGCATCGACCTTCGTCGAAACGAACGCAGTGTGGTGTGTCGACAAAAAGCTGACGAAACAGAAGATGCTTCTTTTGAAAAACAAGGGGCTGAAGGGTATCATTATATCTGTGAACCCTTTCTACCTGGAGTGAGTTCCCTTCCGACGAACGAAGATGGCGGTGGAGACCGGTTATGAGATATTCGGCCGCAATATGTTTGTGTATCAGATCGAGTACTTTCGTCTGTTCACAGGGCTAGGGATTGAAGGAACGCTTCCATATGAGACGTACAAAAAGCTCAGGGGTTTGGGCTCTCACCGGAATATCGAGTTCTTTTTTATGGGACGGGCGGCGTATAGGCTCGGTGATGATGCTCCCCGGTACAGGGCGGATGACCTCTTCTGGGCCGGATGTGTCGGGGGATTTCAAAAGGCCCTGGCACAACCATTTTGACAACTCCCCGGATACTGCGGCGGTATCTCACTTTTGTGACTGCCGGGACCTCGCCTCTCTCCTCGAGGAGGGGATTGAGCCGGATGAACGCCCTGTGATCGGGTTGCTCGCACATGACGACATGGAGGGGCTGTTCAAATTTGCCTGTGATTTCGGGTACAGAGAGCCCCCGCGAGGCTACCTCTCACGGTGCCATCTGTGTACAGATATAAGGTTTTTTTAGGGGGAAAACGGTCCTTCAGGGAGCTGGAGCCCGGCGGGTTCTAGACGGGTCCGGTCTCTAATCTCCTCTATCCTCAAGCACCATGAGTGCTGATTGAGCTTTCTGCGGTCCGTGAATTGTTGAGCCATCTGCGGGTGTGTTCATAAAATAGGTAGTGAGCACACAGGGCTCGTTCTAGGGCAGTCCGTATTCTCACGGTAGTATGTATCTGCGCCCCAAGCTCCTGGTATCTTCGGAGAATCGTTCGAGACTGGAGCTAGAACTCAACCGTGTAGTTTACTCCAAGGTTTATCTTGAAGAGGTTGAATATGGCGTTGAAACCGCTCGCGATCCCGGAGGTGAACAGAGCGCCGATAAGGTCAGCGGGGTTGCTTACATCCGTCTGCTTTACCGGGGTTGCCGATGCGTAGAGGTCGAAGCCTGCGTTGAACCCGAGCTTCCCCGGACCGAGCGGAATGGGTTTGAACAGGGCTCCGCCCGTAAGAGCGAGGGTTACGTCTGTTTCAGGAGTGGCAAAGTAGTACTCACCTGTAGGGTCGTGTGCATCGGTGAGCTTTGCGGCAAACCCGAGCCCTCCGTAAATGGGACCCAGTTCGACAAGGCCGAAGCCTAGGAAGTAGGAGTCATTATACTTCAGGTTATGCGAATATTTGAGCTCCGCTCCGGCGCCGAATGTACCCATGTTGTACATTGCCCTCACGCTCGGTGTGATGAAGAAACCCGAAGGGATCGAGACGGACATGTCGAGCTTGAAATCAAGATCGAAGTCGCCGTCCGCAAACAGGGAACCTGTCACGCATATAAAGATCAGGGTAATAACAAGAAGCATTACTCTTTTCATCGTTCTCCCCCTTTCAACTCTATAATTGCTTCTTCTATAGAATAGGCAAAAAATAACAATATTTACCAAACAATTAACGACTCTTAAAAGGAGTTATTGATGTATAAGAGTATTATCAACGTAGACAAGAGATCGAGCTTCTCAGCACGCTTCTTTTCTGCTTTAGGGTGCGGAACATATCTTCTGAACGGCCCGTCTCGGACAAGGGTTTGTAAAGGGCGGAACAGAGGATCTTGTATTTTTCATCCTCCGCATCGGAAACCTCCCCCGGTCTAAAGAGGGCGAAACCCTATTTGCCTCCGGGTGTCTCGATCTTTCATCTTTGAGAGCAGTATCCTCTCGGCTCGTAATACTCTCCTAAGAAAAAATACGTTTGCCTGGACGCAGTTTCAAGCATGTTTTTGATCGGGTTTACTCCTGGAAAAGCCGATAAAGGCCCGATACAATATTGGTGGTAAAACGAAAAGAGCGTTAACAGGTACGGGCGGAAGTATAATTTTTTATCATGTCTCGATGTTACGTGTAGATATCATTCAAGAGAGAAATTAAGTCGCGTGCTGTCTTTTAAGGATGAAGGCTTATGATGCTCTGCTCTTCGGGACATTCCAGACTATTTCATAAAGGACGATGTAGGAACAAAAGCATGGCAACGATACATCTGAATGGAAAACCGGTTCACACATCAGGAGAGCTCCCCGAAAAGGGGACAGAGGCAGCCGATTGGGTGCTGACGAAGAGAGACCTCAGTGATGTCACTCTAAAGGATTTCACGGGAAAGAAAAAGATTCTGAACATCGTGTCCTCTCTCGATACTGGCAGGTGCCCGCTTCGGCACGTAGGTTCAACGAGAGTGCGAAGTCTCTTTCAGACACCGTTATCCTTACAATCAGCAACGATCTGCCTTTTGTACAGGACAGGTTCTGTTCCTCCGAAGGAATTGATAATATGATAACTCTTTCCCAGCTCAGAAACCGTGATTTCGGTCGAAGCTACGGGTGCGAGATCACGGACGGGCCGCTCGCTGGTCTTCTGGCACGGGTTGTGGTTGTACTCGATGAGAGAGACCGGGTGATCTACACACAGCTCGTCGGCGAGATTACCGAGGAACCTGACTATGAAGGGGCGATCGGTGCGGTACGAGCTTGAGGCCGCGTTTCTTTCAATTTAGGCGTGATATAATACTATGTAGGGCGAATAGAACGTGGTGTTGGTTGTCATTGCGAGAGGTGCAGAAACCCATGAGGGTTTCTGCTAGACGAAGCAATCTGTATATGCCCTTTTTTTGAGATTTGGGTATAATGGGGACTGAAGCGTCGCTTCGAAGACATGCTGTTGGCAATGTTCTATTTACATCTGTAACCATTCGTAAATGATAATTTCAGGCAACCTTGAGATAGGGTCTAATAAATTGTAACTTATGAGCAATGGGGATGCGGTTTGCTCACGGATTTGGTAGCGGCGCAGCTGGACGGTGAAAAAGAGTATGCGGTGAGGAAACCGCCAAAAGCCCCATTTCGCTTGCTGTTTACGGCGACTTATGAGCAATAGGTGATATATATCACCCAGCGTTGACACTTAAAATGATAATTAGAAACCCCTTGAAAATTAACCCTTACCTGACTCTTAAAGGGTTGATTTTCAGAGAATTATTAGGATATTGAATAATCCTGTAACTGTAAACACTCGCTGATACTTTTAGTGTCAACGGGGGCTGATACTTGTCAAATAGGGATTAGATGGCCTCCATAGAGCCCTTCATGTAGGATATGTCGAGGGTGAACACCATTGCGCCGGAGTGTGTGTCGAGGTCTCCCATGATGTCCTCGATCCCCTCGATGAGCGTGGGGATCTCGTTTTCAGGCACAACGGTGATTATCGTCTTGCTCGTGTTTTCACGCTCGCCGAGAAAGTTGAGGAAATCGCCGAAAAGCGGGACCTTGGAGAGGACATCGCTTATTCCGGAGGAATCCATCACGGATGCGCCCCGTATCCCCTGCTCGAGAAACAGCTGTACGATATCGTCGAGAAAACGCCTTTCGTAGAGCACGATGACGAATAGCTTGCTCTTTCCCTTCTCCTCCTTTTTCAAAAGCCCGCCTGTGGTGAACCGGAGAAACACCTCCCTCAGCACCGATGGGGTCAGCGCGGCGAGCATCTCCCGGACTGCGTTCCTGTTCTTTGCAACCCTCGACACCTGGGCGAGGAGCTTCAGATACTCCTGAGAGCGTTCTACAGGCCCTACGAGGATGAAGAAGATGTGCGTACGCTTCCCGTCTATCGCCTTGAAGTCGATTCCTCTCCTCGAGACCAGGATACCCAGAGTGAAAGCCTCTATACCCTCTATCCTCGCGTGAGGGATCGCGATTCCTTTTTCAAGCCCTGTTGTGCCCTGCTCTTCTCTCGTCTGGAGCGCTGAGAAAAGCTGTTCATGGCTCTTTCCCTCGACGACAGGAGCCACAAGCATGGCGATCTTTTCGAGGCAGTCGTGCTTGTTTCTGGCTGAGAGCGTGACTGAACACGCCTCTTCCTTCAAGATGTCGAATATGTCCATCCTTCGGTTATCCTCCGTTAGTACAGACCTGTTCCCTTTTTTATACCGAACTTCGATATTATCGGCCCCACCAGCTCGTTGATAAAGACGCTGAGGAGCACGATGTTCACGATGAGAATAAACATCTCCTTCACATGAAGAGGGGCGTTCAGCGCCATGGGAGAGGCCTGTACGAAGAGTGCGAGGCCGATTGCGACACCGGCCTGAGGAAAGAGACAGAAGCCCAAAAACTTCCGCACAGCCTCGGGCGCCTTAATGATGGAACCTGCGCCTAATATACCGGCAAACTTCCCGGCGAATCTCCCTAAAATATAGAGGATGCTGTATATGACGACTCCTCCTTTTGCAAATATCGATATATCGAGCTCAGTTCCTGCGAGTATGAAGAATAGTGCGAATATCGGCGGGGTGAGCGGCTCGATTATAATGAATATCCTTCTGTTTTTCGAAGAAAGGTTTACTATCGTTGCTCCCATGGCCATATTGGCGATGAGCGGAGAGAATCCGAAGATCATGCTTGCTGCTGAGACAAGGAACAGAATGGAGAGTGAAATCAGCATGATCTCGTTGATACGGTACTTTTTTATCGTGAGCATATGAATGAGGGTTCCCCCGATTCCCCCTGTCACGAAGGAGAGGGCCAGCTCCATTACTGCGTGGGAGATCCCTCCCTTTACTTCGATGCCTGTGAGCATGGGAGAAACGATGGAGAACGTGATGCTGAAAAGCATGACGCACACCGCGTCGTCAAAGGCGACGACCCCGTAGAGATAATCCACAAACTCGCCGCGCGCCCTGAGCTCCTTTATGATGATGACGGTCGCAGCAGGGGCGGTTGCGGCGGAAATTGCCCCGAGAATGAATGCGATTCTGTAGTCCAGCCCGATGAAGAAGAGTATAGAGGTCACGAATATGTATGCGAAAATAGCCTCGAAGATGGTGAGCACGAGGATATTGAAACCGGTCTGCCGTATCTTTGCAATACTGAACTCTCCTCCAATAGAGAGAGCTATGAATCCGAGTGCGATCTCCGTGATGTCCGAGAGGTTGTGCCCCATCTGCGGACTGATGATACCGGTGATCGATTTTCCCAGAATGAGGCCCGCGAGTATATATCCGGTGATTGCGGGGAGTTTGACGATCTCACACAGTTTGCCGAGACTATAGCCCACGAAAAGTAATATTCCGATGCTGAGAATAGCATGCTGGTGGAAGATTGCCGTCAGGGTGTCGATAAGCTGTGGGATGCCGTTCATGAACAGATTCCTTGCGTGTCGTTAAGGATGGTAAAAGAAACAGAAAAAGGGAGCCTTTCGTCAAGCAATATCACCCCGGCCTGTACAACTCTTTATTTGATTTTATCTTGCACGGTTTATATATTATAGATCAAGCAGTACAGGAGAGATGTCCGAGAGGCCGAAGGAGCACGCTTGGAAAGCGTGTGTACCTTAACCGGGTACCGTGGGTTCGAATCCCACTCTCTCCGAAAAGAGGCCTATCTTACAGTGCCTGCTGTGATAATCGGGTACGGCTCAAGATGCAGACACCCAACCCCGCCAGGACCGGAAGGTAGCAACGGTAAGTGATCTGTGTCTGTGAGCTTTCATACTCGATTGGAGCGGGCACTGTGAGATGGGCCTTTTATACGGCTTGCAATAAAGATCGAATTGCATTATTTTAATTAGGGTTATCAACCGACTGGAGAACGACAATACCGATGTCCTACATCGTATCGGCGAGAAGGTACAGACCGCAGGTTTTCGACGAGCTCGTGGGCCAGGAGCATATAGCGAACACCCTCAAGAATGCAATCACACGTGGCCGGGTCGGTCATGCCTACCTGTTCAGCGGTCCGAGAGGCGTCGGCAAGACGTCCGCCGCCCGGATCTTCGCCAAGGCCCTCAACTGCGAAAGCGGCCCCACTCCCACACCGTGCAACCGGTGCGTCTTCTGTACCGAGATAACAGAAGGAAAGGCTCTCGATCTCGTCGAGATAGACGGTGCGTCTAACAGGAGAATAGACGAGGTGCGGCAGCTTCGGGAGAATGTGCGGTTTTCCCCGTCCTCGGCGCGGTACAAGATATACATCATCGATGAGGTGCACATGCTCACCACGGAGGCGTTCAATGCGCTTCTCAAAACCCTCGAGGAGCCTCCCCACCACGTTGTTTTCGTCTTTGCCACTACCGAGGTAAACAAGGTGCCTCCCACCATACGATCGAGATGCCAGCAGTTTGTCTTCAAGCGTGTACCGATACCCCTTATTACGCCGCTGCTCGAACACATACTGAAGGACGTTTCGGTGGAAGCGGACCCAAAGGCCTTGTTCTGGATCGCAAAGGCCGCTTCAGGATCTGTGAGGGATGCAGAGTCGATCCTGGACCAGATGATATCCTACTCTGAAGCCAGGATAGAGGAGAAGGACGTCTTCTACGTGCTGGGACTGCCAGGATACGACATCTATCACAGCTTCGCGGAGGCCCTGGCCGCCGGGGAAGCGGAGGGGTGTATCTCTCTTTTGCATCGTCTCGTCAATGACGGATTCGAACCGATCGCCCTCATATCGGGCCTTATAGAGTATTTCAGAAACCTCAATATAATGACCTTCGACTCGAGAGGCTCAGAGCTCATAGACCTGCCGGAAGAGGACAAGGAGCGGATGAAGAAGTCGCTCAAAAGCTTTACCTCCCGGGACATCACCAACGTGCTTACCCAGCTTTCGCAGACGTTTCTCGACACGAGAAACAGCGAGCTCGGCCGGGAGCTCTTCGAGATCGCCCTTATGAAGATCGTCCACTACAAGGAGATCATCAATCCGGCACTTCTGGTGAAGCGGCTGGAGGATATGGGCAGGGCAATCGGCGGGGGCGGACAGATGATGCCTGTCGATTCTTCATACGGCAACGGGGAGAAGACATCCCAAAACGGGTGCGGAGATGATGCAGATTCCTCGCTGTTCAGAGGTGAGGAGGCATCGGAAAACGGCTGTGAGGGGTCTTCCGAATCATCGATCTTCAACGGGGAAGCGGTGACACAGGAAGGGTTCAACGGGAAGAGTGACGACGAAATCGCGAAGAGAGTGGTTATGCACTTCTCGAAGAAGAGGAGGGCCATCGCGGAGTTTCTCGACAGGGCGGCTTCTTACCATTATGAGGACAACCTCCTTGTTATCCACTACAACAGCAAACAGCGTCTCAGCTATGAGCATGTGAGCGAGGACTCTACCAGAAGATATATAGAGAAGGAAGTCCGGGATTTTCTGCAGAAGGACGTGCGTGTGAGCTTTATGGTTGATGCAGGTGAAAATCCGGATATAGAGAAAAACAGGATGTCACCCGGAGTGTCGAAGGTGCTCGAAATATTCAAGGGGGAGATTGTCTCGAAAAACACCACTGGAGGATAACAATGAACTTTATACGCCAGGCTCAGGAGCTGCAGGAGAAGATAAAGAAGCTGCAGGACGACCTTGTGAATAAGTATGCCACGGGGAGTTCCGGCGGAGATATGGTGAAGGCAACGGTGAACGGGAAGCATGAGGTCATAGACATCAAGATCGCCAAAGAGGTCGTTAATCCGGATGACAAGGAGATGCTCGAGGACCTCATCATCGCTGCAGTGAATGACGGCATGCACAAGATGGACGAGACGATAAAGCTCGAGATGGCAAAGGTTACGGGCGGTCTGAATATTCCCGGACTCGAGGTGCCGTTTTAATTGAGAGATAAGAGCGCAATCCACAATCTCATCAACGAGCTTACAAAGCTTCCCGGTATAGGGAGAAGAACGGCCGAGCGGCTGGCCTTTTTCATTCTCAAGGAGGATGAGGGTTTGGGCCGGAGCATTGCAGAAGCCATACTCGAGGTCAAGAGAAAGGTACGTTTCTGCTCAGAGTGCGGTAATCTTACTGAGCACGATCACTGCGAAATCTGTTCTGATTCCCGGAGGAACCGAGGGCTTGTGTGTGTCGTTGAAGAACCGAAGGATGTCTGGGCGGTCGAGAGGATCGGTACATACAGAGGGCTTTACCACGTTCTCATGGGCGCCATATCCCCTCTCGACGGTATAGGTCCCGAGAAGCTCAGGATAAGGGAGCTTTTAAAAAGAATCGAGAGCGGCGGTATAGATGAGGTTATAGTCGCCACGGATCCTAATGTCGAGGGAGACGCAACGGCTCTCTATATCTCGAAGCTCATCAAGCCGCTCGGTATATCGGTTACGAGAATCGCAAGCGGTCTGCCTGTAGGCGGCGACCTCGAATACGCGGATTCTGTGACCCTCTCCAAGGCGCTGGCCGGGAGAAGACCGCTGTAAAAGGAGTAAGGGGTGTCCTGGTATGAAGGGAATTGCGGATGTCGATGCAGGCATATGCGGCTACTCGGTGCATATAGAGGCCGAAGCAGATGATGCATTCGATATCTGCGGAGTTTCGGTCAGGACAGAGTGTCCCAACATAAAAGAGGTAGGCGATACCTTTGAGATAGATATCCTTGATACGATGAAGCATGGGTACAGATCGAAATTCTTCTCGATGATTCAGCAGAAAACTCCTCCTCTTCACTGTGGATGCGCATTGGGTACAGGGATCTATCATGCCATGATGGTGGCGGGCGGAATCGCGCTGCCGAAAGATATAACAATACGATTGAAAAAAGGGTAAACTGTCGGGAAACAGCGTGGGAAAGCCTGAACCGGTAAAGAACGTACCAACGAAACGCGCGGAGGATGTTCCACGCGTGCTCGCAGTCTACGGAAGCCCGAGATCCGGCGGGAACACCGACACCCTACTCGATTACTTCCTTGATGGATGCCGCCAGGCGGCGTGCGGGGTGGAAAAGGCGGTGCTCCGTGAGCTCGACATCCTGCCCTGCAGTTCGTGCAACCGATGCGGACAAACAGGCAGGTGCGTCATAGATGACGACATGACCCAGTACTATGATGCACTTGTGGGATACGAGCGTATCGTGTTTGCATTCCCGGTATTTTTCATGGGGCCCCCGGCGGTCGCGAAGGCGTTCATCGACCGCGGTCAAGCTCTCTGGGTGAGACGTTTTGTACTCAAAGGTATGACCGTCTCTGACGGGAGGAAGGGTTTTCTTCTTTCTACCGGAGGGTTTCGCTCTCCGGATCATCGCTCCGGAGAACGGATCTTTTCGTGCAACATCTCCATCACAAAGGCATTCATGTCGGCATGCGGTGTGCGCTACAGCGGTGAGCTTCTCTACCCAGGAATCGAGGGTGCCGACGATGTGCGAAAGAGCTCCGGTATCATTAGAGATGCGATAAAAGCGGGGAGGGAGTGGATAGGGCCTGAAGGTCACTCGAACTTGAAATAGCCCACATCCTTTAGTTCTTCCGGGAGGGTTGTCTCCTCCTCTTTGTATCCGTCGAGTATCTGCTGGTTGAACACCTTGAAGAAATCCCCGTTGGTAAGATTAAGAATATCCTCATAGGTTATGTTCTTGAAGTAGAACCCTTTTTTGTTTCCGAACGGGATTACCTCTGGTTTATCAGTG
>DATKZJ010000098.1:0-3989 GCA_035527995.1 Spirochaetota bacterium | reverse complement strand
TCTCACAAATTGCATATCAACGGAGCTTAGTGATGATATGATAGTAGTTTGTATTTTCATGTAAAAAATAATGTTTATGGTGAGGAAAGCGCCTAAATACCCATTCCTTCGTAAAGGAATGGGTATTGACCTTCCTATTTACGGTTGTACATGAGGAATGGGAATTAAAGCCCAATTACTTACAGTTTGCTGTTGGTCATGAGAAACGGGGATTGAACCCCCCTATGTCCAAATATTTAAAGAGTTTTGTGAGAAATGGGGGTTAGGAGGGAGGGGTCAACCTTTAATCATCCGCTCACACCGCTGTAAAAAGAGCTGTGAGGGCGGATCCTCTTCAAGCAGTTTGTTGACCTTTTTGAAATCGTAAAGCGCAACGTCATACCGTCCTTCAAGGAACATCTCCAGTCCGTGACTGTACAGTTTTATCGCATGGTCGATACCGCGCCGGTCTGTAAGGAAAACTTCATAGACGTAGGTTTCGGGGAGGGAATCATTTCCTGTGTTCACTAAATCGAGGGTCCTGAATTGAAAACCTTCGAGCCTTTTGAGTTTTGATTCCGAATCCGTCACAAGAGGCACACCGTAATAGATCGCATGATCGAGCATTTTTTTCGAATTCTCGACGACCTCGCCGACAGCCACATATGAATCCCCGATCGTTCCAGTCACGGCAGTACCGTACGAGAGGCCCATCTTCACCTCCCATTTTACCCCGCTCCTGTTGTCTGACCTGTTCCTCCAGTCGATCCACTCAAGCAGGCTCTTTGCTCCCTTTACTGCATGGAGAAATGCGTCCCCGTCAGTCCCGGGAACCCCGTATACGACATTGAAGCGGTAGCCGCTCGAATAGTTGATCATTCCGCCGCTTCCCGTGGATTCCTTCTTCATGAAGGAGTACAGTCTGCTGAGCTCTTCCGTAATAACCTGCGGGTAGAGATCCCCGATGGGACCGAAAAACCCCACGAGCTCTGCGGTGAGAGAGGCGACACTCTGGCGCCTGCTCATTACCTCGTCTATGTTTTCTTCGCTGTATCCGAGAAGCTCCTCGTCCTCGACATACTTTTTATAGAGAATCACAAGCTTCTTTAAATTCTCCCTCTGCGTGAGGCACTCCTTCAGCTTTCCCTCCAGGCGGGCGAACACCGAAGCCGAGTTATTGATGAGTCCGTTGAACCCCTTCAGAATATCAACCGCTTCATATCCGTACCGGGAGGGGATGCCCTCACGTTCCTTCTGTTTGCGCAGCGGGCCGCCCTCGAACCTGGCCCGGAGCTCGGAGAGCAGGAACTTCCACCGTATCATTACACCTCTCTGCGCGAGTATCATGGTGGCGGCACACAGGGCCCACAACCCGATAACGATGTACAGAAGCTGATTCCTGTACAGGTAGAGGTCGCTTGCCGTAGTGTAGATAAAGAAGGTGAATTCGGGGGTCCCGTATCGTACGTAATATCCGAGCGTGTCCCCTGAATGCAGCTTTCCCTCGGGAGATCCTTTGGTCTTTTCTAAAAGCGCGTTTTCGACCGAAGCGCTGGATACGGAGAACGGGTACACAACCTCTCCTGATTGGGAGAGAAAAACAAGAACCCTCACATTCCTTTCGAGATCAAAGTAGTCCGCAGCGAAGAAGACGGCATCGGCAACAGCCTCATGGACCAGTTTATCGCCGGCAGCAGTCCGTCGCTCGTCGACAATCGTAACGATGAACTTTGCAACCTCTCTGTTGTAATCGGCCTGGCGGCGGGTAATGTCCCGTGTGTAGAAAAGGTAGACCGAAAAAAGGGTGAGAGACATAAAAAGGAGGATTACTGATGCCGTATTTACGGTAAGTTTCCGGTTCGTTTTCATCAAGATGACTCGTATCAGTGGGTTTTACTCTTTCACCCGTTCTATATCGGCCCCCAGTCTCTTCAGCCTCTCCTCTAGCCTCAGGTAGCCGCGGTCTATCTGCCCGATGTTGTAGATGGTGCTCTCACCATCTGCACAGAGGCTCGCGATGAGGAGCGCCATCCCGGCCCGTATGTCCGGACTGGTGAGCTGAGTACCGTACAGCTTTGAGGGCCCGGAGACAACCACGCGGTGCGGGTCGCAAAGCACGATCCTGGCACCCATGCTGGAAAGCTTATCGACGAAGAACAGCCTCCCGTCGAACATCTTCTCGAAGACCAGTACGGTGCCTGCCGCCTGCGTTGCCGTGACCACCGCAATACTCGTGAGGTCTGTCGGAAACCCGGGCCACGGTGCGTCGTAGATGGTCGGTATCTCGCCGAAATGATCGTTTTTTATAACGAGCGTCTGCCCTCCCGGAACAACGACATCGCTTGCGCGGATGTCGATCTGCACTCCGAGCTTCGAAAAGTAGTACTGGATCATCCGGAGGTGCCGGGTACAGGCGTTTCGTATCGTTATCTCGCTCCCTGTTACGGCAGCGAGGGAGATAAAGCTTCCAACCTCGATGTGATCGCTTACGATCCTCCACGTTCCTCCTCCGAGCTCTCTTTTCGGCCGGACCTCGAGTACATTACTCCCCGTTCCTCCGATATCGGAACCGATATAGTTGAGAAAACAGATGAGGTCCTGAACATGCGGTTCGCTCGCCGCGTTTCTTATCACAGTATCTCCGTCCGCACGGGTGCTCGCCATAATCGCATTCTCCGTTGCAGTCACGCTCGGCTCGTCGAGAAAGATCGTGGTCCCGACGAGCGGCCGTGCCTCTACCAGGAACCCCTGCTTTTCCGTACGTATATCCGCACCGAGAGATTTGAGGGCGTAGAAATGAGTATCGAGCCTCCTCCGCCCTATGACATCCCCGCCTGGAGGTGGGAAATGTACGCTCTTTCCCCGCGCGAGGAGGGGACCTGCAAACAGTATCGAGGCCCTGATGTCACACGCGCACTCCTTTTTGAGACGGATCTTTCTATCTTTCGGCAGATGGGTTTGTACGATCACGGTGTTCTCGTCCTTCCACCGGACCTCAGACCCCACACCTTTCAAAAGCTCGATCATCACCTCGACGTCTCTTATCTTCGGTATATTTTCAAGCGTAACAAGCTCGTCTGTGAGCAGCGTCGCGGCGAGGATAGGGAGCGCCGCATTCTTGTTACCGCTCGGCGTGACCTCCCCACTCAGCCGCGAAGGACCTCTGACAATGAAATATTCCATGCTCTGTCTCTCCGTATCTTTTTCTAATGTATGGCACAGAGGATGTTTTTTCAACTCTTTTATTGAATCGGTATTATATTAACCTCTGACGGAGAGCTATATGAGCGGCATCAGAACAAGATTTGCACCGAGCCCGACAGGCTTTCTCCACATAGGGGGCCTGCGTACCGCCCTGTTCTCCTGGCTTTTCGCGAGAAACAGAGGCGGAGAATTTGTACTGAGGATAGAAGATACCGATCGTTCCCGTCTCGTTGAAGGTGCCCTCGACGACATCATCGAATCACTGCGCTGGGTGAAAATAGACTGGGATGAAGGGCCGGATATCGGGGGCGTGCACGAACCCTATCTCCAGTCAGAGCGGAAATCCATTTACAGGGAGCATGCAGATAATTTGCTCCAAAGTGGCCATGCGTACCGCTGCTTCTGCACACCCGAGAGGCTTAGAAGCCTGAGGGAAAAGAACAAGGGCCAGGGATACGACCGTCACTGTAGGACCCTCTCCGCAGAAGAGATCCGGCGTCACGAGGAAAACGGTGACCCTTGTGTAGTGCGACTGAAGATCCCTCTTTCCGGTGAGACGGCGTTCATCGACGAGATAAGAGGGGAGATCTCGACAAAAAACGAGCTCATTGACGACTTTGTCCTGCTGAAATCGGACGGATTCCCGACCTATCATCTTGCAAACGTCATAGACGACCACCTCATGAGAATAAGCCATGTGATCCGGGGTGACGAGTGGATCTCGAGCACCCCGAAGCATGTTCTCCTCTACAGCGCATTCGGATGGGAACCGCCGGTTTTCGCCCATGTGCCTGTGATACTGAGAG
>DATKZJ010000097.1:0-2970 GCA_035527995.1 Spirochaetota bacterium | reverse complement strand
GATTACTTTACCATCTCGGGTATCATAGAGAATGCGCTCGAAGCGATCATGGTGAACGGCGAGGACCCGGGAAAGGCTCTGGCAGGAGCGCAGAAGGAGATCGACAGCCTCGAGTAGGACCGCTCGGTGGGACCGTTCGGTGGGACCGTTCGGTAGGACCGCTCGGTAAGACCGCCGCACAAACTCACGGTAATACTTCAGGGACTAAAAAGAGTGGAAATGGCAAGCAACAAGGCAATTGCGGCGGTGCTGAAGGAGATCGCTCTCTACAAGGAGCTGGGAGGGGAGAACCAGTTCAAGGTCAGGGCCTTCGAGGGCGCCGCGCGAACCGTTGAGATCCATCAGGAGGAAATTGCAAAGCTCAGCAGAGAGGGTGGGCTCGAAGATATCAGGGGTATCGGAAAGAGTGTCGCAGAGGCCATACGTGAGTACGTAGATACCGGAAAATCCGCAGGTCTCGAACGGCTCAGGTCCTCATTCCCCCCGACGATAGGGGACCTTTTCGCTATTCAGGGTATGGGCCCTAAAAAGATAAAGGCGGTGTGGGATAGGCTGGGAGTTTCCTCAGTCGGTGAGCTCGAGTATGCGTGCAAGGAGAACAGGCTTGTCACGCTCGACGGTTTCGGGCAGAAGTCCCAGGAGAAGATCCTGAAGGCGATCGAATTCGTCAAGCTCCACGCAGACCGCCGTCTCTACAGCGAGGCGCTCGGAGTGGCGGAGGAGGTTTTCGCAGCACTCGATGAGCTTGATCTCTCGATAGCGGGAAGCCTCAGACGGGGGAAGAGCACCTTCAAGGATATCGATATCCTCGTTGTTTCGGACGAAAAAACGGACGCCGAAAAGCTGCATTCCCTGCTCCTCTCGCTTGCCGACGAGGACGGTGTGATAGCCTCCGGTACGACAAAGGTCTCGGTTCGAAGACGCGGGCTTCAGATCGATTTCAGGATCGTGGAGAAGAGGTCGTTCCCCACGGCCCTTCAGTACTTCACCGGTTCAAAGGAGCACAACACGATACTGCGGTCGAGGGCGAAGCGGCTGGGGCTGAAGCTCAACGAGTACGGAGTTTTCAAGGGTGATGATCCCCTCGATGTCAAGGACGAGGGGGACGTGTACAGGGCCCTCGGCCTTCAGTACATTCCACCTGAGATTAGGGAGGGAGAGGAGGAGGTCGACCTTTCGGAGCAGAAGAGGCTGCCCGAGCTCGTGAGCTCGGGGGACTTTTTCGGTATGATACATGTTCACTCCTCATACTCCGACGGCGCCAATTCGATCGAGGAGCTCGTGACGGCATGCCGGAGCCTGGGATACTCCTACCTCTGCATATCGGACCACTCGCGTTCCGCCTTCTACGCGCATGGCCTCTCTGTGGAATCGCTCCGGTCTCAGATCGAGGAGACGAAGCGGACCAACGAAAAGCTTTCACCATTCAAGGTATTCTGCGGGATAGAGTCTGACATCCTCTCAGACGGCGGTCTCGACTATCCGGACGATGTACTCGCAGAGCTCGACTTCGTCATCGGCTCTGTGCACTCTAAGCTCTCCATGAAGAGCGAAGAGGCGACCGAGAGGCTTCTTAAGGCGATACGTAGTCCCTATCTCACCATCCTCGGCCACATGAGCGGACGCCTTCTTCTCTCCAGGGAGGGATACGGGTTCGACGAGGACCGCATCCTCGAAGCACTCAGGGAGAACGGGGTGGTGATAGAGCACAACTGCAACCCCCACCGTCTCGACCCGGACTGGCCGTTCATGAAGAGGGCGAAAAAGATGGGGGTCCTTGTCTCGGTGAATCCGGACGCGCACTCTATCGAGGGGTTTTCCGACATGAGGTACGGGGTGGTGATGGCAAGAAAGGCGTGGCTCGAAAAGAGGGATGTTCTCAACTGCATGACTGTCGAGGAGATAGATGAGTTTTTTAATGGAAGAAAAAAAAAGAAGGGCATCTGAAATACTCGCGCTTCTGAAAGAGCGTTACCCGGACGCACGCGTGATGCTTGACTTCAAAAACCCCTTCGAGCTACTTATCGCAACGATCCTCGCGGCTCAATGCACGGACGAGAGGGTAAACGGGGTGACGCCTGAGCTTTTTTCCCACTTCCCCGATCCGGAAAGCATGTCCCAGGCGGCGGCAGAGGAGATCGAGAGTATTATAAGGCCCACCGGTTTCTTCAACGCCAAAACGAAATCTCTTCTCGGCGCATCGAAGACGCTCGTAGAGCGGTTTGCAGGCACTGTGCCGGAAACGATGGAAGAGCTCGTCATGCTTCCCGGCGTGGGCCGCAAGACCGCGAACGTCCTGCGCGGCAACTGTTTCGGAAAGCCTGCTATTATAGTCGATACCCACGCCAAGCGCGTTTCGACGAGACTCGGCCTCACAGATAAAAAAAACCCGGACAAGATAGAGCTCGATTTAAAAGAAATAATCCCCGAAAAAGACCACACGTTGTATTCGAGTGTGGTGACGTTTCACGGAAGATATACATGCGCGGCCCGCAAACCCCGCTGCGGCGAATGCGTTGTAGAAACCCTCTGCCCCTTCGAAGAGAAGAATTTATAGACGATCCGCCTTTCAACCTCAGTATTATATGAAAGCTAATATTTATGCGATATACTTGATTTTTAGTAAAAAATGTAAGAAAATATAGTTATTGCGGGTGAAAGTGAAAATACAGAGATAAGCGCAATAACCGCAATGCGGGAAAAATAAATTTTACATCTGTAAGACACGACAGAGAAACATATGAAGAGAGACTATAAGTTTGAAGATATTAAAATTAGGTAATTATAAACGTTTTGGCACGAAATTACAGGGATATTGAGCTATATGCTCAAATGCATAATCCGGAGCAAAACTGCCACCCATTCCGTTTCAAAGTTGCCACCTATTCCGGGCCAAAGTTGCCACCATTCCGGCTGAAAGCTGCCACTTTTTAAATATTTCCCGGAATCTCTCATACATCTTCTCTCATC
>DATKZJ010000096.1:0-16169 GCA_035527995.1 Spirochaetota bacterium | reverse complement strand
TACTATCTCATCGAGGGCCTGCTTGCTCTTCGAGCTTCCAGCATGCTCTGTTACCATTGTCTCGAGGCTGCCGAGGGCCTCTTCATACCTGCGGTCGCTCTTGTACTGCATTGCCCTGTCGAAGGCCTGTCCGGCACTCTGTTCTACTTCCTCGGACTGCTTGTTTGTACGATCGCTGTACAACTGATCCATTATCGCCTGGGCCCGTGCATAAGACCTGCCCTTCAGCGCATCGTCCTCGGCGATTGTGTACGCCGTAAAGTAGTGTGAAAGCGCCTCTTCGAGGTTCCTGCCTCTCTCGAGATCGCTCGCCGCTCTGTAGGTCTGTCGACTTATCGCGTTCAGGTCTATACGGTCTCGTTCCTGTTCCGCGAGGAACAAAATGTTGTTTACGAGCTTTTCCTCAACATCCAGGCCGGTGTCGTCCCCGATGCCACTCTTTTTCGCCTTGTCTATTATCGGCGGGATGGCCTTAAGCTGCGTGATTCCCTTATCGTAATCTTTGCTTGCAAAGGAGTTAAGCGCCTTGCTGTAGACGCTGTTCAGCTGCCGCCTGAAAGTCATATACTCCTGCTGCTCCATCACGGCGCTCTGGAACTTCTCTTCAGTCTCCTTCAGCTTTGTCTGCTCTTCAACGAGGCGCTGCTCTATCTCCCCTATCCGCTTGCTGTACGTATCCACTTCCCTCCGAATCTCACCCTCTTTCTTAAGAAGCGCGTCCTCGTACTCCTTCTTCACATTATCGACCTCCTGTCTCGTCGCCTCTCTCGATTTGAGATATTCCTGATAGAGCTTCTCACGCTCGAGATCGAACTCGGCATCAGCATTCGCCACACCGCTCGCCGCAATACGGTTCTTTGCCTCCTCCAGCCGGCGCTGGTACTCATCACGAAGAGCGTTTTCCTTCTCCGTCAGGATCTCGTTCTGATTCTGGAGGAAGAACTCCTTTTCCTGCTGCAGGGACTGGAGCCTCGATCTTGCCGCCTGGAGCTTCTCCTTCTGTTCGGCGACCTCCTGTTCGGACTTTCGCTGTATTTCCCGGATAACCTCCTCTTCCACTCCGGAGATCCTTCCGCCTACCTCCTGCTCTGCCTGCCTCTCCCTGGATGTGGTGAGATAGAAGAAAAAGCCAGCGAGGAACAAAACTACGATAGCGATGTTCACCACAAGCGGTAGCACCACACCCTTCTTTTCAGAAGCAATAACGTCCTCGGAGTACACAAGCTGCTTGTTCTTGTTGATCTCTTCTTCGATGGCTTTGAACACCTCTTCCTCACTGACGTCCTCGAAGACCTCCTTTTCGCCGTCGGGAATCTCGTCACCCTTTACCTCCACCGCCGAGCTTACGATCTCCTCTATATCGTCACCGGTGACACTGTTCTCATGGTTTGTCACATACTGCAGGTCCATGACGGGGATGAGCATTCCTTCACCCCGGACGAAGAACTGGATCGACGAGTCCGGCTTCTTCCCGCCTATTCTCTCCGCCCCTTTAAGCTTCAGATACCCGACGATCCTGTCCACTGTGAATCCGTAATAATCCTTCTGAT
The DNA here is from genome assembly GCA_035527995.1 of Spirochaetota bacterium. GTDB lineage: Bacteria > Spirochaetota > B62-G9 > B62-G9 > DRHN01 > JAFGTF01. The sequence goes on along the minus strand of DATKZJ010000096.1, from coordinate 14,619 downwards.
CCTTGAGGAACAGGATATTCTCGGCAGCCACCTCCTCCTTCTCAGGAAGGGGGATGTAAGACTTGAGGCTCCTCACCTCTACGCCCGTTTCGAGGGTGAAAGCGTCCTTGGTGGGATGCTTGTTGATAAGGATCTTTTCCACCTGGCTCGGCTCAACGGCAAGCGTGAACCCGTTCAAGTTGAAGCAAAGTACCTTGTCACTCATTTATTATACTTTCCATCTCTCTTGTGATTTTCTTATCGTATGAAAACCTACTACCGATTTCCTCAAAAACCGAAAGCCCTTTTTGCCGGTCGAGCCACTCGTACAGCAGCTTTCCTTTCATGAGAAGGATCCCGGGATAGCTCGCGGAATCCGGGAAGGATTCGAGGTAGCGATCGAGCTCGCCCAGGAGATCCTCGAGGATATATCGGTTTTCCTCCCCTGTCTCCCGGAAGAGAGTCACCAGGTTTTCGTAGTATTCCTCATAGAGATTTCCGCTTTCATCATCGATTGCAAGCGGTCTGAGTCTGTTATAGTCCTCGAGCGCATCCTCAGGCCTTCCCAGCCTTAGCCGTATATCCAGCAGATAGTTCACGCCGTAGGGAAACAGCTCATAGATCGGGTACTCGTACACGAAATCTCTCATGTACTGCAGCGCCTTCGGATAGTTACCCATCTGAAAGTAGCAGTACCCTGCTTCGTAATAACTGATCGGCACGAAATGAGAATCCTCGTAAAGATTGACTACCAGAATGAACTTCTTCAGTGCTTCATCCCACTCCTCTTTCCCGATGTGCTCCATTCCTTCCATAAAGGTATTGCGGTCGTCGGTTCCCGTAAACTCCCTTATCTCAACGCCGCTCATTGAGGCTTTGTCCTTTCTGCTTCCCATGGAGAGCTTTGAGAGCTTGAGGAGGTTGTAACCTAGAAACGCGCCGAAAACCACCGAAGTCAATCCGAACGCATGTGCATTCATGGTATCGTTTCTGCTGCTGTAGAGCGCGATACCTGCTATTGATCCTCCGAACAAAACTCCTGAGAATATCGTCTCGGTGACAGCGGTTCTCGTCGCTTGAAGGTACTCTGAATTTTGTATGGCGATCGTACCTTTATCGCTCTCTATACTGTAGGTTCCGCTCGGTATATTGGCGATAACAAGCGGAGTCTTTCCTGCCTTAATCTCGTTGAGGTATACGTCCTTACACTTTTGATTCAGCACGATGCTGATGTTCAGAGGTGAGAGGGTGTAAAAACGGATCCTCTCTTTTCCTTCCCCCAGCTCTACCTCGTCAATCACATCCTCGAACCCCTTCTTCCTGATCCTGAGCTCGTACCTGTCACTCGTCAGGCTGCTGACACGGAGCGGTGTCTTTCCAATGAGCTGCTGCCCGGAGTAGACCTCTGCATGTATCGGCTCGCTGTTGACGAACAGATCGTAACCGTATACGGTCCAGCAGGAGAATAGCGATATAAGAACCCAGACAAGTAGCTTTTTTATCACCGCAACACGACCTTTCATTATTAAAAGTAAAAAATGATCCCAAGCTCGCCTGAAAGAATATTCAAGGGGGTGTCTTTGTACGCCACATTCATATACCCGAACTTCATCGATACGTAGTGATCCTTGATCGGATTCAGGATCAGGTTGATACCAGCCTTGATGTACGGATCGGTTGAGGTTGACAGGATATCCTCGACGAACAGCCTTGAGAAGCACCCGCCTACGTTGAAATCCGCAGACAGTCCATCCACGAAACCCTTGAACTTCACTATATAGCGAACCTGTACCCCGACAGGAAACAGGAACAGCTCGGAATCCTTATAATACTCTTCGGCATTTCTTGCAAAATAGAAAAAACCTGTATGAAGCCCGAACCCCAGAGGAAAAACCTCTATCTTGGGAAAGATCGTGTAGGAGAGCTCTCCGGAGATCCCCACAACGAACATGTCACTCCACTCAGATACCGGGAACACAACCCCCCCGGACACAGAGAGGTTGTTGTGGACACGGGTCACCTCCTTCTCTACGATCCTCCTCATCCCCGGTTTGTACACCTGCGCTTCCTTCTCGATATCGTAGGCCCTTACCTGCTCAACAGTAAGGGTTTCTACTTCCCGAAGGACTTCGTTGTACTCCCCCCTGTCCTCACCGATATCCAGGATCAGCCCGTTCCGAATGAAGTAGACCTTTCCGAACAGGACAGGTTTTCCGGCTTCCACGTAGAACTGCCCGTAGATCACCTCGGCAATCCCCCTCTGCTGTGCAACCTCAAGGAGAAGATCGCTGTCCCACAGGTCATAGGCAGAGTCTTGTGAGTAACGCTCCAGACCCTCCGTGTCGATGACTGAAAATTTACTGCCCTCTACCCTCTCCTTCATGTTCGTGTAGATACATACTGAGAGCTTGTACATAAGATCTGAGTATTGGTCCTCTCCCGAGATATTCTTAAAGTAGTACACGAGGACATTTTTTGAGGGTTCTGCAAGAAGCATCGATGATGCGCAAAGAACAAACAGGAGTGTTAAGAATGCTCGTCTCATAGGATCATTTTCCGTATTGCAAAGAATGTTAATTTCTTATGGCTATTTTACAGTATCGAGATTTACCCTGTCACCTACCAAGAGACCCGCCTCTGTGAAGAAGTTTCTGTTCGCCTCTATGGCGTATCTGCACAACCCGCTCGAGCGCACGGGTTGGTTCGAATACGGCTCCATATCAATTATATCGGTAACTTTTCCGTTTTTATCCAAAAAAGCGATAGAAAGCGGTATCCCCGTGTCCTTCATCCAAAAAGAAAGGACCTGATCTTTTTCGAACACGAAGAGCATACCCTCTTTCGGATCGAGAATCTCTCTGTACATCAGCCCCCTTTGTCTCACAGCAGGCGTGCGTGCTACCTCGACCCATAGTGGACGGCCGTTAATGCTCAGCGCAATTTTATCGTTTACGGTCGTTCCGCGCGGACCCTTCTCAGATCCTGAAAAGAGAAACAGGGATAAAAGCAGAAGTAATGATCCCATGTATTGTATCAATTGTCTTCCGCTCATTATTCTTTCCTATAGTTGAAATTAAGGCCATCTGTTTGCCTTGACAATTGTAAAATTGAAACCTATATTGCTTAAAATGGTAAGAGGTAAACGGAGACCAAGATTAGGAAAAACCGGCTGTCTTTTCTGGCTACTCATACTCATCGTCATTGTTATCGTTATACTTTACAGGGGCAAGGGATCTTTTAAAGATACGTTCCATTCATTGAAAAAAGGTGTTGAGCGGACGGCCGTGGTGGTAGAAGAAAGCGTTGAAAAGAAGATGCCGGATGAGCAGGATCCTGTCATCGTGAAAGAGGATGAAACCGCCCCAGAGCCGAAGAAAGAGCCCGACAGGGAGCTTGAGAAGGGGCCAGTCCCCGTAAAACAGGAACCGAAAGAAGTGCCGAGGGAGGAAAAAAAATCTGCCCCCGAGCCGACGATAAAATCGAAGAGCTTAAACGCAACGCTCTACTTCGTGAAGATAGACGAATCAGAAGGCAGTGCAAAACCGTTTCCGGTGTCAAGAACGGTGCACTACAAAGACTCACCGATTACGAGAACCATGGAAGCTCTCCTTCTGGGCTCTACCCGGAGTGAAAAGGAGAACGGCATCGTCAGCTTCATACCGGCCGGGACCAAGCTTATCTCGGCGCAGATCAGCAACGGACACCTTACCCTAAACTTTTCAGGAGAGATCGAGGAAAACTACAGCGGCAGAGAAGCGATCCTGCTAGAACTCTCGCAGATCATGCTTACCTCCTTTTCATTCGATGCTGTGGGGAGAGTGACCATACTCATCGATGGTAGGAGAAAAGGTTACATAACAGGAGAAGGTATTCCTCTCAAACAATACTACACGAAGCAGGATATATCACAGCTCATATCCGGAGGATAGATGTTCGAAAGAGACGCCAGCAGACTTATGGAGAAGAGAGTTCATATCGTGTCCTTTATAAGGGACTATATAGGAGGCTCCGGGCACGACAAGGGTGTGGTGGGGCTTTCCGGGGGTATTGATTCAGCACTTTCATACTTTTTGACATGCGAGGCCCTTGGACCGGCGAACACGGTAGGTGTCATCATGCAGTCAAAGCTCTCATCTGAAGAATCTGTGAAGAACGCAGAAAAAATTGTGGCAATCAATAACGGAATGAAACGGTACTACGATATTTCACCCGTGGTCGACGGTTTCAGGAAGCTTCTCGGGGCGGGTTCCCTCGGGGCGGGTTCCCTCGGGGAGGGGTCCCTCGGGGAGGGGTCCCTCGGGGAGGGGTCCCGTTTGCGTCTCGGGAACATACAGGCCCGCACGCGTATGATTATCCTCTACAATGTTGCATCCGAAATCGGGGGACTCGTCATTGGAACGGGAAACAAGTCGGAGATCCTCACCGGATATTTTACACAATACGGAGACGGAGGCTGTTCTATCGAGCCGCTGGGCGACCTCTACAAGACCGAGGTGTGGGAACTCGCGAAGATGGTCGGTATTCCTGAAGAGATAATAGACAAACCGCCGAGCGCCGAGCTCTGGAAGGACCAGACCGATGAATCAGAGCTCGGGGTGCCGTACAAAACGCTGGACGAGGTGCTGTTCCTGCTGATCGAAAAAAACCACCTCCCTGAAGAGATCGAAGCACTAGGGTACAATCGGAAGATCGTTGACAGGACCGTTGAGCTCGTGAAGAGATCAAGGTACAAACGGCATACCCCTCCATACCCGCAGCTTCAAACATACAATATGCAGGAGTTACTTTAGGAACTCTGCTATGAAAAAAACAGTACTTATCACACTATCCGCCCTTCTCCTTCTCGTCACGGTGGGTGCTAAGATCTCGAGAAAACAGCGGTATACAGTCGGAACAGTCCCATACAATCCTCCAATGGAGATAGTGGCCGAGGAGCAGCGTATCATAGGTTTTGATATCGACGTGATGACACAAATCGCCGCAGCACAGAACATCTCCGTCAAGTTCGTTCCCGCCTTAAAGGAGAATATCTTCCGCGGGCTCATCGACGAGACGTACGACATCGTGATATCCAGCCTCACCCTCACAGACACGGCTTCTTCACCCGAGGTCACACTGATCAGCTTCTCCGAGCCGTATATGGAGATCGGGGAGGTCATCGTTATATCTGAGGATTTTACATCGTACTCCGGACTCGAATCTCTCGAGGGCTTAAGGGTCGGGACGCTCCGCGCCACGCCGTCGAAACCTATCCTCGAGGAAAGGTACGGCGCCGTTACACAGGAGTATGAGCTCCCGGAAGCCGCGTTTGAAGACATGGCGCGCGGGGTGATCGACGCAATAGCCTGCGACCTTCCGCTTGCATCGAGGATGGTACATCTAAACGATGAGTATCGTGGAATCTTCAGGATCGCACCGGAACAGCTCACCCGCACGAGCTATGTGATAGCTGTAAAGAAGGGAAATACTGAGCTTCTGTCTACCCTCAACAGGGGTATAGAGAAGATCAAGGATGACGAAACGCTGGAAAACCTCATCGATAAGTGGTTCTTTGCCAAATGAGGAGGGCGATTCTCATCCTTGCGGCAGTATTCTTAACAGGGATCTCGTTGCTGTCGTACGCGGCCGGGCTTCCAGAGAAAGGTCTCCCTCGGGGAGGTCTCCCTCGGGGAAGGCTCCCTCGGGGAAGGCTCACGTCAGTCTCCCACACAGGAATAGAGCTCGGAACCTACGTCAAGATCGTCATAATCACAAAGAAATCTCAGGAGAAAGAAGCTCTTGAAACGATAAACGAGATGTTCGGCAGGATAGAAGAGCTCGATCGAACCTTCGACTACCGTAAGGAAGGGGGGGGGCTTCTGAGGTTCAACGACGGAGAGCTATTATTCAGGAAGAACAATGAGGAGCTCTTCGGTCTTCTCGAGTACTCACTGGATATCGCACGGGCGACAGACGGCTTCTTTGATCCTACTATCCTCCCGGTTGTCCAGGCTTGGGGCTTCGATACGGACAGCCCCAGGCTTCCTGCCAAGCACGAAATAACTCATGCGCTCGAGAGGGTGGACTACAGAGCCGTCAGAGTCCTTGAGGGCAGAATAGAAAAGCCGGGGGCCGTCAAGCTTGACCTCAGCGGGGTGGCCAAGGGAAGGATAGTCGACATCATACGTGACGACTTGAGGAACAGAGGGTACGGCAACTTTCTCATCGATGCCGGCGGCGATGTATATGTAAGCGGTAAAAACGTCCATCGGCGTCTGTGGAGGATCGCGATACAGGACCCGGTGGAAAAATCCGGGTTTCGTGGAATTGTCGAGAAAACAGATACCGCGGTTGTTACTTCAGGAGATTATGAACGCTTCTTCATAAAGGACGGGGTACGGTACAGCCACCTTTTCAATCCGAAGACAGGGTACCCTTACAGTGACCTGAAGTCCGTCACCGTGCTTCTCCATGATACGGCATTTGCCGATGCTGTTGCAACAGCCGTGTTTGTGATGGGAAGCGAAAGAGGGTATGAATTTCTGATAGAAAACAGCATGGAAGGCTATTTCATCCTCGTTGATGCTGAAGGAACCGTAGCAACCAGAAGCACTCCGGACTTCTGGAACTAAAGGTTCCTTGGAACTGAAGTTTGGAACTAACTTCTCCAATAGATATGCCTGTCTTAAAAAACCATCACTCTATATATGGACTGCCTCTCTTGATAACAGTTCCTTAGAACTGAAGTTCCTTGGAACTGACCTCCAGTCCCTACAGATCATCATTTAGCTCATCTGTACCGTATTTATGAGATAAGGAACCTTTGGACTATCGTCCGGTTCATGAGAGCGGGGCAGATGAAGTTGAACGCTTTCAAACAAGCCATGTGATAACACGGCGAAACGGTGGCCTATCAATCGGTGCAAGCCTGGTATAAGTACCAATACCCGAGTGTAAAAGTAATAACGTTCAATAAAAACGATTTTTCAGTAGTGCCGGCAGCTCATCTCTTAAAAAAATGGTTCTTCTCCAAATTCGGTGCAATTACGAGAAAGGAGCCGAAAAGGAACTGTCTCCCCTTGGTTCGAATTAAAGCTGTAAGTTTCATCGGCGAAGTAATCTTAGCGGACCTTCTTGAGATTGCTTCATCAGGGTTGCTCTATACTGTTCGAGGCAGCATGTATATATATAGTCATACTTACATTTAGAATGTGATTTTCACTGATTTCTTACTATTAAATAGGAGAAGAACCAAAAATATTTCCTAAACTCATCGAGCTGCTTCTGCTTGTGATAAACTCATAGCTGTATAAATGTTCTCCGCATGAGGAAGGAACCGAGGAGCACCAAGACTTCGAGAGATATATAGATGAAATCAAACGGCAACGGCCGGTACTGACCTGGAGAGAAGCTTCTCATTCGATCGAAATCGCTCTTCGACTTCTCGAATGCCGCCATAAAAAAATCAATGACCCTCTCTCTTATCCGTTTTCCGCTGCCTTTGAATACACCCTTTAGCTCCCGGTAGGTGTTGTGAAAAATCCTGAGGACGTAGTAGAGGGCCAATATAATACCGGAAGATTCATGCTTTCGGGAAAAAGATGAGAGGGAAATGAGGAGCTCTTTCTCACCGAACCCGATCGTTAGTATCTTGCTCATGAGCCAAAGCTGTATGATAACGGCGGTGTAGTACACCCCTCTCAGTATTCCCTGCCTGACTACTAGAAAGGGCCCGACCTTTACAAGGACCTCCCCTGTGCCCCTGAAGCAGTTAAGTATCAGTACAAAACACACAATGGGTATGATCGGCACGAATTGCCTTAAAGGCAGGTCTTTCGCTTTTAACCTGCATAAAAAGAAAGAGGTGCCGATGACTGCGAGTTGGAGGAGCACTGTTGCGTAGTACCGAGTGATAAGGGCAAACAGTGCAAAGAGCAGTATATTGATAATCTGAGAAATCGGAGTTATAGTACGGGTAAGGACAGAATTCTTTCGGAAGGTTTTCACAGTCAATCTATGAACTTCCAGTTCATTTGGAACGTACAGCTTATTTTGAGCTTGCCGCCCCCTCTTCCTTCTTCTTTGTTTTCTTCTCTGTCGGCGCCTCCGCGGTTTCCTTCTTCTTCGTCTTCTTCTCTACCGGCGCCTCCGCGGTTTCCTTCTTCTTCGTCTTCTTTCCAGACCCTGACGCCGCTGTCTCGACGAGCTCAAGGTAGGAAAGTTCCGCACCGTCACCCTGTCGGCGTCCGATTCGGATTATTCTCGTATAACCCCCGTTGACGTTTTTATACCGGGGAGCTATGTCATCGAAAAGCTTTGCGACCATATCTCTGTCTTTGATCCTGCTCAGTACGATTCGCTTGTTGTGGAGCGTGGGGTCTTTTGCCCTGGTGATAATGCGCTCGCTTCGCCTTCTGAGCTCTTTTGCCTTGGTTATAGTTGTCTTTATCCGCTCGTTCTGTAAAAATGACACAATGAGATTTGCGAACATCGCCTCGCGGTGTTCCTTGTCCCTTCCCAGTCTCTTTCCCTTTTTCAGATGCCTCATCTCTACTTCTCCGGTTCCTTGTTCTCGAATCTTTTATCAAGGATTTCCTTCATGCCGAGCGTAAGTCCGTACTCTCCCAGCTTGTCCTTGATCTCCTGAAGCGATTTTTTACCGAAATTTTTTGTCTTGGATATCTCGTCCTCTGAAAGCCGCGCGAGATCCCCTATTGACTTCACGTCGATATTCCTGAGACAGTTCGAAGATCTTACAGAAAGCTCCAGTTCCTCAACAGGAGTATTGAGGATAATTATGAGACGCTCCTCCTCCTCATTCACTTCACCCTCTTCGTCTTCGAACTCCTCGTTGAAATTTATGAAGTGGACGAGATAGTCTTTAAGGATCTTTGCTGCATCAGCAACAGCATCCTCAGGGTGGATGCTCCCATCTGTCCACACCTCCATTACAAGTTTGTCGTAATCCCCGCGCTTTCCGACCCGGGCAGGTTCTATATTAAAGTTACATTTTTGTGTAGGTGAAAAGAGTGCATCCACAGGAATCGTACCGATGGTCTCTATGTTCTCAATATTGCTTTCGGCAGGCACATAACCGCGGCCATAGTTGATCTGTATGTCGATGACCAACTTGCTGCCTTCACTCAAGGTAGCAATGTGATGCTCCGGGTTGAAGACCGTGATATTATCGTCGACAGCGATATCCCCGGCCTTGAATTCGCCAGCCCCCTCTTTCTCGATGGTCACTGTCCTCGTTTCCACTTCATCCTCGAGTCTAAGACGAACGCCTTTCAGGTTGAGGATGAAATCCACGGTGTCCTCGACACAACCGGGAATAGTATCGAACTCATTTGTTATGAGCTTCATCGCATCTTTTTTCTTTTCATACGCTTCCGGCCTTATCGCCACAATAGCGTATCCCTGAAGCGCAGAAAGGAGTGTCCTTCTGAGTGAATTACCGAGGGTAACTCCATATCCTCTTTCAAGCGGCGCCGCGATGATCTTCCCGTAATTTTTGTTCATATCATCGTGCTCTATCACAATTTGCTTTGGCCGCTTCATCCCCTTTAAGAGGTTTTTATGTGCCATAACATCCGACTCCTAGGGTTATTTCGAATACAGCTCAACGATGAGCTGTTCGTTTACCGGCATGTCTATCTCCTCCCTCTTGGGAAGGTAGAGTAGCTTGCCTTTGAGGTTGTCCGGATCCACCTCGATCCAGGGCACAGTTCCCACCCTCGATTCGTTCTTCATGCTCTCCAGTATGGGAATGAGCTTCTTGCTCTTCTCCTTTACCGCTATCTCGTCTCCCTCACGTACAAAGTAGGACGGAATGTCGACCTTTCTTCCGTTTACGAGAACGTGGCCGTGCTTGACGAGCTGTCTTGCCATGGCCCGCGATGAAGAGAGGTGCATACGGCATACCACGTTGTCGAGTCGCTGCTCTAGGAGTATGAGAAGAATCTCTCCTGTTATTCCCTTCCTCCTTGTGGCAATCTCAAAGTATCTCTTGAACTGCTTCTCAAAAAGGCCGTAATAGCGCTTTACTTTCTGCTTCTCCCTGAGTTGAACCCCGTACTCTGAAGTCTTTCTCCTTCTTTTCGGGAGCTGGCCCGGCGGAAGCTTGTGTTTTGTAAGCGCACACTTGCTTGAAAGGCACCGGTCGCCTTTCAACATCAGCTTCAGTCCCTCCCTCCTGCACAGTCTGCAGGAAGGTCCCAAATATCTGGCCATGGTTTCCTCCGTCTTTTATGTCTATTTAATAGTTTCTATACGAAATCTTTCTAATGCGGTCAACTTCTGGCTGGAACCTGAAAACCTGGCGCTACACACCATGTTTACCGAACACCTTCGGCTATTCATCAGACCCTGGTTCGGCAATCTTCGTTTCTTACACCCTCCTGCGCTTTCTGGCTCTGCATCCGTTATGGGGTATCGGTGTCACATCCTTTATCATGTTTATCTTCAAACCGACAACCTGCAGCGTTCGGATAGCCGACTCTCTACCGGAGCCAGGGCCCTTGACGAATACATCTACCTCCCTCAGCCCGTGCTCCATCGCTTTCCGCGCCGCATCTTCAGCAGTGATCTGAGCAGCAAAGGGTGTAGATTTTTTGGCACCCCTGAAATCGAGACTCCCTGCACTCGACCAAGATATTGCATTTCCCTGCCTGTCAGTTATAGTTACTATCGTATTATTGAAAGTAGCCTGAATGTGTACGATACCGCTGGCTATGTTCTTCTTTTCTTTCTTCTTTGTCTTTGCCTTGCTCGTCTTTGCCACTAATTATACCCCTTTACTTTTTTCTTCCGGCAACTGTCTTTTTCTTGCCCTTTCGGGTCCTGGCGTTTGTACGGGTTCTCTGGCCTCGAAGCGGCAGCCCCTTGCGATGCCTCAATCCGCGATAAGAGCCGATGTCGATGAGCCTCTTGATGTTCATGCTCGTCTCTGTCCTGAGCTCGCCCTCTATTTTATAGCTCTTTTCGATGATGCCGCGGAGCCTTGCAATCTCGTCATCCGTCAGATTGTGAACTCTTGTATTAGGATCCACGTCGGACTCCTTGATTATCTCATGAGCCCTGGATCTCCCTATTCCGAAGATATAAGTCAGCGCGACCTCTACCCTCTTGTTGCTCGGTAAATCCACACCGGCTATTCTTGCCATTCGATACTGCTCCTCGCTCTCTTATTTCTGACGCTGTTTGTGCTTTGGATTATCACAGATAATCCTCACTACGCCTTTTCGTCTGATTATTTTGCATTTATCGCAAATCGGTTTAACAGAAACCCGTACTTTCATGAAACCCAACTCCTTCTACCGCCGAACTTTCGATTCTGAACAGACCGTTAGGTCCGAAACTTTTTATTATGACTAACCCTATTTATACCTGTAAGTAATCCTGCCCCGGCTAAGATCGTATGGAGAAAGTTCGAGACTTACTTTGTCTCCCGGTAATATCCTTATATTATGCATCCTCATCTTGCCGGAAATATGAGCAAGAACGACATGTCCGTTTTCAAGCTCGACCTTAAACATAGCGTTGGGGAGCGGTTCCTTCACTATCCCCATAACAGCTATTGCCTCCTCCTTAGACATCTAATCTCCCAATGCTTCCGTTATTTTGACCTTGATACTATCGATATCATCGTCTGCGCTGATCTGTAAATAATAATCCTTTTTACTGTAATAGTCAATTATTGGAGCTGTGTCACTATTATAGGTCTCAAGCCTCTGACGTATGATCTCCGGCTTATCGTCATCTCTCTGGTACAGCTCTCCGCTGCATTTGTCACAAACACCCTCCGACTTCGGATAGTTGTAGACGACATGGTAGGTTTCCCCGCAATTTCTGCATACCCTCCGGCCGCTGAGCCTCTCTATGATCTTTTGTTCTGGAGCATAGAAGTATATTGCCCTGTCTATTACCTTGTCCATCGATCCGAGCATCTGTTCCAGAGCCCCCGCCTGAGAGAGGTTTCGGGGAAAGCCGTCGAGAATAATTCCTTTGGAACCTGTTCGGTCGACCACGCGCTCCTTGATCATGTCGATTATTATCTCGTCAGGGACGAGCGCTCCGCTCTTTACGTACTTCTCTGCCTTCTTACCGAGAGTTGTGTTATTTTTCATTTCCTGGCGGAGTATATCCCCAGGAGAGATTATCGGTAATCCCAGTCTCTCAGATATGAACTGGGCCTGGGTTCCCTTCCCTGTTCCTGGTGCGCCGAGCAGGACGATATTCATTATAGATTTCTCCCCCTGATCTTCCCGCCGCGTTTCATGAACCCATCGTAGTGCCTCATGAGAAGGTGGGATTCGATCTGCTTCATTGTATCGAGATCCACCCCGACCATGATGAGGAGCGACGTTCCTCCCATGAGGTACGCCATATCGGGAGGCAGTCTCAGCCATCGCTGTATGATAGTCGGGATGAGTGCGATGATGGCTAGGAATATAGAGCCGGGGAGTACGATCCGATTGAGAACCTTCTGCAGGTATGAGGATGTATTGATACCGGGCCTTATTCCCGGAATATAACCGCCTACCTTCTTGAGATTATCCGCAATGTCTATCGGATTGAGCTGCACGTTCGTGTAAAAGTAAGTAAAGAAAATTATAAGCAGTGCATAAAATATAAGATACAGTATCCGGCCCGGAGAGAGCAGCGCAGCCAGGTTGTCGAGTGCCGGGATCCTCGTACCGAACGACTTGGCAATCTGCGCCGGAAAGAGAAGGATTGATGAAGCAAAGATGATCGGAATAACTCCCGACGGGTTGATCTTCAGCGGTAGATGTGTCGCCTGGGCCGCGTACACCTTTCTCCCCACTACCTTCTTCGCATGCTGTATAGGGATCCTCCTCTGACCCTGCTGTTCCAGTATCACGAATGCAACAATACCCACGAATATCCCGATCGATGCGATAAGCACGATAGGATTGAGCTCACCGAGCTTGAGCTGATCGTACACCTGCTTGAATGCAATAGGTACCCGCGCTACGATACCTATGAATATGATGAGAGACACTCCGTTTCCTATACCCCTATCCGTGATCTGCTCTCCTATCCACATCAGGAATATCGTTCCCGCAATCATCGAAACAAGCGCCGTCACGGTGAACCCGAGCCCCGGATTGACGATAACCTCAGGGTTTGAATTCATGAACACTGTGAGGGCATACCCCTGAACACCTGCAATTCCGATAGTGCACACTCTCGTTATCTGCTGTATCTTCTTCCGCCCAACCTCACCCTCTTTTGAGAGCCGCTCGAGAACAGGAATTACAACAGTCAAAAGCTGCAGAATGATCGAAGCGGAGATATACGGCATAATGCCGAGAGCGAAGAGAGTGAACCTCCTCATCGCCCCCCCGGCGAAGAGATCAAGAAACCCGAGAATGCCTCCTGCGGTCTGACTGAAAAGTCGCTCCAGGGCAACTGCGTTGACACCTGGAACAGGAATGTAGGCACCTATTCTCACGATCACGATCATCAAGAGAGTAAACAGTACCCTCTTCCTGAGCTCCGGAATCTTGAAAATGTTTAACACTATGTTGTTTTGCTGTGCCATGGTGTGTCCCTGATTAGCAGATAATCTCGTTATCTCTCCACGAGCTGTATTTCACCGCCTGCTGCCTTCACGGCCTCCTGTGCCTTCTTCGAGGCCTTGTGAACCAGCACGGTCACCTTCTTCTGTAGCTCACCTTTCCCGAGGAGCTTCACCCATCCGGTCTTCTTGCACACAAGGCGATCCTTGAGGAGCGCCTCATAGTCGACCTTCTGCCCATTCTTGTAACGGTTGAGATCACTGAGATTGATGACCTGGTACTGGCGTTCGAACGTACTGTTGTTGAAACCTCTCTTCGGGAGCCTTCGAACAAGCGGCATCTGACCGCCCTCGAATCCGATCTTTCGTTTGTAGCCCGAGCGTGATTTCTGGCCCTTGTTGCCTCTTCCGGACGTACAACCTCTCCCGGTTCCCGGACCCCTTCCCAGGACCTTTCTTTTCCTTACCGCTCCATAGGGTGGCCGTAGACTCATTTTTCTACCCTCTCAGTTTGCAGGAGATGACTCACTTTGAATACCATGCCGTCGATAGCGGGGTTTTTTTCCTTTACCACCACCGATCCCAGCCTCCCAAGACCGAGGGCCCTTACCACTCTGCGCTGCTTCTCCGGCACACCGATAAGACTCCGTACAAGCTGTATTCTCACCTTTTGTTTCTTCGCCATGTTTTTATCCAAAAAGCTCCTTGAATGTCTTGCCCCGGTTCTGCATTATTTCTTCCATGTCCATGATGCTCTGCAAACCGCTCATCGTCGCCTTGACAACGTTGATCGCATTGTTTGAACCGAGTGATTTTGTCAGGATATCCTTGATCCCCGACTGCTCCACAACCGCTCTAACAGGCCCTCCGGCGATAATACCCGTACCGGGAGATGCGGGCTTCATGATGATCTTTGCGCTCTTGAATTGTCCCAAAACTTCGTGGGGAATCGTGTTCCCCTTCATGTTTATAGTGACTATCTTCTTTTTTGCATCCTCGACGCCTTTTCTGATAGCCTCAGACACCTCGTTTGCCTTCCCGAAGCCGACACCGACATGTCCGTTCCTATCCCCTACGACCATCAGTGCGCTGAAGCTGAACCTTCTCCCTCCTTTTAC
>DATKZJ010000095.1:0-5457 GCA_035527995.1 Spirochaetota bacterium | reverse complement strand
AAAAATCAGGAAAAACCAGAGTACAGAGAGAGACACCGAAACCCACCTGTCGATTGAGAGCAGGGAAGAGATTACATTGTTGAGCATAAACAGAGAGAGCAGGGTAATAAACGGCCTGTCCTTCAGTGTCTGGGTCACATACACCCTGCGGTTTTTAAAAAGAAGAAAGAGAATGAAAAGGGGTATAAGCAGTATCGACGTATACGCCCCGAACCCGAGCCATGTGAGCGCGAAGATTACAACAAGGCAGACCCGCTCGGGCGTAAATTCCTTCAATGATACGATTTTTTTCACCGGCTGCCTTCTTTTAATATTCAGGATTTTTCCGGCTGGAAACTTTACTGAAAGCCAACCTTCTCTTAGCGTTTAAGAGATATCTCAATTGACCAGTTTCGAACCATCGTCTTTGCATTCATGTAAGTTATTAAAATCGTATTCTGCCACGAACTGCTTCATAAAACAGCGTATCGATTTTGCATCGTAGCCGTAGACATCGTCGAGGTCCATCCCGAGGAGCTTCTCTATAGCGGCTTTATTGTAATCCTCACCCCTCGAATCAAGGATCAAAATTTTTTCATTCTCCGTTTCTCTCATACACTCTTTCTTGTAGAAGAGCTCTTCATAAAGCTTCTCACCGGGTCTCAGGCCTGTAAAAACGATTTCTATGTCCTTCCCGGGCTCATATCCATAAAACCTGATGAGATTCCTGGCGATATCGAGCACCCTGTGCTGTTTCCCCATGTCCAGGACAAATATTTCTCCCCCTTTTGAATAGACAGAGGCATTTATCACGAGTATGGAGGCTTCAGGAATAGTCATAAAGAATCTCTTCATATCGCGGTGGGTCACTGTCACGGGGCCTCCGCTCTTGATCTGCTCCTGAAACAGAGGAATAACAGATCCCCTGCTCCCGATGACATTACCGAACCTCACGATGGCGGTCGACAACCCCTTTTCATTGTGGTAGTAGAGCGTAACAAGCTCCGCAATCCTTTTCGTCACACCCATGACGCTTACCGGATAGACGGATTTATCGGTAGAAACGAGTACGAACTTGTCAACCTTATGCTTTTTCGAGAGGTTTAGGAGCTGCAGGGTACCTCCCACATTGTTCCTGAAAGCCTCGGCTTCGTTGTACTCCATCAGCGGGACATGTTTGTGCGCCGCGGCGTGAAAAACCGTGTCCGGTCTGGTCTCCGAGTACACTTTATCCATGAGATGAGAATCTTTAATATCGACCACCCTGTAAATGATATCGGGTTTATACCCCAGATATCCCATATCCCTCTGGATCTCCTTGATAAGCGTATAGAGAGTGAACTCGCTTCTATCGATTGCGATGAGCTTTTTTATCTTGAAGTTTAAGAGCTGTTTGCATATCTCCGCCCCGATACTCCCTCCCGCACCGGTCACGAGGACAACCTTGTCCTTGTAATTCTTCTCGATACCGGCAACATCCACCTTCACCTCCTCTCTTCCGAGGAGATCGTCTATACTGATAGATCTCAATGAGCCTATAAGGGGCCTCTTGCCCAGAAGCTCTATGATGGAAGGGAGAGTCTTGATGGAGATATCTTTAGCTGTCCTTCTTATATGAGTTACCATCCTGTTGATAACCTCGGATCCGGCAGACGGCATGGCAATCAGCACCTCGTCCACATTGTTATCGGCCGCCACTTTATCTACGTTCCCCGTATTGTCGAAGATCTTTTTACCGTTTAAAATTTTCCCTATTTTCAGAGGGTCGTCGTCGATGAACCCCACGACGTTTTTGCCCAGGCCCTCTCTCGACAACTCAGCAAGAATTGTTCTTCCCGCCTCGCCTGCTCCTGCTATCAGAATTCTCCTCTCGGTCAGGACACCCTCACCAGCCTTCTCTTTATGATTGTTCCTGTTCCTCCTCTTTGAAAAATAATCCCGTATCAGCACCCTGTAGAATATGGTCCCTATCAGTATGAAGAAGAAGGTGAGAATGAATACCAATCTCGAGTAGTGCAGCCTCAAAACGAACACGATAAAGATGAACAGTAAGAATCCGGTAATATTCGCCAGG
Organism: Spirochaetota bacterium; assembly: GCA_035527995.1. Taxonomy (GTDB): domain Bacteria; phylum Spirochaetota; class B62-G9; order B62-G9; family DRHN01; genus JAFGTF01. The sequence continues at coordinate 3,404 of DATKZJ010000095.1, read as the reverse complement.
CCGAGCTTGTACACATCATTGATGTTGGAATATTCCCAGATGATTCTGTAGATCTGGAAGATATAGAAAGTGAAAAGATAGGGGAAAAGCAATAAAATGAAATGGATCGTGTCCAGGAGAAACAGGTGCTGACCGAGGTCCGGATAGAACCTCAGGACATACGAGATTGCATAGGAAGCGACTATCAATAAGAGATCTGTCAGGATGAAAAGCGACCTCTTTTTGCTTACCCTGTAGACTATCTCCACTTTTCACTCCAGATTTTGCACTAAAGGGCCCATTACTGCAATAACTTCTACATACTTTTCAGCAGGTTGAACCGCTTTTCCACCCTCTTTAATGTTTCTTCCTTTTTACAGAAGCAGAATCTAACCTGGTTTTTCCCCTTCCCCGCCGTTGCATAGAAAGATGATCCAGGGACCGTCGCCACCTTTGTAGTTTCTATAAGCTTCCTGCTGAAGGAAAAATCATCCTCCACGCCGAACTTCTTCATAAGATCATCTACGTCCGTCATTATATAGTACGCGCCTTCCGGCATATAAGGCTTGAACCCGCATGTTTCTATTAATTGGAAAAGAAAATTCCTCGCCTTGAGGTAGCGTGCGCAGAGTTTCTCATAGTAGCTTTCGTCCATGCGCAAAGCAACAACTGCGGCATTCTGCAGCGGCGTGGCCGCACCGACCGTTAAAAAATCATGGACCTTTCGGATTCTCGATGTGATCTCCTTACTCGCTATGGCCCAGCCGACCCTCCAGCCTGTTACGGAGTATGTTTTCGATATGGAGTTTATGGTGATCGTCCGGTCATTCATACCATGGAGCGAGGCTATGGACACATGCTTTCTTCCATTATATACGATATGCTCGTAGATTTCATCTGTCACGGCATAACAGTCATATTTCATACACAGTTCTGAGATCTCTTCCATCTCCTCTCTTGAAAAAACCTTCCCTGTCGGGTTGTTCGGCGTGTTTATGATGATGGCCTTCGTTTTTTCATTGAATGCTGCTTCCAGCTCTTGCGGATCGTACCCCCAGTGCGGAGGGTAGAGCGTCACAAAGCGCGGCGTCGCCCCGGAGAGGATAGTATCGGGCCCGTAGTTCTCGTAAAAAGGTTCGAATATTACAACTTCCTCTCCCGGGTTAATTATCGACTTGAGGGTCGATATCATAGCCTCTGTTGAGCCGCAGGTCACGGTTATATCCGTATCGGGATTGCAGTATATCCTGTTATACCTCTCCACCTTCACGGCAATCGCCTCTCTAAGCCGGGGTTGTCCGAAAGTGACCGGATACTGATTGCAGTCTTTCCTTATTGCTTCTATGGCAGCCTCTTTGATTTCAGCGGGTGCTTCAAAGTCCGGCATACCCTGAGACAGGTTGTCCCCTCCGACAGAGTCGCATATCCGCGTCATTTCACGGATCACGGATTCGGTAAACTGGTCGGTAATATAGGAGAGTGCTTTCACTTTGAGATGCACCTCGTTTTATTATTTAAAATCATCCGAAAACGAATATCTAATTCAATAAAAAGAGACGATGAATTGTCATTCAGTTTCGTTCTTCGAACTCAACAGTCGCCTTCGGCTCGTAATGACAAAACCGCCCATTTTAAAGAAACTCATTTTTTCAAATATTCATTTCCCAAGCGAACCTACTTTTTAAAGAACCTTCTCACGTATTTAATCACATACTCCACCTGCGCGTCTTCTATCTCTACATTCATCGGCAAGGAGAGAACTTGTTTTGAGATCGATTCTGTTTCCGGAAAGTCTCGCTCAATAAACCCGAGCTCGGCATAGCTATAGTACGGTCTTCTCCAGTGAATCAGGACCTCCACCCCGTTCTCCTCGAGATAGGAGGCCAGCTCATCTCTGCGATCCGTACGGATGACGTAGTTCTGGTACACATCATAGTACCTTTTGTCTTCGAAGTGCGGAAGAAAAAGTCCCTCTATCCCGCCTAACCCGTCCCTGTACTTCTCTGTGATCGCACGCCGCCTTTCTATCCAGCGGGGCATATGTCGCAGCTTTACATCGAGAAACGCAGCCTGCAGATTGTCCAGAAGACAGGTCATTCCATGGTAATGATACTCCCCTGTTTCTCTGTCCTCGCCGTTGTAGCGCAGGAGGGCCGCCTTTCTTGCCACCTCCGGATCGTTCGTCGTAATGGCACCGCCGTCTCCGTACCCCCCGAGGATCTTGAACGGATAAAAACTCCAGCAGCCCGTCAGTCCGACAGACCCGGCATTTTTTCCGTCAAAGCTCGCTCCGAGGGACTGGCACGCATCCTCTATGACTATAAGGTTGTACCGATCGGCGAGATGAGCTATGGTATCCATCCGGGCCATGCGGCCGTTGAGGTGTACGGGTATGATTGCCTTCGTGTTCGGTGTGATCTTCTCTTCGATCTTCCCTGTGTCTATATTGTAGTCGGGGCCGACGTCGACAAGCACCGGAGTCCCTCCCGCATTCACCACTGCGGAGGCAGTCGCAACAAAGGTGTGTGCAGGCACAATCACCTCGTCCCCCCCGGAAATACCCCCTGCAATGAGAGAGAGAAGCAGCGCATGATAGCCGCTGTTGAGACCCACCGCGTACTTCGTACCGACAAAGTTCGCAAAGTTCTGCTCGAATGCCGCAAGCTGATGCCTCATGATGAGATCTCCTTTCGACATCACCTCGTTATAGACGGCATCGATCTCATCCTTAATGTTTCTATAGTTCTTCCCGGGATCTACAAAGGGCACCCTGTATGCCATTCTTCCTAACCCCTCTACAAGATCTCTTTTATCGAAGAAATGATCGTTTTTGCATCCGGATAGTACGCTTTCTCCAATACGGTTCCCGCAGGAGCAGGAATGTCGGGGAGGGCGACCCTCTTAATCGGCGCCTTGAGAGAGCCGAACAGGTTCTCAGAAAGCAGCGAAGAAATCTCCGCTGATATGCCGCACGTTTTCCAGCTCGCATCAGCGACAACGGCTCTTTTTGTCTTGCGCACTGATTCGAAGAGGAGGTCGGTGTCTAGTGGCTTCAGGGAACGCAGATCGATAACCTCTACGCTGATTTCATCGGAAATGGTTTGAGCCGCCTTCAGCGCAACATGCACCATGTAGGAATTCGCAATGACGGATACATCCGTCCCCTCCCTTATCACAGAAGCCTTCCCGATGGGAACAGTGAAGAGCTTTTCAGGCACATCACCCTCAATCTCGTACAGCCATCGATCGTCGACGAACAGTACAGGGTTGTCGTCACGTACAGCTGCAACGAGCAGCCCCTTTGCATCGTATGGAGTGCTGGGCATAACCACCTTCAGCCCGGGGATGTGAGTAAAAAGGGAGTGCAGGGCCTGGGAGTGCTGAGCAGCCTGCTCCCCTCCTCTGTTGATGATTCCCCAGATTGT
>DATKZJ010000094.1:0-8563 GCA_035527995.1 Spirochaetota bacterium | reverse complement strand
AAAAGATGTTCGACGAAATGATGAACTCTATCCAGTACGCGGCGGCAATCGGCGCAAAGACCATGAGGGTTGTCGGAAGCAGCCATATGTTCAGATTTGAGCCGCACGGTCCCCAGATAGAAAAGCTCTCGGATATGTTTTCAAAGGCCGTACAAGAGGCAAAGAAGCATGATGTAAAGCTCGCAGTCGAGAACCATATCGATTTTAACTCGGATGAGATACTTAGCATAGTAAAGAACGTAAACTCTCCTTACTTCGGTATAAACTTCGATACAGGGAACTTCGTCCGCGTGCTCGATGATCCCGTATCGTCGATGGAGAAAATCGCAAAATATGTATACGCGACCCACATTAAAGACCTGAGGGTCCAGAAGGGAGCCCCTGTGAACGAATGGTATTTCTTCTCCTGCACGCCGGTCGGAGACGGCGGTATCGTGAACAACCAGAAACTTGCACAGTTGCTCGATGACAGCGGTTACGAAGGCTTTCTTGCCGTGGAAATAGATTTTCTGCATCCGGATTTTAACAACAACGAAGACAAGGCTGTTGCCAGAAGCGTCAAGGAGCTGAAGAGAATTGCGAGGGCCGTTGAGAGGAAGTAGCAGGATGCTTTTCTATATACCAGGCACATGATAAACGGAGGAAATTATGAAAGAGTTAAATGTAGGGATTGTCGGATACAAGTTTATGGGGAAGGCTCACAGCAATGCGTGGATAAAGGCCCCCCTGTTCTTCGATCTTCCGATGAAACCCGTGATGAAGGTTGCATGCGGACGTCACGAGGAACCTTTGAGAGAGTTTGCCCGGAGGTGGGGCTGGCAGGAGATAGAAACCGACTGGAAAAAAATGGTGGCAAGAGATGATATCGACATCATCGACGTTTCCCTTCCCCAGTACCTTCATCACGATGTTGCCCTAGAGGCGGCGAAGGCCGGGAAGCACATATTCTGTGAAAAGCCCCTCGCGCTGAGCTACAAACAGGCGAAGGAGATGTATGAGGCGGCCGAAAAAGCCAAGGTAAAACACTACCTTAACCATAACTACAGACGGTGTCCCGCGGTAAGGCTTGCCAAAAGACTTATTGACGAGGGCAGAATAGGGCAGATATATCACTGGAGAGGGGCATATCTGCAGTCCTGGATTACCGATCCGAACTTTCCTCTCACGTGGCATTTGAAAAAGGAGACCGCGGGGTCCGGTCCTCAGGGAGATTTGAACTCTCACTCCGTCGACCTCGCGCGCTACCTCGTTGGTGAGATAAAGTCCGTTGTGGCCATGACAAAACAGTTCGTGGGAGAGAGGCCCCTCCCGGACGAGGTCGCGTCAGGCACGTTTAAGGCGGAGTCCAAGGGCACGGAGAAGGGAAAGGTGACTGTGGAAGATGCGGCGTTCATGCTGGTAGAATTCGAAAACGGCGCCCTCGGCTCTTTTGAGGCATCGAGGTTTGCACCCGGAAGAAAGAACTACAACTACTTCGAAATATACGGCAGCAAGGGAAGCCTCCTGTTCGATTTCGAACGCATGAACGAGCTCAAGTTCTTCTCCAAAGGCGATCCTGACTACGCACAGGGTTTCAGAACCATTCTGGCGACAGAACCTGTTCACGACTACGTCGCAAACTGGTGGCCTCCGGGGCATATCATCGGGTATGAGCACGAGTTCGTGCACGGCGTGGTGGATTTTATCAATGCAATTTATAAAGATGAAGAGATAACGCCGAACTTTTACGACGGGATGCGTGGTCTCCAGGTGCTCGATGCGGGGCTGCAATCGGCCGAGAGCGGAAAGCGGGTGGATATTTAGCTGAAAACGGTTTTTTCAGGATAACCGTTCGAGCAGGACTACAGTACCGGGTACAAACGGCAGGGCGGAGCTGCATTATCGCTTCACGAGCCTCGTTTGTACAGTGCGACATTTTTAAGCGGCGAATGGCCCGTAATGTAACGAACCGCGACCGGTACGTATTCTTTAGCGAAGATTTTCGTATGCTTCGGTTAAATAGAACGAAAATCCATTGACAGTATAGAAAATTAATTTTATTTTATTAATCAGTATAAAAATTTATTTTATGCAAGGTATCAGGGGGGTGTCAGGATGTGTCAGATGGATGAGATAAGGTTTTGTCTCATAGGGGCCGGGCGCGCAGGACTCGTGCATGCGAAAAACGTAGTGCATAATATCAAGCAGGCATCATTGACCGCCATAGTGGACAGCAGCAGGGATGTTCTGAAAGAGCGGGGCGAAGAGCTCGGTGTGGGTTCGCTTTACACGAACCTCGATGACGCCCTCTCGGAGGACATGTTCGACGCGGTCATTGTCGTGACTCCGACATTTACCCACAGGGATATCGTTATAAAGTGCGCCGAAGCGAAGAAGCACGTATTCTGTGAGAAGCCGATGGCCATCCATGTCAGGGATGCCGAAGAGATGAGCCGGGCCGCCGAGAGTTCTCGTGTAAAGCTGCAGATCGGTTTTATGAGAAGGTTTGATCCTCCGTTTCTCCAGGCGAAAGAGATCATAGAGAGCGGGAAGCTCGGAGAGCCCATGATCATCAAGTCCGTCGGCAGGGGGCCTGGTCTGCCGCCCCCGTGGACATACGATGTTAAGGAGAGCAACGGGCTTCTCGGCGAGGTGAACAGCCACGATTTCGATTCGACGCGCTGGCTGGCTGGAGGCGAATACGGCCGGGTGTTTGCAGAGGCGAGTAACAGAAAGACAAAAGATCTTTTAAAAGAGCATCCGGATTTCTACGATAACGTCGTGTGTACGGTCCGCTTCAAAAACGGCGTGATCGGCACGATCGATGGAACCTGCCCCGCGGACTACGGGTATGACGCGAGAACCGAGATCGTCCTCACAAGGGGGCTCATATCGATAGGCGAAACAAAGGGAGAGGCCTTCTTCAGCTGCGATAAAAAGGGCGTGATCCGGGAGAACGCTCATCGGTCATGGAGGAACCGTTTCAAGGACGCGTATCTCGACGAGATGAGATCGTTCATCCGCAGCGTACTCGAAGACAAACCGACTCTCGTAACAGGGAAAGACGGGCAGGCTGCGGTAGCGGCGGTTGTCGCGGCAAACCGCTCGATACGGGAAGGGACCCCGGTGGAGGTATAGTAATGCTCGCTGCAGTATACAGCGGTATAAAGAAGATCGAATGCCGTGAGATCGCGAAGCCTGCGATCTCCAGGGACGAGGTCCTCGTCAGGGTGAGGGCAGTGGCTATATGCGGCACAGACCTCAGGATATACAAAAGCGGCCACCATAGAATAGAGGAGGGAGAGAAAAGAGTGCTTGGGCACGAGCTCTCGGGTGAGGTCTGGGAGGTCGGTGAAGATGTGGCCGGCTATACAAAGGGGATGCGGGTGGCGGTTGCCCCGAATATCGGCTGCGGGGCGTGCAGGTACTGCAGAACAGGCCGGCACCACATGTGTCCGGATTACGAAGCGTTCGGGATCACGCTCGACGGCGGCTTTGCGGAATACATGAAGGTAGGCCGAAAGGCGATCGAGCAGGGAGACCTCGTGCCATTCAGTGAAAAGACGGGATTTGAAGAGGCCTGTCTGGCGGAGCCTCTCGCATGTACCTACTTTGGCCTACCGCTCTGTCGGGACGCAGCCCGGCGACGATGTCCTCATCGTCGGTACGGGGCCGATGGGGGTGCTTCACCTACAGACGCAAAGGCTTGCCGGTGCGGGAAGGGTCATGATGGCCGACATCTCGGATTCGAGACTCGAGCTTGTAAAGCGGTACAGACCCGACATCCTGATAAACTCGGGCAGGGAGGACCTCGTTGGAGCGGTGATGAAGCACACGGACGGTATCGGGGCGGATGTTATTATCACCGCGTGTCCTGTTCCGGAAGTACAGCAGCAGGCGCTCCGCATGGCGGCAAAGAACGGAAGGATAAACCTCTTCGGGGGCCTTCCAATGGGAAAACAGCTCGTCGAGCTTGATACGAACCTCATTCACTATAACGGTCTCGTGGTCACGGGTACCACGAGGTACGCACAGTCCGACTACTACAAGTCCGTAAAGCTGATGGAGGACAAGAGGATCGATACCGCCTCTATCATAAGCAGGCGCTTCAGGATAGACATGATAAGGGAGGCTTTTGAATATGCAATGGGTGGAGAGGGGCTGAAAACACTGATCGAGTTTTTTTGATCTCCGTAAATAATCTGATATATTATGAAAGGATAAGGCCATGAGCAAAATACTTATATCACCGAGGTCACTGACAAGGGACGGCCACCCATCCTTTGAGATACTGAAAGAGGCAGGGTACGAGATCGTGCTCACCACTCCGGGAAAGCAGCCGTCTGAGGAGGAGCTTTTAGAAAAACTTCCCGGGTGTGTCGGGTATCTCGCCGGTGTTGAGATGATAACAGATAAGGTTCTGGAAGCTGCGAAAGAGCTGAAGGTCATATCGAGGAACGGGAGCGGGATTGACAACATCGACCAGGCCGCATGCGAAAGGCTCGGCATAAAGATCTGCAGGACTGAAGGCGCCAATGCAAAAGGTGTCGCCGAGCTCACCATATCGCTTGTGCTCGCCCTCGCACGCTGGATTCCGTTTCATGACAGCAGGATGAAGAACGGGGAGTGGGAGCGGAAGAAGGGGATGGAGATCGAAACAAGGACACTGGGGCTCGTGGGATGCGGGCTGATAGGAAAAGAGACCGCGGTCCGGGCGCTGGGACTCGGGATGAAGGTCCTTGCTTTCAGGAGGAATCCAGACCGGTCGTTTGCGCCGTCCGACGATTTCAGATGGGTGTCGTTCGATGAGCTCCTCGGCGGGTCAGACGTGGTGAGCCTGCATCGCCCGGCAAACCCGTCCGGCGAGCCGGTAATCACAAAAGAGGTCATAGGGAAGATGAAGAGGGGGGCTTATATCGTCAATACCGCAAGGGCGAGCCTTCTCGACGAAAAGGCGGTTTTAGACGCTCTCAACGACGGGCAGATCGCAGGGGTGGCCACCGATGTCTACACGAAGGAGCCGCCCGAGGATTACAGCCTCGTGAAGCATGAAAGGGTAATATCGACTCCGCATCTCGGTGGCTTTACGCTCGAGAGCGTGGACCGGGCGACTGTTGGGGCAATCGAAAATATAATCAACACACTTAAATAATATTATGGGAGGAAATCACTGTGGAATTAGAAAAACTCAAAGAGCGGATGTGGAAGATGGGGGTTGTTCCTGTTATTGCGATAGAATCTCCCGATCTCGCGCTGCCGATGGCTGACGCGCTTATCGAGGGGGGGCTCGCAGTTGCAGAGATCACCTTCAGGACGGAAGCGGCGGCGGAAGTTATCAGCGAGCTGAAAAAACAGCGGCCCGATATACTCCTCGGCGCCGGAACTATACTCTCGATCGAGAACCTCGAGAAAGCGAAAGAGTGCGGCGCAGTGTTCGGTGTCTCGCCGGGACTGAATCCTGATATCCTGAAGAGGGCGAACGAGATCGGTTTTCCTTTCTTCCCCGGAGTACTGACTCCGTCTGAGATAGAGCAGGGCCTCAGTTTAGGAACGAACGTTCTGAAGTTCTTCCCCTCAGAGGCTTCCGGAGGTACCGCGATGATAAAGGCCGTGTCGGCACCGTACGCGCATCTCGGGGTGAAATTCATACCCACCGGGGGAGTCAATATAAAGAACCTCGAAGAGTATCTCGCCCTGCCGCAGGTTCTCTCCGTGGGAGGAACTTGGATAGCCAAGAAGGACCTGATATCCGAGAAGAGGTGGGATGATATCAAAAAGAACGCCCAGGAAGCCATAGCGATTGCAAAGCGGGTGAGAGGATAATCGATAGAGGAGTCAACGGAGGAGAAAATGAAGCCAGTGATATCCAATAATATGGTAGTCAAGCCGTTCTCTGTGGGATGGGACCCGAAGGACGCGATCATGGACGATTTCGACAACCACATCGAGAGATATTTGAACAAACTCACGAAAATGTGGATCGACCCCGATGCTGCGGAGAAATACCTGAAGGAGAGGGGTGACGTGCTCGTCTATGAGGTATACGAGAAAGAGATCCCGCAGAGGGACGGAGATATACAGTTCTGCTCGAGCATAACGCACCCCGGGAAGATCGGAGACGAATACTTTATGACGAAGGGGCACTTCCACGCGAGGCGGGACACTGCAGAAGTTTACTACTGCCTCAGTGGAAGGGGATACATGCTCATGGAGAAGGAGGATGGTGAGCACTATCTCGAAGAGATGCGTCCCGGACGGACAGTGTATGTACCCGGGGATTTCGCGCATCGATCGATCAATACGGGCGAAGAGCTTCTGATATCGCTTGCGGTCTATCCGGGAGACGCCGGACACGACTACGGCAGCATCGAGACGAGCGGTTTCAGATACGTGGTGGTCGAGAAGAACGGCAAGCCGGAGATGATAGAAAATCCGAGATACGGGCGCATGCTTCAATAGAGCAGGCTGTATGAAACCTATCGTACGGTTACAGTATTTTGAGGATTAATACGGTTTTCTCACAGATCCTATGACAACCGGGCTAACACTATGGGGTGGCAATATTTTATATGAGTATACAGTGAGAAAAACTTAAAACACCCATTTAAGTGGTTTGTGAGTGGAGCATCATATACAGGTTAAGGACTATGGGGCCATCCGTTGATGGTTTTTTGGAATATCGTTACGAAAAGATATACGGATAGCAAGGGACGCATAATTCATAAGAACCTATTTTGATAGCTGGTAATAAAGCAGGAGGAGGAACGTAGATGAAAGAGTTCAAAGGCGGTTACATGGGCAGGATACTTCGGGTGGACCTTACGAAGAAGGAGTACCGAACAGAAGAGATAGACGATGAGGACCTGAAGCTCCTTCTCGGCGGACGCGGGCTTGCGGCCAAAATCTACTACAACGAGATAGGTCCTGATGTGGATCCGTTCGACGAAGAGAACAGGGTGATCTTCATGACCGGGCCTCTGACAGGGGTGAGACTGCCGTCAACGACAAAGTTCCAGCTTGCCACAAAATCCCCGGAGACGGGCGGGTACCTCTGCTCCAACTGCGGAGGGGACTTCGGCCCGCAGCTGAAACGGGCCGGATTCGACGGCCTCATTGTGGAAGGGCGAGCGGATGACCTGTCCTATATTCTGATCGAAGACGGGAAGGTGAGCTTCCATGATGCAACCTCATGGAAGGGGCTCGAATCCGATGAAACACTCGAACGTCTGAAAGAGGCGATAGACGATACCCGCGCAGGCTGTCTGTCCATTGGTCCTGCTGCAGAGCGTCTCGTTCGCATCTCATTTATAAATGTTGACAACAGGGCATTCGGAAGAGGGGGAGCCGGTGCAGTTCTCGGATCCAAGCGGCTGAAGGGAATCGCGGTGAAGGGTTCCGGCAAGGTGCCTGTTGCTGATCCTGCGCGTGTCAGCGCTATATGGAAGGATGCAGTCAAGGACCTCCGGACATCACGCGCCAACCATACGAAATACGGGACCCCCCAGTACATCGAAGCTATCAACGAGTTCGGGTGCATGCCGACGCGGAACTTCCAGACGACATTCTTCGAAGGGGCCGACAGCGTCAATGCACACGCCATGAAGGAGAACTACTACGTAAAGAACTTTCACTGCTTCAACTGCCCTGTGGGGTGCGGTATGGTATCGGAAGTAAAGGATGGGCCTTTCAAGGGGGCACGCGCGAGGACCGAATATGAGACAGTGGCCCTTCTCGGGCCGAATTGCGGCGTCGACGATTTTGCTGCTATCATTGCCGGAAACCAGCTTTGCGACAGGATGGGAATCGATACGATGTCGGGCGGCAACCTCGTGGGCCTGACGATGGAGCTCTACGAACGCGGGCTTATAACGAAAGAGGACACCTGCGGTATAGAAGCGAAATTCGGCAGCGGAGAGGCGATGGTTGAGCTCCTCAGGCTTATAGCGGAGAGACGAGGGATAGGCGACCTCCTCGCAGAAGGAGCGAGGGGGATTCTGAAAGCCCACCCGGAATGGAGCCCCTACGTCCTGGCCGTGAAGGGGATGCCGTATGCCGCGTACGATCCTCGCGGTTTTTACGGTAATGCACTGACCTACGGGACGTCGAGCCGCGGCGCATGCCATAATGTCGGGGGCTGGACCATACGGGCCGAGCTCCAGTCCGGTGATTATGACCGCTGGGCCACCACCGGAAAAGGAAAGCTCGTGATGCAGATACAGGACAACCGTGCGTATGTTGACAGTCTCGGAGTCTGCACAGTCGTGCGCGGATCCATGGATTTTCGGGAACAACCGCAGAGCGACGTCATGGAGGCGGTAACGGGGTACGGATTTACATCGGACCTGATGGAGATCGGAACGAGGATCTACAATCTCGAGCGTATGATACTGAACCGGGAAGGTGTACGCAGAAAGGACGATCAGCTGCCGCAGCGCACCGTACTGGAGAAGGTGCCGTCCGGTCCGATAGAGGGGAAGTATCTCACCCGTGAGATGTACAACGAGATGCTCGACGAGTATTACGATGAGCGGGGATGGGACAGCGAAGGCGTCCCGAAGAATGAGACGATAAAGCGCCTGAATCT
>DATKZJ010000093.1:0-3370 GCA_035527995.1 Spirochaetota bacterium | reverse complement strand
CATGACAGTCGCATGGATGCACAACCGGGACGCAGGCTATCCTGTGGGAGGGTCTCTGGAGTTTTCGAAGAGGATCGAGAAACGCTATCTCGACCTAGGCGGTGAGATCAGGTATAAAAGCCCTGTAGAGAAGGTAATCGTAGAAAACGATCACGCGGTCGGGGTACACCTCTCAGACGGAACCGAAGCAAGGGCAGAATACGTCATCTCCGCCGCAGACGGCCACAGGACGATATTCGACATGCTCGAAGGTAAATATGTAAACGACGAGATCAAAGGGTGGTACAGGGACCTTCCGATTTTCAGAGGCAACGTCCAGGTCTCTATCGGGACAAAACGCGACCTTTCGGATGAGCCCCCCATGCTCTTCTTCCCGCTCGAAGAACCGATCCTCGTAGCGGAGGAGAAGAGGGAGCCGATGGCATACCATCACTACTGCTACGATCCCACCCTGGCGCCGAAAACAAAGTCCGTCGTGCTCGTGTTATTCGACTCGGACTATGAATACTGGAAGAAGCTTTCAGCCGACAGTGCCGCATATAAAAGCGAAAAGAAACGGATCGCCGACACGGTTATCAGTATCCTCGATAAAAGGTGGAAGGGCTTCGCGAAGGACGTGGAGGTTGTCGACGTCGCAACACCCCTCACCACCGAGAGATACACAGGCAACTGGAAAGGCTCCATGGAGGGCTGGCTTTTCACAAAGGAAACCATGAAGATGTCCTTCGGCAAGGGAATGCCGAAAACCCTACCGGGACTGGATAACTTTTTCATGGCCGGCCAGTGGGTCGAGCCGGGCGGCGGCCTCCCTCCTTCCGCGCAGTCAGGCCGCAAGGTGATAGGGATGATATGCAAGAAGGATGGGAAGAAGTTCAGTTCACCGGGTGTATAGTCCTCCGGAACGGCCCGCAAACCTTTATTCCTCGATTTATCGCATATTCAACCGTATTTTATCTCAGGCTTTGATTAAACCGGAAACCCAAGGGACATGAACACAGAACAGCTTCTGAAAAAGATCGGAATCGACCCCGGCAATTACGATGATCTCCACATCATCAGGCTCTTCTCATCCTTCGTCGCCATATCGAACGGCAAGGTCATCAAGATCACAGACCCGTCCATGACCTACTGCCCGCTCGCCCGGCAGCTGTACCGACACATACCGGTCCCGGATCCGCCTGACCGGGAGACGATAAAAAGGCTTATAAAACAGGGGATCGAGGAGAAGATCGCGAAGCTCGGGTTTTTCACCGCCGATAGAAAGATCGAGCATAACAGGATCGCCATACCGTACGGCGCCTCAGAGATCCTCATGTACGCCCTGAAAAAAAAGGCGATCGATGCAGCTGTTGTTGCGTGCGACGGCGCAGGGAGCGTTATAGCTTCCACTCCGGAAGTCGTCCAGGGGATCGGGGCGAGGATGAACGGCATGTTCTACACCTCCCCGATACCACGGCTCATAGAAAGGCTCGAGAGGCTCGGCAGCCCGGCCCCCTTCAAAGACGCGAGGATTGACCAGATCGGAGCTGCCAAAGAAGCGGCACGGCTCGGTTATAAAAATTTCGCAGTTACGGTCAACGGTTTCATGGACGAAAGGCTGGAAGAGTTCCGGAGGATAGAGGAGAAATATGGCGTAACCATCACAATCTTCCTCGTGTGCTCTACCGGAGTATCGAGCGAACGCGCGATGGAGATCCGCGAACACGCGGATGTGGTGTGGAGCTGTGCGTCCGAAGAGGTGAGGAGCATGGTGGGACCTGAAGCGATCCTCCAGATCACACGTAAGATCCCGGTTTTCGTGCTCACACAAAAAGGCCTCGATGCAATAAGCGCCTACTCGAGCGACATGGATCTCATCCGGAATCTCGGCCCTTTGAAACAGCACTTCATCGCAGGCGACTGCAGGGGAAAGAAGATATCGATGGGGAAGTTTTTGACCTATCTCAGCGAGGCGAGCCTTCCAGTACGCTCTGACGACGAGCCGAGATTCATGTTATCGTAAAGCCTTAAAAACCCCCATTTTTCTTATTATTTACTTTGATTTGTGAAAAATGAGGGTTAGGATCCGAATACCCGACAGTGGTTCTCGTCGAAACACTTTAAGCGGTTTAGTTCTGAGGGCGGGCATCTCGGTGAAGACCGAAGGTCACGCGGGAGCAAGCACCTCGCCGAGGGACTCCATCGGCACGCCTGCGGCGTTCGCCTCGTCGGTATCGATGTGCATCTCGAGCGCGGATGTGTCCGTGACCCTCACGAGCACTTCTTCGCCTATCGTCGTGCGGTCGCCCTTGAGGCGGACGTTCACCACATTGCCGTTCTTCAGGCCGAAATCTTCTCCGTCATCGGGAGTCATATGGATATGACGCCACGCCCTTATGACGCCCCTTTCGAGCGTTACTTTTCCGTTCGGCCCCCTGACATCTATTCCGGGCGTATCGTCGAGCTTTCCCGATTCTCGGACCGGCGCATGTATTCCAAGCTTGAACTGGTCGGTACCCGAAATCTCCACCTGTGACGCCGATCTCGGGGGCCCGAGCACCCTGACACGCTCGATCGTTCCCTTCGGTCCTTCGAGGACAACCGTCTCTTTAGCCGCATACTGTCCCGGCTGCACGAGATCCTTCCACTTTGTGAGCTCATAGCCCGGACCGAAAAGAGCCTCGACATGCTCCTGCGTAAGGTGTACGTGACGGTTGGAAATGTGGGCGGTGACGTTCCCCAGTATCTCTCCCGCAGGAACGGCGGCTTTGCTCCTGCACGAAAGCTTCGGGCTTTTCTTCACCTGTTCTACGGCTTTTACTATTCTTTCTCGTATGAGCTCGCTGTACTCCTCCCGGTAGCTGTCCAGCTGGCTCAGGAGAGATTCCATATCGCTCATGTATCGTGCGGCAAGCTTGTTGAGCGATACAGCAACAACGTTCGCCCTGCACTGATCGCAGCCGCAGCCATCATTCTCACTGATGATAGGATCAACCTCCTCTTCCACGAGGAGCTCCATGACGTTGAGAGGATCGAACTGCGAGGAAAGCGGACGCCTGATGGCGGAGACCCGGCGTATGAGCTGGAGTTTGTACGCCCTGTCGATCTGCTCCTGTGTGCAGATCCCTTCTTCCACGAGGACCTCCCCGAGCGGCGCGAGAATATCCAGGTGGGCTTCCATCGCTTCATCGAGCTGCTGACGCGTCACGTATTCAAGCTCGAGCAGGATCTGCCCTATGGTGTTGGACCTTATATATCTGTCACGCTGACGGTGCAGGGCATCGGAAACTTTCGTCGCTGTGCTGACCCCGGACTCTACCATGACTTCCCCGAGCCTTAGCGGCACGTTGACCTTTTTGTACTCCTCCTGGAGCTTGAGTGCTTCTTCCAG
>DATKZJ010000092.1:0-6552 GCA_035527995.1 Spirochaetota bacterium | reverse complement strand
CTCTCCGGTGCCGCACACGTCCAGATCGATAAAAAGCCTTGTTTTGTCTCCTTGTTCGGACAGAAGGCTGAACATTCTGTTGTGAATCTGCTCTGCACTTGTACTCATACGACGCCTCGAAACAGTGGTATTTGTTCCTGTAAGACAAAAATTTTTTATTAACGGCGGATATAAACCGATCCCGCCCTTCGACTATATAACGATTTCACCCAACGTTCCGCAATCGGGACCAGTCGACGACGCCGGCGCACCCGAAGCCAACCTATTGGCGTATCATTCGCATGGAGATCATTAATCCCATATATCAGGAAAATGCTTGATGGCGCTGTACTGAAAGACAGGCCCGTCCTTGCACACGTAATAGGGCCCGAGCCTGCAGTGCCCGCACTTTCCGATCCCGCAGGACATGTTCCTCTCCATAGAGAGGTAGATGTTCCCGTCCTGAAAACCCATCTCCCTCAGCTTTCCGGTGGCGAACTTCATCATAACAGGAGGTCCGCATACAACCGCGTAGCCGCTTTTTACGTCCATGTCGATGCTGTCGAGTATGGTGGTCACAAGGCCTACCTTTCCCTTCCAGCTCCCGTCGCCTTCATCAACCGTGAGCACGACATCTATGTCTTTTCTAGCTGCCCACTCGGCGGTCTCCTCCTTATAGAGGAAATCCTTCGGTGTCTTGCACCCTCCCCTGAAGAAGAGTTTCTTGAAATCCCCGGAGCGGTCGAAGAACTCGTACATCAGGCTCCTGATAGGAGCAAATCCGCACCCGCCCCCTACAACGAGGACTTCCTGCCCTAAAAACGTATCGAGGGGATAACCGTTTCCGAAAGGCCCCCTGAGCCCCACGGTATCGCCCGTCTTCAGTCTATGGATGCTTTCGGTCACCTTCCCCACTTTCATGGCCGTGACCTCCACTATCTCCTTTACCCAGGGGCGTGACGAAGGCGTAAACGGGGCCTCGCCGACACCGGGGATCGTCAGTTCTATAAACTGGCCGGTCTTGAACGGAATCTCTTGTTTCGGCCCCAGCCGTATCGTCCTGATGGCCGGCGTCTCGGTGATGACCTCAAGAACCTTTGCTTCTATCGGCCTATACGGGTTGTTTTGTGACATCTTCTACGAGCCTCTGTAAAACCTTTCTTATATCTATTTTTGCGGGACATGCCGACACGCACCGCCCGCATCCTGTGCATGCATAAAATCCCGTGAGTTTTGGAAAGAAATCGAACTTTTTCTCGAATCGGTTTCTCAGCCTCATCCACAGCCACTGTCGAGGGTTCACCCCGGCGGCAACGAGCGCAAAATCCTTTATCATACATGAATCCCACACTCTCAGCCGCTCCATTGCCTCTTCGGACTTCTGGTCGTAGAGAAGGAAGCAGTGGCAGGTGGGGCAGACTGTGTTGCACGCTCCGCATTCGACGCAGGCTTCAGCCTCATCCTTCCATAAGTCATCTTCGAAGTTACGCTGAATAATACCCTCGAATTTGTCCTGTGACGGCGTTCCGCTTTTCTTAATGCCCTCTTTCACCTCCGCGGTCACCTTTCTCCTGATTTCGTCCCTTTCATCGATGAGCCTATTGTCCGCAGCCCCGAAAAACCCTTTGTGTGCTTCCACCATGGCGTTTCCTTTTTCCGAGCCTATCTCGACAATAAATCCGGAGGAAAGCTCCGACAGGTTGATGTCGAAGCTCTCCGTCGGATAGGGTTTGACATCGACTGCGATACAGAAACACGTCTCTATTGCTTCTGTGCAATCTGCGGAGATAACGATGTTTTCCTCCCGGGCCCTCCTGTAAAAGGGGTCTACAAGGTCACCCTCCATGAATACGAAATCCTGGATCTTGAAACTTTTGAGATCGCACGCCTTTACGCCGACGAGACAGAGCGGTTTCCTGCTGGTCCCTGGGAGATCGTCGCTGAAACCGTCCGCAACCCTCTCCCTTGCGCGGGAGTAGAAGAGTTTAAGGGGCTCGAACGCCCTCACCTCTCCGATAACCGGAACATCCTCAAGGGCTTCCTGTTCCCCGTACTGCCTGTAAAACCTGTTTTCCCCCTTCTTGGCAGGTACGAAAACGTCATACTGCTGTCTGAGACTGCTGAGGAGATTGTATAAATTTTCTACCGAAATATACTGCATGGCGGCTTCCTGCGCGAATCGAGTATAGAAAATACCGTTCCTTCTTCGATTTGGCATTTTATACTATTTGTTTTTTTTGTCAAGCATTTTTTTATTTTTTTTTAAAAAAAAACTTGACAAAATTTCATTAATTATGTAAAATGCCTTTCGATTAGGGGGAGCGGTTTCCCTCGCTGCAGTGCTTTTTGTCAACGGCTCATCGAACTACTACGCAAAAAAAAGGGGTTTCTATGCTAGAGTTACAGTATACGATTCTACTCCCTATAGTTGCCGGAATTGCACTTTTTATCCTCCCTGAGAGGATAAAGGCCGTCAAGGGCATTATTGCGGTCCTGGTTTCCGGGACGGCCCTTTTCTATTCCTATCTGCTGTTTCAGGCTCCCGACTCAATAGTATCGCAGCGAATTTTTCCTTTGCTAGGGGCAAGCAGTGAAGGCGTAAATGACCTGCTTGTTTTCAACATCGATACTCTGAGCAAAACGATCGTACTGTTCATATGCTTTTTCGGTCTCATGATCTCCCTCTACTCGCTTTCCTACATTACAAGGGACAGCAGAATCCAGAACTACTACTCATACTTTCTCATTACAGTAGGCGCCTCGGCAGGGGCGGTACTCTCTGACCATCTCCTCCTGTTCATCACATTCTGGGGAGTACTCGGACTGACATTGTACAAGCTGATCAAGGGGAAGGACGAGAAATCCTCCGCAGCTGCCAAAAAAACATTTATCCTTATAGGCGCTTCGGACTCTATCATGATCTTCGGTATCGGTCTTCTCTGGGTCCTGGCAAAAACAATGAAGATGTCCGAGATATCCGTGGCTACGACCGGGCTGCTTGGAGTCATCGCGTTCATTACTCTTCTTATAGGAAGCCTCACGAAAGCCGGAGCGTTCCCCCTGCACTCCTGGGTCCCTGATTATGCCGAAACAGCCCCTGCGTCTTCTTCGGCGTTCCTCCCGGCATCTCTCGACAAGCTGCTGGGAATCTACTTCCTCGCGAGAATAAGCTTGAACCTTTTCGTTCTCAACCAGTGGCTTCATCTTGTCCTGCTAATTATTGGGGGGGTAACGATCATTTCTGCAGGGCTCATGGCTCTTGTTCAGCACAACTATAAGCGGCTCCTCGGTTTTTGCGCAGTGTCCCAGGTCGGCTACATGGTGACAGGCCTTGGTCTGGGCACTCCGATCGGAATTGCAGGCGGCCTGTTTCATCTGATGAACCACGCACTTTACAAGAGTGGGCTATTCTTAACGGCCGGGAGCGTGGAGAAGAGGACCGGCAAGGAGGACCTCGAAGATGTGGGGGGTCTGTCCCGGTCGATGCCAGTTACCTTTATCACTGCCCTGATCTGCGCAATGTCGGTCTCCGGAGTGCCTCCCTTTAGCGGGTTCGCATCAAAGTGGCTGATATATCAGGGAATAATAGAGTTCGGGAAAGCAGCAGGTCCCGCCAACAAGGTCTGGATGGTGTGGCTGATACTCGCTGTGTTCGGATCGGCCCTCACTCTGGCAAGCTTTATCAAGTTCATCTCAGGCATCTACCTGGGGAGGCTCAAAAAGGGGCTGAAGGATGTAAAAGAGGTGAGCATACTGATGTGGCTTCCCCAGATCATTATTGCCCTTCTCTGTACGGGAATGGGTATCGCCTCTGCAAGATTCATAATTCCGAAACTCGTCACCCCGCTTTCCGGCGAGTTTCAGTATGCCGGAATCTGGAGCTCGGGCACGATCACGGGCCTCGTTCTCGTATCGGTTGTTTTGGGGTTTATTATCTACCTCTTCGGAAACTTGAAAAAATTCAGGACGGCAGAGGGGTTTGCAGGAGGAGAGACGATCGAGGAGGCCGGAGACTACTCCGCAACCGAGTTCTATAAGACGATAAGCAGCTTCAAGCCGTTCTCCTATTTCTATAGAATGTCCGAGAAAGGATCGTTCGATATATACGACTGCACCAAGAGACTGGTGCTCGGAATCAACTCCATTTTCAGCAGGTGCCATACAGGGATACTTCCCCTCTATGCCCTATGGGTCATTCTCGGCTTGATCGTTATCGTCGTCATTCTTCTCATTTAAACCAGTAAGGGGCTTTGAATCATGGAAATACTCCTTATCGTACTACTCGCTCTCATGATTGGCGGTGCCATCTTCTCTCTCGAGGCGAAAGACCTTTTATCCGCGGTTATCGCATACGGTGTCGTCGGTTTCGGGCTGGTCATATGCTTCCTGCTTCTCCAGGCCCCTGACCTCGCTCTCGTCCAGATAGTAGTGGAAACGATCACCCTCATCATAATGATCGCGGTGATCCTCAACAGTACGAGGGAGGAGCTGAAAACAAAGTGGGGCAAGAAATCCGTTGTATACATCGTTTTCTCCATCGTTTTTACCGGTCTGTTTCTCTACTTCTTCAACAGGGCCACCGGCTCCTTAAGCAGGTTCGGTGAGCATACGCTGAGAATGTCCGGGGCATACCTCTCGAAAGGGGCCGAAAACACAGGCAGTGCGAATCTCGTCACAGGGGTCATATTCGACTTCAGAGGATACGATACGCTCGGCGAGGCGACGATCCTGTTTACAGCGGTCATAGGGGTCCTCACTGTGCTGAGATTGAGGGGAAGAAAAAAGAACAACGACTGAGGCGGTGTTATGAAAGGAATGACCGTTATCGTAAAGAAAGTAACCCAGATCATGTGCGGCATAACGTTTCTCTACGGCATCTACATCATCATCCACGGCCATCTTACGCCCGGCGGGGGTTTCGCAGGGGGAACGATCATTGCAGGTTCGTTCATGCTGCTCATTTTGGCCTTTGGAAGTGAGTTTCTGAAGCTTAAAAAGGAAGAGACTGGATCTTCGATTACGGAGTCAGGCGGAATCCTCATATTCATCATCATAGCAACACTGGGAATGGTAATCGGGGGCACCGGCATGT
This sequence comes from Spirochaetota bacterium, assembly GCA_035527995.1. Classification (GTDB taxonomy): domain Bacteria; phylum Spirochaetota; class B62-G9; order B62-G9; family DRHN01; genus JAFGTF01. The sequence continues at coordinate 1,481 of DATKZJ010000092.1, read as the reverse complement.
TCTTCGTGAACTTCCTGCCGAAAGGAGAGATAGGAAAGCTCATCTCGGCAGGTGTCATCCCGCTGTATAACATCGCGATAGGGTTGGAGGTCGCCGCGGCGCTCGTAACAATATTTCTCGCGCTGCTCATATACAGAGATGAGGTACTAAAATGATTGTATATATCCTCACGATATTTCTTTTCCTGGTGGGTCTCTACGGGGTCTTAAGCAAACGCAACCTCGTCAAGATCGTCATAGGCCTTGCAATAATGGAGTACAGCGTCAACCTTTTTCTTATCCTGGTCGGGTATGTCAGGGGGGGGACTGCGCCCATTATAGATGCCGACACGCCGGGAGAGCTTTTCGTCGATCCTCTCCCCCAGGCGATGGTGCTCACCGCAATCGTGATCGGTCTCGCAACCACGGCTCTTTTGCTCGCCATTGCAATCAGGATATACAAGAAATACGGAACCTTCGATATAAGGGAAATCAAAAACTTAAAAGGGTAGATCATGGATTCATTCATTCCTCTGTTCGTGGTAGTTCCCCTGGGGGGAGCGTTTCTCACCGCAATAGTCGGCAGTTTTGTAAAGGGATTCGGAAGGTACTTCACCTCTATCCTCCTTGCCTTCCTGGCCGGATTCTCGGGTTGGCTCATCTTCTCGATGACCGGACCCCTCGTATACAGCGTGGGGGGATGGGAGCTCTTCGAAAAGGTCCCGATAGGCATATACATGGTGGTCGACGGCCTTACGGTATATCTTCTTGTCATCATCAATCTCATAGGGTTCCTCTCCGCCTTCTATTCGATAGCGTACATAAAGAAGTTCACCGCCGAGACCAACTACTACACGCTCTTCTTCCTCATGGCGGCAGGCATGAACGGTGTCGTGATTTCAGGCGACCTCTTCAACATCTATGTGTTTCTCGAGATGGCGGCCATTGCGTCCTACGCCCTCGTCGCGTTCGGAATCGAAAAGGAGGAGCTCGAGGCTTCTTTCAAATATCAGGTCCTGGGAGGTACATCGTCTCTCTTCATACTCCTCAGCATAGGCTTCCTCTACTGGAAGACATCGACGCTCAATATCGCAGACGTTTCGAGGATCATCCTAATGGGTGAAAAGGACGAAATCGTCATCTTTGCCCAGGTCATTCTGCTCGCAGGGTTCGGCCTCAAGGCTGCGATGATACCGTTCCACGCCTGGCTCCCGGACGCGCACTCCTCAGCCCCTTCCCCCATATCATCCATGCTCTCAGGAGTCCTCATCAAGGCAATTGGGGCGTACGTCATCATCAGGCTGTTTTTCAACATGTTTGAGATAACCTATAAAGTATCGCTTGTGATAACAGTGATCGGCACCCTCTCCATGGTCGTAGGTGTGCTTCTCGCCATCGGGCAGTGGGACATAAAGCGGCTGCTTGCCTACCACAGCATCAGCCAGATGGGATACGTGGTTTTAGGGGTCGGTATCGGGATGCTGGTAATATCCCAGGGAGGAA
>DATKZJ010000091.1:0-10539 GCA_035527995.1 Spirochaetota bacterium | reverse complement strand
GTTATACCGTCAGTGTATATAAACAGAAGATCGCCTTTCTTCAGCTTGAGCTTCTCGCTTGTGATCCTCGTCTTGAACTCGTTGGGATCACCAAGATCGATACCCACGGCAATTCCTCCGGGGTTGAGAAAGCTCACAGATTTCGTACCCCTTCGGTAGAGGAGCATCGGATTGTGCCCGGCGGAAGAGTAACTCACCTGGCGCTTTTTTGAATCGAGAATGACGTAAAACATAGTCACGTACATCCCCTTCTTTACATCCCCCATTGCCGCCCTGTTGACCTTGTTCAACACGTCGCTTGCCCGCTTGTTTCCGCGCGCTTCGAGCCTCATCGATGTCCTTATCATGGTCATCACCATGGAGCTCCCTATACCCTTCCCGGAAACGTCTGCGACAACGATGCCGATCGCGCTTTCATCTACCTCGAAGAAATCGTAGTAATCTCCGCCTACTTCCAGGGCCGCCCTGTATGCAGCGTCTATATCAAACCCTTCAAGTTTCGGCACCGACTTCGGCAGCAGGGCGTTCTGGATCTCCTGTGCAAGCTGGAGCTCCCTTCTGAGCCTCGTCTGATCCGTGAGCTGCCCCTGCGTTATCTTCAGACTTCTCATTATCTCGTTGAAGGCCTCGCCTATTCTCGAGATCTCGGAGTTTCTTGTGGTGAGTCGAAGCTCCCTCGCCTGTCCGGTAAGGCTGATGGATGATATCTCCGCCGCGAGCTTTCTGATCGGCGAAATGAAGGTCGAACCGAGAGCGAAGACACCTACGACCGTGGTGCTCCAGAAGAAAAGCGCGATGAACGCAACGCGGAGTCTCTGTGTTATGAGATCGTTCACCTCGGCGAATTTGTCTTCAGGAATCCCGAGGTGTACCTCGCCGAGCTTGAGCTTGTTATAGTTGATGACAGCAGAGAAGTCGTTGAACTCTCTCCCTCCCCGTGCAGTGTAGGTGAATACAGTCACCTCGTCCCTGGGAAGAAGAGGCCGTATCCCCCGAGGCCGCTTGTACTTTTCGAAGATCTGTTTCACATCCGTATGTGCGAGAATACGCTCCTGTGCGTCTGTAATAACTATGTATTCGAGCGGAAGCTCGCTGGACTTCACCGAAGAAACGAGGTTAACGAGAGCGAGGTCGTCCTCCTTCAGGATCAGGTCGATGGAGGTCTGCGCGACCTGCTCTGTCACCGCCCTGTAGCGGTCTATGAACTTGTTCCTTATCGTCCTGATCTGGTATCTCGTTCCGATGTTATATACGATGAATATGAGAACGGTGAGGAGTGCGATGGCATACAGGGCGAACTTCGTACGAATTGAGAGCTTTCCTTTCCCTGCCCGTAGACCTGCGGCCTCCTCGATCGGCTTGAGGTAGACCCGCAGGGTGAGCTCGTTGTTGACCCCCACCCTCTCGAAGACGACCTCGTCCATGAGCTTCTTTATGAGCCATATCCCGAGACCGCCCTTTCTCCTCGTTTCGACATACTTGTAGAGGTCCGGCTCGAGCACTGAGTTCCAGTCGAACTCTATGCCCTGGTCGATGATTCTTATCTGGGCAGCACTCTCGAGCTTCGTTACCTCGACCTGAACATGACCCGACTTACCCGGATACGCGTGCCGAATAACATTGGAGACCGCCTCGTCCACGGCGAGCTTGACCTCGCTCACCTGTTTGGGGAGAAGACCCACCTTCCGGCCGTACTTTACGACAAAGTCGCGCACCTTCAGCAGGTTCTTGCCCTCAGCGCCGACGGATATTTTTTTACTTTTTCCTGTTTTCATGCTACCCTTTATATTGAGGGTTTCTGTTACATTATATTATCGACAAAGATGAAAAACTCTTAGTAACAGATCATATCCCCGCCTGTACGAAAACCTTTCAAAGTTCATGAGATTGGAAAGCTCATGCCAAAGGATCTCTATTTTTTCTTTGTATAATAAAATAATGCGAAAATATTACTCCTGAAAATATAAAACATTAAGAGCGGTGTGGTTTCAAATGCTGCAGAGTATAGAATTCTTACACCCGCGGCCTATGATTTCGCGAGGTCGGCAAGTTCATCGGCGGCCGAGGTATATCTGCCTGGCATACAGATATTTACCAAACTCATTAATTAAAATCGCGCTACTCACCAAGCGTCTATAAATGACATCACTCGATTTTAAGGTACAAGCAAACGGTAAATTGTCGTCGATCGCGCTACCGAAAACTCATTTTCACTCTCTTCAGGAGCACGGCAGGTAACCAGTAACCTTTGTAACATAAATAACTAATAAAAATATAACAGCCATCAGGGATCTTTACAACACACACTCATCTTCCTTCAGCGCCGAGAACACGCAGGTTCAGAAAGGGAATCTCGCTTTTAGGGTCCAGCCTTTTCGCCTCAGCAAACTCCCTCATGGCTTCTTCCTGCTTTCCGAGCTTGACGTTGAGATAGCCGAGTATGGAGTGGAGGTTTCCAAGAACCTGCGGGTCAAGGTCTTCAACGCTCTCCATGCACGATCTCACCGACTGTTCGGACGCCTCGTATTCACCATTCTCGATGAGAAGGAGCGAGAGGTTATAGTATGCATCATATCTGTATGGAAAATCCTCTATCAGTTCCCCGTATACCTCTTTGGCACGATCGGTATCCGCGCACCCTGCCAGAAGCAGCGAGACAGTGTAGAACTCGGACAGGTCGCTCGTCCTCTCCCTCACCCTCTCTAGCAGACCCAGGGCCCTCTCGTTGTGCCCTGTTTTCAGGTAAACCGCCGCTATACGAACCATAACCTCCAGGTTCTGCGGTTGGGATTCAAGTATGCCGTGGTAGATGAGGAGCGCATTGTTGTGGTATCCATGGTCCAGCCACACCCTTGCGACCTTGAAGAGATCTTCCTCATGGTTTTCTGAAAGGTCCTCCGCCACTTCGAGCTGTGCCCTCGCCTCCGCGGGATCACCGAGTGTAAAGAGAACATCGGCGAGGAGGAGCCTTGGCAGGGGGTTTTCCGGCTCCTTCTCGGCATACTGTTCGCAAAGCTCTTTCGCTCTTTCGTAAGAGCCCTCCTCCTGAAAAATCCGAACGAGATTGATGAAGGCCCCCCCGTAGTCGGCTTCCGCGATCGCGTGTTCGTAGTACTCCAGCGCCCGGTGGGGCTTTCCGGTCTTCACGTACAGGTCTCCGATTATGTAGCTGAGATCAGGCCGAGCGGATGCTGCATCGTATTTCAGGAATATTTCCAGCGCCTCCTCGTACTTTTTGTTCCTGTACAGGGCGTATCCAAGCATCTTCTGCCTGTGCTCTTCATCTACTGTTCTGTTGACCCCCCTTAAGAGAGATACGGCCTGTTCATACCGACGATCCTTCAGATAAAGGAGTGCAAGGTTAAATCCCAGCTCTCCACTCGACGGGAAAAAGTCCAACGCATTCTCTAAGGCTTTTTCCGATCTGCCGATATCCGAACCTTCGTAAATAACACCGAGCCGGTATGCGCTTAATCCTTTGATGAGGTCCGGGGCTTTATCTCGCTCCATGATCGTTTCGTAAAGCTCCGCCGAAAGCGAATCGTCTTCGAGCCGCATGCGTGAGAGCGCAAGGTTGTATGAAAACAGCGCTGAAGACAGTGCGGAATTTTCTTCGTCGTCCGCTATAGAGGATGATGACCCTTCAGAGAAAATCGCGGCTGCGTCCTCATAGTTCCCCAGCGCAAACTGCATGTCCCCGAGCAGAAGCAGGTTTTTAGGGAGCCTTTCTTTCATGCCGTACAGCTGTTTTGCGTAACGCAGGGCTTCATCTTCCCTGCCCAGCATCATGAGCGCGAGCGAAATGTTGTGCAAGGCGTGCAGGTTTTTACTGTTTTGTGAGATCGCACTCTCGTAGTATTCGAGGGACCTGTCGTACACCTTTCGTTTGTAGTATATGTTTCCGAGAAAGAGAAGGGCTGTACTTTTTTTCCTCTGCGATTTACTGCTCTCGAGGGCCCTCATGAACAAGAGCTCGGCTCTCTCGAGGTTTTCCAGTCTGTAATGGTAGAGCGCGTTGATGAAGGTCCGATCCCTGAAATCGGACAGTGGAGACCCCCCCCTCTCATGTCCTTCCGAAACCAGGAGGTATGTAACGAGACCGCCGCAAAGCACGACGATAGGAAGGCCGTACTCCAGAACCCTCTTTCTTCCCAGCCGCCTGAAGAATGCTCTTATCTTTCTAACGGTTTCCATCTGTCTCTCTTACGCCCTCTTTCGAGCGTCACAGTAATCGATATGGGATATCATGATTGCGTACGGGTCCCTCCCGTTATGTGTCCCTCCCGTTTTTCTCCTTTCGAATGCCGTCCAGCACGCCGTTTACGAATCGATATGAGTCATCCGTGCCGAACTGCTTAGCAAGGTCTACCGCCTCGTTGATAATCACCGTATCAGGAACGTCATCCTGAAAGAAGAGCGAAAAGGTGGAAAATCGTAGTATTGCCCTGTCTACGTAGGAAAGTCTTTCCAGGTCCCAGTGCTCGAGCTGCTTCTTGATGGAATCATCGATTGTCCGCGCATGCTTAACAGAGCCTTCGATGAGCTCGCGGGCAAAGGCGAGGGTCTGTTCGTCATACTTCTTATCGATCCAGTCCAGCCGCAAGACATCACCAATATCGTTGCTTTCCATATCCAGCTGGTAAAGAGCTTGAAGCGCAAGTATTCGAGCACTCCTTCTAGAACCCAAGGTTCACCCCATATCTATCATATATTGAACGGTAGTTGCCTCTTTTATTTCAATGAGCCACTTTTTAAAGATTTCATCACCCCTCTTCTTGAGGAGATAGCTTCTAATGTTATCGTAGGATTCCTCGAGTGTGAGCCTCTTGTTCTCGGTTCGCTCCTCGATCTTGAACAGCCTGTACCCGTCGTTGAACCTAATGGGATATGTAAACTCACCGCTATCAAGTGAGAAGATCGCATCGACGTCGTTCGGGGCTATGGTCCCGAGCAGCTGTTCTCTCGTGAAGGAGCCTATGAATCCCCCTGTCGTCCTGTTTCCCTCGGATCCTGAGGACTCTGCAAGGAGGGTCTCAAAATCCTCACCCCCTTTTGCCCTCTCGTAGAGGTCGACGGACCTCTTCTTGAGATCCATTGATTCACTGAAGGTCATATCATCACCGGCAGGGATGAATATCTCCCAAAGCTTTACGATACCGGGCATAGTGACGAGCCGCCGGTTATTAGGATCTTCATAGAATTCCTCTATCTCTTCATCCGGAATCTGCGCCCCTCGTTCCGCGATGAGCTGGTTTATCAATCTCGACGTGATGATCTCGAACCTGTACTGGTCCTTCAGCATCTCCAGTGTAAGCTTTTCCTTTTCGAGCTCTCTCTGTAGCTGCTCGTCGTTGATCTTATTCTGCTTTTTTATGTTGTCCACGATGGAATTGAGCTCATCCTCGGAAACAACGATTCCCTTGCGTTGGGCCTCTCTTTTCAAAAGCACCCTGTCTATGAGACCGCCCATCACCTCTCTTTTTGTAGGAGACGCCCCTCCGAAGAGAGAAGCCTGCTGCTGCACCTGCCCGTACGCCGCCTCGAACTCGTTGATAGTGATGATTTCGCCGCCGACCTTGCATGCGATGCCGTTCACTATTTCAGCGCTTGACAATGAGTATATGGCTCCTGCAAGGATGAATACGGCGGCGAATATTATTAAATATCTTTTCATCTGGCTCTTCCTGTTTGTTTCAGTCTATTCATAATAATAATAACGGATCTTATTTCAAAAAAGAAAATTAGCTCTCTATGGCAGGCGGCTCTGCTGGAGTTCTGTACGCGCTCCCGCCACTATCTGTTCGGTCCGGAAATCGACTGCAGCCCGGCAAATATTCGTTTCTATCCGAAGACATGTAATTTTGCGCTGCCTGTAGTACAGTGCGCTGCACCTTTGTCGAACAGTACCGGACGTCATCATATAAGCTCATATCGTAAAAACCGGGGCCTTCCAGCCGCGGCATCAGAAAAACCCTCAAAGAAACGCCGCCGACCCCGGCGTTATACCCCGGTATCCGCCGATATACGTGCCAGAGAGTCTACCCTCACCGTGGTCCGTTATATGCTGTATCGAAGCCCGTCCTTTGAATAGTCCGATGACACGATTTCTATGTCGATATCATCACTCCCCATTATCCTTCCAGCAACGGCCCTGAAACTCGTTGTAATATCTGTAAGATAAACCTTAAGATTATCCTCTATTCCCGCGCTCAGGAGCATGTCCATTTGTTCCAGTATCTTTTTTGTCTCCCCGGCCGTTGTCTCGGCAGAGTCCACAACTCTCACATTCCCAGCCCCATGAAGAGATTCCTGGACCTCTTTTTTAATGAGCGGGTAGTGTGTGCACCCGAGCACAATCGTATCGATCGACCTCGCTACCAGGCCTTTAAGGTACTCGGCCAGTACCGTCTTGAGAACAGGATGATAGGACCACCCTTCCTCTATCAGCGGGACGAGGAGGGGGGTCGGTGTCTGGTACACTTTAATGTTCGGATCTATCTTTTTTATCGCCGCCGGGTATGATCCGCTCTCTATCGTCCGTGGGGTCCCTATAACACCCACCCTTCTGTTTTTTGTAACTGCGCATGCGGCCCGAGCCCCGGGCTCTATAACTCCTACCACAGGGAGATCCACCTCCTGTACGATCCTGACCATGGCAAGAGATGCGGCGGTGTTGCACGCAATCACGAGGAGTTTGATGTCCAGGGAACGGAGAAAGCTGCACGCTGCGAGGGAGAACTGAACCACCGCATGCTCTGATTTAGACCCGTACGGGAGATGCAGCAGGTCGCCGAAGTATACGATAGGTTCACCGGGAAGCAGCCGCCTGATGGAGAGTGCTACTGTCAATCCCCCTATGCCGGAGTCAAACACCCCGATCGCACGTCTTTTTTGTGTGTTTTTATTCATTTCATCAAAAAAGTTACTTCTCACCCCCCGGCGTGTCAACCCAAAACAGGAAGGCGGAATTTTCTTGACAATTACACATATATGATTAACTTTTTTTTTTGACGCATAAAGTGGAGGCTGCGGAATGAACAAGGCAAGACATCTCTTTACCTCAGAATCAGTTACGGAAGGGCACCCCGACAAGGTTGCCGATCAGATATCGGATGCGATTTTGGATGCAGTGCTCGAGCAAGACCCCATGGGCAGGGTAGCGTGCGAAACGATGGTGACAACAGGACTCGCGTTTGTTGCCGGCGAGATGGCGACAGAAGCTTATGTCGATATACCCAAGGTGATCCGAGGGACCATTAAATCGATAGGATACACAGAGCCGGAACTCGCATTCGACTGGGAGGCCTGCGCAGTCGTAACGAGCATAGACGAGCAGTCTCCTGACATCGCCCAGGGCGTACTGGGGACCGGACTTCACCATGAGCAGGGGGCCGGTGATCAGGGCATGATGTTCGGCTACGCGGTAGACCAGACAGAGGAGCTTATGCCTCTCCCGATCACACTTGCCCATAAGCTCCTTATACGGCTTTCAGAACTCAGAAAGTCTGGAAAGATCCCGTATCTCAAACCTGACGGCAAGTCACAGGTCACGGTAGAGTACGATGACGGCAAGCCGTTGAGAGTAGATACCGTGGTGATATCGACACAGCACTCTTCAGAGGTGACATACGAAGAGATCAGAAAGGACATGATAGAGCAGGTGATCGGAAAGGTCATCCCGAAGGATCTCATCGATGAAAAGCATATAACCTACCATATTAATCCCACGGGAAGATTCGTGATCGGCGGTCCTCACGGCGACACCGGACTCACCGGAAGAAAGATAATGGTTGATACCTACGGCGGATTCGGAAGCCATGGGGGCGGTTGTTTCTCTGGAAAAGACCCCACGAAGGTCGACAGGTCCGCAGCATACATGGCCCGCTATGTCGCAAAGAACATAGTTGCATCGGGTCTTGCCAGCGAGTGCGAAGTGCAGTTCGCGTATGCTATCGGCGTGGCAAAGCCGGTCTCGTTCAATGTAGATACACATGGAACCGGACAGGTTGACGATGAAGCAATCATCAGGGCTATTCCGAAGGTATTTGACCTCACCCCGACAGGGATCATAGAAACGCTCGATCTCCGTAAGCCGATATACAAGGCTACCGCCTCTTACGGCCACTTCGGGAGAGACCAATTCACGTGGGAGCGTACCGACCGGACCGAGGACATAAAGAAAGCTGTAAAATAGCCTTACGCAGGGCTCGAAGCCTCTTTTTTCTTTCAACTTTTTCAATATATGCTATACCTATGTCGATAAGTTATAGGGGGAGTGTTTTAAATAACAGCCCCAAGGAAAAAAGCCTTTGAGTGCCTCTTTGCTGAAAATCGTTCGAAGAATCTCTGTTCTTTTTTTCATCGTGAGTGTGTTTGCGGGTCTCTCACCCGCCTTTTCTCAGTACGATGAAGAGGTCCTCTACCCCACCCTCATCTCAGTAAAATACGCGGCCGGATCGATCATCATCAGCTTCGAACCGCTTTCGCTTCCCGATATCACTTACAGAATCTACAGGTCGGTTACCCCTTTAATGAGCGGTGATAATCTCCAGGGAGCCGTCGCGGTTGCCGACATCACAGAACCCGGGATACCTTATACCGACACGCCCGACATGGAAGGCAGATTCTATTACGCAGTAACGGTACTCATGAACGGGAACGAATATACGGATCTGCTGCCGTTTCAGAACGTTACCGTGAAACCCGTTAATTACTCTCCTCCACCGGACACTGTCAAGAGCATAAAGATCTCTCGAGCGGATGACAGCTCAGCCGCAGTATTCTTCTTCCCTGTAAAAAAAGAATACACCTACTCACTCTATATAAGCTCTCAGCCGATCGAAGATACAGGCGGCAAAGGTCCGGATCTCGTGCTCAAAAGCGAAGAGGAGCGGTTTACGGTGAAAATCGAGAAAGAAAAACCATACTTCTTTCTCGTAATCACCTCAAACCGCATGGGAGTTACGAACCCGACAGTCCTCCCGGGTAAAAACACGAACAGGGAAGCGTTTATAGTAAAGAAGGAGGAGAAGAAGAAAGCGGTGCCCGGGATAGAGGTAAAAAAGAAAAAGGAGCCGCCAAAACCGCAGGTTTCGGCAAAGAGCCTTATAGAGAGGAATATAAAAAACAATTTCTACAGAGGGAACTATACCGGAGCGCTGAGAGAGTTCAACAAAATACTGAAACGTAAAGACCTTTCGGAATCCCGCCGGGGAGAAACCCACTTCTACATGGGCCAGTGCTACTTCTACATAGGGGAATACGATACGGCGATCCGGCACTTCATACTGAGCAAATCCTCGGGGCAGTACACAAACAGGGCGGAACTCTGGATCGAACGCTGCCTTGACAGCATTGATTGACGGGATATTGTCTTAGTACCTTAATACTGATTTTCTTGCCTTTTTGGCAAGAAAATATTTTTATCAAGAATGTGGCCTGTCCACATTAGGGTGTCTTTCAATGAGGTTCTTCTCCGATGCAATGAAAATTAATTGCTGACTATAAGCATGACGACTATCTCGCACAGCATCAAAGAAACTTAGATGGTGGTCATTGCTTCGTCGATTAACCACAGGTGACCGTCGACTTTCGGCTAAAGAAGTTCTTCGAACTTCACATCGTAATGACACAGTATGATTAATACATCCATATTTATTGCACCGAATTTGGAGATGAACCTTCAATGAAAACCCCTATATAAAGTTGCTCACCCCTGTCCTGCTGTAAAGAACTATGGACTTGTTCATGTAGCCGAACCGCTGGGATTTCAGTTCGATGATAAGGGAGAACACCCTGACCTTCTCATCGTATTCGATCCTCTTTACCCGTATCGTATCTCCCTCGGAGATTCCCACGCTGCTCGCCACTGAACCGGAGATTATCCTCGTCACCACGAATGCATTCGCGCTCGGAGGTTCAACCTTGTCCACAACCATACCGAACAGCGGAGTCAGGACGTTTTCATGGGTGTCTCTTTTATAGATAAGCTCGGAGGGGGATATCGGCCGCTCTGAGATGAGAACGTGCTTCGTAAACTCCTCATTATCTCTGTAAACTCTCATTCTTGCTATGGAGGGGCCGCCGAATAGGGAGAGGGCCACCTGAATTCCATATAAATCCGATACCGGCTTGCCGTTCACCTCAGTTATCACATCACCCTTGATAAACCTGAAGATACTGGCCGGGCTGTCCGGCACGATGTAGTCAACCGAGACCCCTCTTTCCTCCTCCCCCACGTAGCATCCCATCCAGCTTCTCTTCACCTCTTCTCCCTTGTACAGCCTGAAGAGGATGGAGAGCATGAGGTTCGCGGGTATCACAAAGTTGAGGTTCTCGAACTGTTCCAGTCCTGCAAACGCAATACCCACGAGATACCCTTCGCCGTCTATGACCGCGCCGCCGCTGTTCCCGGGATTCAGCGCAGCATCGATCTGGATTATTTTTCCTATCTGTAAGAAGGAGCGGTCCACTGAACTGATTACACCGCTCGTTACGGTATTGGTGAGGCCTATGGGGTTTCCTATTGCGACGACCTTC
>DATKZJ010000090.1:0-3268 GCA_035527995.1 Spirochaetota bacterium | reverse complement strand
TTTCCAGTGAGGCCGGTCTCAAGCTGAAGGTTCCGTTTCTCGACAGGGTGAGGCGGTACCCGAAGAAGGTGCTCTCCTGGGACGGTGAGGCGCAGCGGCTGCCTACGGAGGAGAACCAGTTTATCTGGGTCGATACCACCGTTCGATGGCGGATCCAGGACTCTGAGAAGTTTTACGAGTCGGTCGGCACGATCACACAGGCGCACTCGCGACTCGATGATGTGATCGATTCCGGGGTGAGAAAGATAATTTCGCGGAACTCTCTCAGAGAGGCTGTACGGAACTCGAACATCATAAACGAGATAGAGAGGAAAGATGTCTATCTTACCCCATCTGCAGAGGGTGATACGGAGGAGATCGCCGTGTCTATTGCGGTGTTCTCAGAGACCGTGTTCGAGGAGATCCTTAAGGGCCGAAGCGTGCTCTCCGATGAGATGCTACTCGAAGCAAAACAGATCACTCCTCAATATGGTATAGAGCTCATAGACATCGTGATCAGGCAGATCAAATACTCGGATGACCTTACGGAAAGTGTATACAAGAGGATGATCAAGGAGAGGAACCAGTTCGCCCAGGCATTTCGCTCCGATGGGGAGGGAAAGAAGGCGGCCTGGACCGGGAAGATGGATAGGGAGAGAAGATCGATACAGTCCAACGCGTACAAGGAAGCCGAAAACATCAAGGGTGAGGCCGATGCCAAGGCCGCCTCGATCTACGCCAATGCGTATAACCAGGACCCTGAATTCTACAAGTTCTGGAAGTCGCTCGACTCGTACCGAACGCTGCTCTCAAAATTCGACAAGACATTGACCACAGACCCCGAGTATTTCGACTACCTCTATGATCAGAGGGGCAGACGGTAGGGGGGTGTCGGTACAGCTTTTGTCAGGGGGAAGGCTTCGCCGTACGTATGTGAGGGCCTGAGGAGACGACCAGGCCGGCTCGTGGGGTTTTTTTGGATTCTCTCACGGTACAGGGAACGGGGTACCGTGATTATGACGGTCCGTCTATCAAGTTCAGCGGTAGGTTTGAAGTATAGGCTTATCTCGGGTCCATACCTACATGCGGCGGATAGTAAACGTTTTGTCTATAAATGACACAGATATCGGGCCCTATCGTCGCGATCGGCCGTGTTTCCATGCTGTTTTCCTGACAACCCATTCGAAACAACAGTAGCTTTACTAAAATAGCCTTGAACGATATCTCTCTGAAAGCATCTTGAAAGGGTTTAACGCTCATTTCTTGCCATTTGAGAATTTCTTAAAGTTGGGCGATAACATACAAAAGAAACAAGCCGTTCTCCCTTATAATTATCAGAACATCCGATATCAATCTTCGATAATGACTATTACACATTTCAGGACTTTCATAGAGTAAATGTGGGATAAGGTCTAATATTTAATGTGATCTGTGAGAAATGGGGTGGGGGTCAAGTCCCTTGTAACTATTTAATCTGTGCTGTATCGTTTCATGCCAGGAGATAGATTCTGGGACGGACTATCGTTCGCCGAAGGCGGGCCTGGGGTCGAATCCCTCGAATATGATGTTGTCGCAGAAAGCCCGGACCCTGTTGCGCTCCTCCTGCGAGCGGACTGTCCACGCGATGACCGGTGTACCGTGATCCCGGACAATCCTGGCGGGTAGGTTCGGGAGCATACATGATTCGTAACAGACGAAGTGAGGGGCGCTTATACAGTTGACCAGGAGTTTTTTCAAAACAAGCCCCTTGAAGAATCCAATATCAAGATCTTCCAGGGTTCCTGAAAGCTGTCCCCTCGGTACCCCGGGGAACCTTTCTCTGAACCATCTGAGGGAGCGGGGGTTGAAGGATTGAACCGCACACCTGCCTTCGTACCGCTGAAGAGCTTCTGCGACACCCTCCTCCAAGACGCCCGCGTTCTTGCTGTTTTTGATCTCCAAGAGTAGGGGTGTCCTGCCCTTCATGAGATCGAGCGCTTCCTCTAAAAGCGGGATATGCTCATGCGAGCCGAGAAGTGTGAAACTTTTGAGATCAGATGAAACGAGATCTTCGATCTCTGAATCGATACCGGTCATCCTAAAGGTGTTTTCATCGTGTAACACGGCAACGCCCCCGTCTTTGAGGAGCCGGACGTCCAGCTCTATTAGAAAGCCTCTCCCCAGGGCTTCCTCGAACGCCGCCAGAGAGTTTTCAGGGCATAAGGCATCGCCCGTATGATACCCTCTATGTGCGATGGGCCGGCTTAAAAGCCATTCGATATCATAGCAAAAATGGATCTTTTTTCGAACCATCATCGTTCCTCGGCACTGGGGGGACTGTTGAAGATGTGAAGCTGTAAGAATATACTACTGTGCTTCAGCCCTCGTGGTGAAGTTTTTTCTTTAACGGGTATCTGTTTATTGAGGATGTTATGAGGTTCGTTCTGCAGAGGCCGGAAGTTCCATCTCATAGCTGTCCCGAGGTAAGAGGGGGTTTGACATTCGGGGCGATTTCTGAGTATCTTAAATCAACAGCTAAATCCGCATTGTAAGAGGTGTTCGGTGGCGCTCTATCGTGTTCACTTCAAATGGAAGGACAGGGAAGTCCAGCTCACCGCAAAGAGCCTTGATCTCACGCATCCATACTTTGTATCCATCAAAGAGCTCGTGTTTCCCAAAGGAAAGAAGATCATCATCGATCCGCAGGAGGAGGAGGTCCAGAAGACGTTCAGTGAAGCGGATCACCTCATGATACCTTTTCAGTCTGTCATCATCATAGAGGAGATTTCGGAGAGAGGGAAGTCCAAGCTCATGCCGTTCGGAAAGGTGGAAGATACAAAAGAAGAGAGCTCTCCAGAGTGTTAAATCATTCACCCTCACCACTCTGTCGCCTTCGGCTGGGGACCGAGGATTTCATCCTCGATGCCCTTTGAAGACTTTGATACCGAAGGTATCGACTTGAGCTTTACCGCAGAAGGAAGAAGTGTCTCTGGTGCCGAATAAGCTTGATATCCGTACTCCTATTGGTATAATAGGAAAACCGATACTCCCATGATAACGGCGCTGAGGGCGGATTTTTGTGCAAACCGACCTTCCCTCCTTTACTGCCTATACGGATTTCTGAAGCCCGGATTGTGGACTCTGGGATAAACGACTTTCCGGGACATCAGAAACAACCTTTTGAAGGATGAAAGCTGTGACCGGACACAAAAAAGTCGTGTTTTTAATCGGGTTTGTGCTGCTATTCTTCGCCTCTTCCATTACAAGCTTCGCACAGACAAGGGGCGGGCATCTCGTGTATGGTACACAG
>DATKZJ010000089.1:0-8037 GCA_035527995.1 Spirochaetota bacterium | reverse complement strand
CGCGTGGCGCACCAAAGGTATTAACGGAGGCGGGTAGGCTCTGTTATGAGAAACTTAAACAGTGGCGTAAAGAAACTGCCGAGAGGGAAGGAATTCCGCCCTTTGGTATTCTCCCTTCAAAAAGCAGACATTACCGAGATTGACCCGGGTGCTGAGATAGCGATCGTCGATATAAAGAGCCCTGTTGAACGCGTCCTCCGCCGGAGGATACTGGGCGAACTTCGCATACCGTATACCGAGCCTGTTGTAATCCTCCTTCTTCCCGCTCTCTTTCGCCCGTCTCACATAATCGTTCACAATAACGTCTACGAGCGTTCCCATTTCATTCCTGAACCTTCCGACAATCGCCCCCCTGCTGCCGTACTGGAGCCCGAGGTCCGTCTCCTTCAACCCCACGGGTCTGTACAGCTCCTGCGAGCTTCTTGTAGTGTAAAAGCCCCGCTTCTGTGGAGCATCGGTGTACCTGATCCACTCCTCAATCCCTTTCCTGCAGGCCTCGAGAAATCCCGATTTCCCTATCATCGTTATCTCTATCGGCACCCAGAGCTCATCGTCGACATTTATTGTCATGTTCCTGTCAGGATATACTGTTTTGTACTCCCTCCCCGGGACCTTCGTGTTGAAGCATGCATAGATGTGTCCGGGTACCGTGATGAATCCAGTCTCCATGCCGACCGTCTCGAGCAGGCTGCAGTAAAGAACAGTGAGATCATCGCAGTCCCCTGTAATTCTCTTCAAAGTATCCCTTGGAAGGCTCACGGAATCCACGACCATGGGATTCTCCTGAACTGCTGTAAACGGAGATGTCGGATCAACCTGGTACATGCAGCCTATCTCACCGAGTGCATGAAAGACCTGCATCGCAACCTGAAGCTTGTCACAGTAGGATGGAATAACATCATCCTTGCATGTCTGCCGGATGAAGCTCGTGTAGTTCCTGAGAGCACTGTCTGCCGGGGTGATAAACGCAGCGACCTTCCTGTCGTCGTCCCAGATGAGGGATGTCTTGTCATAAAGGTCGTATGATACGGACTGTCTCTGTTCCGCGGGCCTTCGGTTTGAAGTATAGGTCACGATAACCTCTCCTGTTAAGGGCGTAATACACTCGGTTCTGAACACCTCCTCATTGAACGATGCAAGGATGTCTATCTGTTTTGTTTCCCCGGCATTGAGCTCCGGAATAGATGCCGAGGGTGTGGGTGAGTCCATGTATCCTGCCTGATAGAAGGAAACCTTCAGGTCGTACACAGGCTGGTTTTCCGTGTTCATGATGCTGATCTTACCCACGGGGTGCTTCGCGTAGTAGCTCTGCATCGCCGCAAAGAGAGGAGCTATCTTTGTTTCTCCGAACCGTATGCTCCTGATGATCGCGGCTGGAGAGTCGGGGTCCTCGCCGAAGCGGTAGTGCCCTGTAAAACCTATCCCGAAGATAAGCCCGTCGAAATCCTTGAGCGGTGAGAGAGAGACGAGATACTTGATATTGGGATTGATATCTATGCTGAAATTGTACGAGGGGTTGAGGGATATCCTGCCTCCGAGCTTTAAGAGTAGATTCGAAGACTCCTTGCGGCCCATTCTCGGGAACAAGGTCCGGGAAAACAGCCTGAGAGTATCCTGCGAGCGCCTCCGCCCCGATCTCGAAGTTCTTGGAAAGCCTGTTCGAATAAAGAAGGCCGGCTGTGAGATAGTAGTGATTGTGGTCCCACTTTTTCGGCTCCGCTATATCCTGGCTGTCGAAGACCATCATGCCGAGGTGAGCAGTGGGCTGGAGAAAAGGCAGAGTAGGAATGGGATATCTCACCTGTGCGGATATCTCGTAGATGTTGAATGCGCCTCCGTAACCCCCGAACGGATTGAGCATCTGGTATTCTATGCCGCATGAAATGGGGTACTGGTATCTGGTGTTGTAATCAACACCATGTTCCTGGCTGTAACCGTGGACCGTGGCAAATAGCAAGAGAGCAAATATGAGAATGGATACTTTTTGTACACGACCCAGGAGTTTTGAGCGTAGCATGGCAACGCCTCCTGTATCGGGTATACCTGTATACATTGTTAATGTTATCACATTTAAAAAAAATTACAATTATTATGTAAATATATTTTCTATAGCTGTTTTATTAATTAGTTCGTTTCGAGGGATGTGAATAGAAAAGAAGGCCCGGGCCGGGCCCAGGCGTAAAAAAAGAGCGGGAAACGGGACTTGAACCCGCGACATCCACCTTGGCAAGGTGGCGCTCTACCACTGAGCTATTCCCGCTTTATTGAAGTAAAAATTATTATAATACAAAATCGTTATAAAGTAAATTAAAAAAGAGGCCAGACTTGGAGGGAAGGGTTCATAGCGCGCAAGATTCAATCCGCGCTCATGTTCAATGTAAAAATAATACTACTGAGGTATCTTTTCCACCATCTTGTTATAGCGATCTAGACCGCTGACCCTGCTGTACCAGAACTCCGCGCTCTTGGAGGTGAGATAGTGAATGTCCTCGGTATTGTTAACGACCTTTATAAGCGATCCTACGAGTTCGTCGTAGTCCGGTATGCCTTCAGTCTCGTTGAAGTCCCTGAGGCGGTCCCAGATCTGTTTTGCGCTCATCTTGTTTTCGGTTTCTGTTCTTGGTGACGGGACATGTTCTTCCTCTTCATCGAAGGATACAACGGTTTTTTTGGGTTCTTCATGGAGAACCTTTTCTTCGTTTTTACCGTATGAAACGTCCTTTTTTCCCGGTCTGGGGGAGTAAACCGGATCTTCCTCTGAAACATCAATTACAGCCGTCTTTTCAGGCTCCCGGACGGAAACCGGTTTTTGGGATCTGTCATACTCGGGCTCTTTTTTTATGCTGCCGGAGCCCGTGTAGAGGCAGTCCTGGGTTTCAGTATCGTAGTATCGGCAGTTATCGAGCAGGCAGAACTCTTCATCGTGGATAAGGAGCGGGCAGTACACTTCACAAATCCTCGGTACGAAAATTTTCTCCCCTTTATTATCGGAAGCGATCCGTTTTTGTAAAACGGCTCTTTTTGATTTCCGTTGCCGCACCGATATCGACAAGGAAACATCAGATTTTTGTTTTAAAATTAATCTCTCCGGGGTACAATAATACTCCAAAAAGTAAGGAGCAGTCGGATGAATAAACAGGAGAGAAGCTGGGTATTTTACGACTGGGCAAACTCGGCATACTCGATTGCTATCACTTCCACGATCTTTCCCATCTTTTTCAAGGGCGTTCTTTCAAAGGGTGTCGAGGGCTACACATCCACCGCGTGGCTCGGATACGGGAACAGTATCTACACCCTCGTCATTGCAGTGCTCGCGCCGATACTCGGAACGATAGCGGACTACAAGAACTACAAGAAACGCTTCTTTCTCGGGTTTTTCCTGCTCGGGGTGGTAGCGACCGCATGTCTTGCTCTCACGAGAGAGGGGGGATGGATCTCCGCGCTTGTTATATACATATTCACCGCACTGGGATTTGCGGGAGCAAACATATTCTACGATTCATTCCTTGTTGATGTTGCGCCGCGGGAGCGCATGGACTGGGTATCGACCTCCGGCTTTGCATGGGGATACATAGGAAGTACGATTCCGTTTATTCTCGGGATTGCGCTTATCATGAAGTACGACCTTCTGGGGTTTTCCACCTCTGTTCCTGCGGTAAAAATATCGTTTCTCGTCACTGCGCTTTGGTGGTTTGTGTTTACCATTCCTCTGCTGAAGAATGTGAAACAGACCTATTTCATCGAGCCGTCACGCACACCGGTGGGGGACAGCTTCAGGAGGCTTGCGGACACTTTCAGGAGGATCAGGCAGTACAGGAACGTATTCATCTTTCTCATCGCCTACTTTCTTTACATCGACGGCGTGGATACCATCATCAAGATGGCGACCGCCTTCGGAACGGACATGGGTATAAGCGCCAATATGCTCATGATCATCCTCCTTGCCGTACAGTTCGTGGCCTTTCCTTTCGCGCTCCTCTACGGAAAGCTTGCAAAGGTTTTTTCCGCGAAGCGGATGCTGTTCGTGGGGATCCTCGTGTATGTGGTCATTACGATTACAGCTTTCTTTATCCCCTACTTTAAAGATCCCGGAACCAGGATCATAATATTCTGGGTACTCTCAATGCTGGTGGCGTCCTCGCAGGGCGGGATACAGGCGCTGAGCAGGAGCTTCTACGGGAAGCTCATACCGAAAGAAGAGTCAGCCGAGTTCTTCGGTTTCTACAACATTTTCGGGAAGTTTGCCGCGATCCTCGGGCCGTTTCTCATGGGATTGGTGACGCAGGTTACGAAAAGCTCGGGAGTAGGTATCTTGAGTCTCATCGTCCTCTTCATCGCAGGCGGGATAGTGCTGACGATGGCAAAGGAGAACGACAGCTGAGCTTTCCTATCCGCCTCCTAAGGGGACATAGAGAAACAGGGAATCGTCGGGCTCGAGCACATAGGAGTGATCTCTCTTTTTCCCGTTTACAACAGGGATGATAAACCGCTTGTGCTCCTTTTTCACCCCGTACACATCAAGAAAATCGTCGATTGATGTCGAATTTTCGATATCTACGGTGCTGTTATTTTGCACCCCTTCGAGCTGAATATAGCCCACAAAGGACAGGTTTATTTTCATGCTTTTTTCCCGGGTTAAAATAATAGTGTTGAGGAAGCGTTCCCGAATAAAGTCGTAACCGCTTCATCCCCTCCACATATGCAAAAACATACTATTAATAAAAAATCGTTGACTTGAGAAGTAAAAAAACATAGATTACCTACTAATCTGATAAGTTTAATAAGAATAATATAGTACCTTCTCCGGGTTAAAGAAAAAGAGATCATTTCAGGGAGCAGACCGATATGGTACGTCTTTCTACGAGAGGACGATACAGCGCACGGATCATGCTTGAACTGGCGCTCCGTTTTGGGAACGGGCCGGTTCTACTCAAAGAGATCGCCAAAACCCAAGGGATCTCGGTAGGATATCTCGAGCATATCATGCCGCCTCTCAAGGCTGCCGGGCTGGTCCGTTCTAGCAGAGGTGCCCACGGAGGCTATACTCTTGCACGGCAGCCTTCCGAGATTACTCTCGGGGAGGTAGTCCGCGTGGTAGAGGGCAGTATGTCGCTTGTAGAGTGTGTCGTTGCTCCGAAAATCTGCAGCAGATCGGATCTCTGTGTTACCCGTGATGTGTGGGGCCGGGTCAGTGAGAAGATAGCTGAAGTCTTGAACGCCATCACCCTCGAAGAGATGGTAGACAGGCAGAAAGAAAAACCACAGGTGCTGATGTACGATATTTAGGCCCGGTAATGGTACCGGATACATGAAAAGAGCGCAATATTAGAAAAAGCCGCTGATTAAAGAAAGAGTTAAGTAGACACGTGAAGGCGAAAATGCGGCTTAGAGGACGGCGAAGAGGCTGGCGATTGAGGAGGGGCTTTTCTGCGGGATCTCCTCAGGCGCGGCAGCCTGGGCAGCCCTGCAGGTAGGGTAAAAAAAGGAGAACAGAGGAAAGTTCATAGTGGTAATCTTCCCGGATACCGGAGAGAGGTATCTCTCCACAGGTATCTTCGGGGCTGAATAAAACCTCCGTGTACTGTAAAGGCAGGTGATGACAATGATATGGATCATGAATGAGCCCCACAGGGGGCCGAATCGTATATATAAAAAGAAAAAATATACGGAGGAAAAAAATGTCAAAGACAATACATGAGATAAATGAAAAGATAAAAAGAGGAAAGGCGGTTGTGGTTAATGCCGCCGAGATATCAGATATTGTAGCCGAACAAGGGCTCGAGAGCGCGGCCAGAGAAGTTGATGTCGTTACTACAGGAACCTTCGGGCCGATGTGCTCATCCGGTGCGTACCTCAATATCGGGCACTCAAAGCCGAAGATCAAGCTCGGAGGAGGCAGATCGTACCTCGAAAACGTACCGCTCCATACGGGGCTGGCTGCTGTCGACGTGTTTCTAGGAGCCACTGTGGTCCCTGATGAAGACCCTCTGAACAAGGTGCACCCGGGAGCGTTCGCCTATGGGGGAGGTCACGTCATCGAAGATCTTGTAAGGGGAAAGGACCTGCGGTTTACTGCCACGGCTTACGGTACAGACTGCTACCCGAGAAAAGAACTCTCGACCCTGATAAACATAAAAGACCTCAATGAAGCTGTTCTCTTCAATCCGAGGAACGCTTATCAGAACTACAACGTTGCGGTGAACCTCTCTGACAAGACCATCTACACATACATGGGGGTGCTGAAACAGAATGTGGGAAACGCAAACTACTGCTCTGCCGGTCAGCTCTCGCCTCTCCTCAACGACCCGTACTACAGGACGCTAGGTATCGGTACGAGGATATTCCTGGGAGGCGGCGTCGGTTATGTAGTGTGGCACGGGACGCAGCATAACCCGGCGGTTGCCAGAAAAGAGAACGGAGTGCCTCAAGCCCCGGCGGGGACGCTCGCTGTTATGGGAGACCTGAAGCAGATGAAGCCGGAGTGGCTTGTTGGCACAACGATGCTTGGGTATGGGGTTACGCTCACTGTCGGTATCGGGGTCCCGATACCAATCCTCGATGAGGATGTGTGCCGGCATGCGGCCGTGAAGGACGAGGATATATGGGCGCAGGTGGTGGATTACAGCGAGGACTACCCGCAGGGGAAGAAAAATAGCCTCGGCGAGGTTAATTACGCCCAGCTCGCGAGCGGAAAGATTACAGTAGGGGAAAAAACGGTCCCCTCGGGCAATCTTTCCAGCTACTCCAAGGCGCTGGAGATCGCAGATACATTGAAACAGTGGATCAAGAAAGGAGACTTTCTCCTCGGTGATCCAGTAGCAAGTCTTCCGGGTGCCGAGAGCGGGTATACCTGCAAGCCTTTGAATGAACGTCCGTTTGAAAAGTAGTGTGATACATGAGCGGGCAGGACACGCAAGCCCTGCCCCTCGTTTTACCGTATTCGAGAAGGTATAGGGATGATATCGAAAAAGGTCGTACTCCATTTTCCGCGAAGCCTGGTGAATGAGCCCGTAATATGCAAGCTGGTGCGGGATTGGGACCTTGAGTGCAACATACTCAAGGCACAAATAAGTCCCAGCGAGGAGGGACTCCTGGTACTGGAGCTGAAGGGGGAGGAAAAAAACTTCGAGCTGGGTATGGACTTTTTGGAGGAGATAGGGCTCACCATGCAGCCCCTGTCACTCGATATAGTGCAGAACAGGAGCAGGTGTCAGGACTGTGGCGTATGTGTACCGTTGTGTCCCACAGGCGCCCTAAAGACCGATCCGGTGACGAGGAAGGTCAGTTTCTCAGACAGCAGGTGCGTTGTGTGTGAGTTCTGTGTTCAGGTTTGTCCATTCAAGGCTATGGAAATAAGGTTTTAATTTGAGAGGCTGGGAGAAGATATCATAACAGTACGTTGAGAGGCTCTGTAGAAGCTCTTCTGTGCTGCCCTGGAATACAACCACTAAAGACCTTTCGAGCGGCACCCTTCATCAATCGGAAGAATGGAAATGCTATCGCAAGGCTCCCCAAGGGCCCGAACATCTGATCGCATGGAGGGATATACCTCTGTATTGAATTCTTATGGTAATAAAGCAAGTCAGCTCTCATTTCTATATGAGAAATGGGGGGTCAGAGATCATGTGAAGATAGGAGAAGCGAGTGAATATCATCGAAAAGATACAACTGCTTAAGGAGAGAAGAAACGCCATCATCCTGGCGCACAATTATCAGCGTGAAGAGGTGCAGGCCATAGCCGACTATACCGGAGACTCTCTCGGACTGAGCAGGAAGGCAAGCATGACCGACGCGGATGTAATCGTATTCTGCGGGGTGCGTTTTATGGCTGAAACTGCATCCATACTATCACCCGATAAGATAGTGCTCATGCCGGAACCGAACGCAGGCTGTCCTATGGCCGATATGATAACCGCAGAGGGGTTGAAGGAGGTGAAAAGGTCCCATAAGGGTGCCCTGACTGTAGGCTATGTAAATACCACTGCCGAGGTGAAGGCCGAGGTGGATATCTGCTGTACTTCAGCAAACGCGGTGGAT
>DATKZJ010000088.1:0-5489 GCA_035527995.1 Spirochaetota bacterium | reverse complement strand
CCGAAAAAAGTACCTTCGACCATCTCGATATTCTTAAAGAAGTCGAGGTATGTTTCCGGCTCAACAGCCGAGTATATAAGCGGGAGCTCGACACGCGTTCCTTCTTTATTTTCCGCGTTGACTATCGATATGTTCTGCGAGTACGCGGTAAACGCCTCGATCTCTTTGTATCCTGAAAGCACCGCCTTCACCTCATCGACGTTCTCGATGTTGGTGAGAGGGTTCGAGAAGGTGTAGGGGCCCGGTTTCTCTTTCGACCGCGCTGAGTACACGATGAAATCGCCTGTAAGGTTATCGATTATAGCCTGCTTCGAGAGCTTGTTGGCGGTGAGCGCGAACTCCTGGCCGAAGACGATGAGGATCGTGCCAAACATCACGAGGAGCCCGATGCCGATGACCCTCCGCTTCCTTTTTAAAAGAGAGCCTATTGCGATCTTGAAGAATACCATTTCATCCCCCTATTCGGCCGTTATCATGCCGTCCCTGAGCTTGATGACATGGTTCGCATGTTCCATGATATGCGGATCATGCGTGGAGAAGATAAAAGTAGTGTGCTCCGTATGGTTTATCTCCTTCATGAGGTTGACGATACGGTGTCCCGTCTCCGAGTCGAGATTTGCAGTGGGCTCGTCGGCAAGCACGATAAGCGGGTTCGTCACGAGAGCCCGTGCGATTGCGACCCGCTGTCTCTGTCCGCCTGAGAGCTCTGCTGGTTTGTTGTTGACGCGGTCTGTGAGCCCTACCTCTTCAATGACTCGCCTGATAATACCGTCCCTCTGCTTCTTCGGAACGTCACGCTTCAGCAGGAGAGGAAACTCGATGTTCTCATACACGTTCAGCACGGGGATGAGGTTGAACGACTGGAAGATGAATCCGAGCTTGTGCAGCCTGAAGCTTGTGAGGCGCTTGTCGCTGAGCATGGAGATGTCATCTTCATCGATGAGAACTTTACCGTCTGTCGGGATATCGATGCATCCGATCATGTTGAGGATCGTACTCTTGCCTGCACCTGAAGGGCCTGCAATGGCGGCGAAATCTCCTTTCTCGATCGAGAAGCTCACACCCCGGAGTGCGTGGACCTCGGTGTTTCCGAGCATGTATGTCTTTTTCACGTCTGTGAGCTCGACTATATTCATCTGCTCCCCTTTCTAGTATATTAGATGATTATAATATACTGATTTACTAAATAATTTCAACCCATATTGCAGCTGCCGATTAATATTGAATTAAAAAAGACTTTTGAGGTATCACTAAAATATGAAAGGATTTAAAGGGCAAGTCAACGGTATTATGTGAACACCATATTTTCAGGCATTATATTTCTTAAAGACCAGTGCGCCATTCTGGCCCCCGAACCCGAATGAAGTCTTCAGGGCGATGCGTGCTTGCTTCTTCCTGCAGGTATTTGGGACGTAGTCGAGGTCACACCTCTTGTCAAGCTCCGGGGCGCTCACATCCTTGTACTCTAGGTCAGGGTTCTCGAGATTAGCCGTTGGTGTGATGATGCCGTGGTCCATTGAGAGGAGCGTCACTATGGACTCGAGCCCTCCCGCAGCTCCGAGTGTGTGGCCGAAATATGACTTGGATGAGCTTATTGGGATCTTATATGCATAATCACCGAACACCTGCTTTATTATGTATGACTCGTTCGGGTCGTTGAGAACGGTCGATGTCCCGTGAGCATTGATGTATTCGACCTCCTCTTTTGCTACTTTTCCCATACCAAGGGCTTTCTCTACCGCGTAGATCGCTGATGTTCCGTACGGATCGGGGGCGACGATGTTGTAGGCGTCAGCACTGTAGCCGAAACCGACGATCTCACAATATATCCTGGCACCGCGGCGCTGTGCGTGTTCGAGCTCCTCGAGTACGAGAATACCGGCCCCCTCCCCAATTACGAAACCGTCTCTGTCCCTGTCCCACGGCCTCGAAGACCTCATCGGATCGTCGTTTCTGCAGGATAATGCCCTTATGATATCGAACCCGGAGAAGTAGTAGGAGTCTATGGGCGCATCTGTTCCTCCCGTTACCACGAGGTCCTCGGTGCCGTTTATTATGTTCATTGCCGCCATGCCGATCGAGTGTGTCGCAGAGGCGCACGCCGTTGCAATCGTGAAGTTTGTCCCCTTCAGGTAAAACCACTCTGAAATGAGCGATGCGGCCGCATTGATGTTCGAGTACGGCAGCGTAAAGGGGTTCACCTTTTTCGGTCCCCGATCACGCAGGAACTTAACGTGCTCCTGAACGTTCACTTCCGGATCGATCATGGACTGACCGAGTATAACTCCGCATCTTAACGGATCAGGCACGTCTGTGTTGTAAAAGCCCGGCCTGCCGTTATCCTTTTCCCCGGCAACCTCCACCTTGAGTCCTGCATCCTTGAGCGCGATGTAGGTACCCAGAAGAGCGTACTGCGTTGCCTTTCCCGCCCTTCGTAGCTTTCTCGGGTATTCCAGGATGCCTTCGATCGTGAAGTCATCAATCGGTGAGCACACCCTGCTCTTGTACTGCTCAATATCGACATCGGGGAATTCGGTGTTTCTGAAATAGCCCTTTCCTTCCCGGGCGTTTCCCCAGAAACTATCTTTTCCGATTCCTATTGACGATACAGGTCCCACGCCGGTGACCACGACTTTTCGCATCTCTCTTCCTCTGCACTGTTTTTGATATTTCCGAATGTTCTATAATACAAATGAATTTTATTTGAGTGTAGCTTAAAATTCCAGGATACTCAGAGAACCTCCTCGTCTTCAGCTCTCCATGCAGGGTCCACGATACAGAGGAAGATCAGGTCTCCTTCTCCTGTATTCTCTATATGCTGTACTGAGTTCGGAGGAATATAAACAGCCTGTTGATCTCTGACCTCCCTGCTTTCGTCATCTATATGCATTGTTCCCCTGCCGTGAAGGATATAGTACACCTCGGATGTCCTGAGCCTGTGGGGCATGGAAGCTTCTCCCCTGGAGAGTTTCGCGTGGGCGAGGCTGTACCGAAGGTCGAGGTCCTGTTTCCGGGGATTGAGGATTTCGCGGATCCTCGTATCATCTCCTGCGATGAACTCCTCACACTCTTTGAGGTCCCTTATAAACATGTTATTTTTCCTCCGTGTTATTTCAGTCCGGCTGAACCTCGCATCCCTTCATAACCGTAATACCATTGGATCAATGAACCCTGTACTCTATATTGTATATCCTCCATCACGATACAGCAATACGAAAAATCCATGAGAATGCTTTGCCAAAAGGCTGGAATATGTTACTGTATTGATATTTGCTGATGTGCGGGGTCTTGCGATGACTGAAAACAAAGGGACCGATATTCTTGGAAGTGACCATATCGGGAGACTTCTCTTAAGGCTCTCTGTGCCGGCAATGATAGGAATGATGGTGATGGCTCTGTTCAACGTAGTGGACACTATCTTTGTCGGCCGGGGTGTCGGCCCGCTCGGTATCGCAGGGGTCACAATCGTATTCCCGATACAGATGTTCATCATGGCCATCGCCCAGATGATAGGGATCGGCGGCGCATCGATCGTATCGAGGGCCCTCGGTTCAGATGATACGGATAGGGCCGAACGGACCATGGGAACGATGATGCTTTCCGCTCTGCTGATAGGAACCGTTGTCACCATAATCGGGTACCTGCTCACAGACCCCCTCCTTCGTGTATTCGGCGCCACAGACACAATTCTTCCATATGCCCGTGAGTACCTGTTGATAATGCTCGTGGGAAACGTCTACTTTCCCTATGCCGTGGCTTCGAACAGCGTGATAAGGGCAGAGGGACGGGCTGGATATGCGATGATCACCATGCTCATATCGGCGATTCTCAACATCATTTTAGATCCGATCTTCATATTCTGGCTGGACATGGGTGTGCGGGGAGCAGCCTATGCCACTGTGATTGCAAAGGCCGTGACTGCGATTTGGGTGACACTGTACTTCTTTACAGGTAAGAGTATGCTGAGATACAGGCTGAAAAACTTCAGGTTCCACAGGAAAATCACGGGGGAGATTTTTGCGATAGGCACTTCCTCATTCGTACGACAGGTCGCCGCGAGCATCCTCATCGTGATCGTTAACAACATCCTCGCGCGGCTTGGAGGAGACCTTTATATCGCGGTCATGGGTATCGTCATCCGTCTCATGCAGTTCTTCGTGATGCCGATGTTCGGTGTCGCACAGGGTCTCCAGCCGATCGCCGGCTACAATTACGGCGCCGCGCGATACGATAAAACAAAACGTGCGGTGAAGATCGCCCTTGTCGCCGCAACTGCAATATCGATATTCGGGTTCCTTCTACTCTTTTTCCAGGCCGAGCAGTTTCTCATGCTCTTTACAAAGGAGACCGAGCTCATTGAAAAGGGGATTTGGCCGCTTCGGTATGCGATACTGCTCCTGCCCCTTGTTGGAGCGCAGGTAATCGGATCAGCCACATTCCAGGCTATCGGTAAGGCGGTACACTCAATAGTGCTCTCGATAACGAGGCGCGCCCTCTTTCTCATCCCGCTCCTCTTCGTGCTTCCGCCGTTAATGGGAATATCTGGCGTATGGGTGGCTTTCCCCATATCCGACCTCCTCGCCTTTGTGCTCACAACACTTTTTCTCATAGTACAGCTTCGTGAATTTTCCGATAAACAAAGGCTTGTTGCTTCAAAGCAAGAGCCCGACACTTCACCACAGCGATCTTGACTATCGTCTACGAACCTTTCACGAGCTTTTTTCTACCAAACTACCGGATAAGTATTTGTGAATAACGCTCGACACCAGCGTCTGATACGGCATTCCCTCTTCCATTGCTTTTACTTTTAGCGCATCGAGATCCTTTTTTGCTATCCGGATATTCATTCGCTGGTCCTTTACCACGGTCGCCTTTGCAATTTCTTTTGATCGCTCGATCTCTTTCTGCAAATCGACAATTGATCGCCAATCCCCCTTCTCTATCGAATCGATAAGATCCCTTTCTTCCTTATCGAGCTTCATCGTTTTCTCCCATTTTCTTCAGATAGATTTGCGTATATTTACGGCTTGGAAATATCGTTTTTAAAAATCGCTCATTACCTCCATCAACAAAAGGTACTACATACGCATAATTATCTATGTTTATAATATAAAGCTTCTGTTTCTTGTATCTTTCTTTGCCGGGATGTTCCAGGATATCGATGATGTAACCATTCTGTATAAGGAACACAATCTGTTCGAAACAGATTCCCCGCTCACGCTTCAGCCGTTCGTTCTTCTCATTATCCCAGTTGAAAACCATGATATACTATAGCCTTTTGTGTGCCTAATGTCAATACATAATAAGCTCAGAATTGTACTCTGTTCGATTATCCACTATAGCTATTATCAAAAAGCTGATCAGACCTTCTTGGAAATATTCGGGATAATTGGAATTTAATTATTTACAGGCAAGTCATACTGGGAGGAGTAAAATTCATTTCACCACCGCGATCTTGATGATCGCCTTTTGGCTGTTAAGCTGGAGCA
>DATKZJ010000087.1:0-3253 GCA_035527995.1 Spirochaetota bacterium | reverse complement strand
GATAATTCCCTTTATGCTTTTCAGTTTTCCTGCAAGCTTGAGCTGCATGAAATGGTTGTCAATGGTCTCGAGGGATTCGTCTATTTCCTCGAGAAAGAGGATCCTGTTCCTCGTATCGATCTCATACGGCGTGCCGAGAGAGCTTATGATCATCGATAGGTTACCCCCCACCAGCAGGCCGCTCGCCCTTCCCGGCATGATGCTCTTCAACGAGTTCACTTCAATGGCCCCTATGGGGGATGTGTCCCCAACAGTCCTCATGAGAGAATCGAGAGTCTCTCGGTTCATCCCCTCATAGATCTCGCCTGCGAGTACAGGGCCGTGGAAAACGACCATACGGGCAATGCTCCTGAGATAGGCGAGAAGTATTGTGATGTCGCTGTACCCAACGAAGACCTTCGGATTCTTTCGTATGGTTCTCTTATCGAGGTATGGAAGTGTTCTGATCGAGCCGTACCCAGCGTTTGCGCACAGTATGGCCTTTACCTCTTTATCTGCGAACATTCTGTTTATCTGCTCCGCCCTCTGCCGGTCGATACCTGCCATAGACCAGTATCTGGAGAATATTGAAGGGTCGTACTTTACCATGAACCCAAGGCTCTTCAGCTTTTCAACACCTTCCATGAAGCTGGCCTCATCGAACGACCAAGCCGGAGCCACGACGCCGATAGTCTCGCCGGCGTTCACGCAGGGCGGCTTGAGAACTCTGGAATCAGATTCCTTCATCCCTCACCTTCATCCTGGGAAACCAGATTGCACGGTAGCTCAGCGGATGTCTCCCTATTTTGTACTCCCATGCCTTATCGGCAAGCCTCTGGACGAAAAGGAGAATCAGCTCGTCCGGAACTCCGGCCTCGCGCTGTGCCTGAGATGATACATCGAACTGGTCGTTCATGTAGTCTATTACGAGATATCTGCCTGTCTTATCACTCAATGTAATCTCGCAGGAGAACCACTCGATTCCGGTGAGGGAGGCGATCTCGGATGCGATCCTCGCGACAGGGGAAAGCCTGAACTGCTCGAACTCCCTGAGAGTTGTATGTCTGTACACCCCTGTCTGGGGGTTCCACCAGCATATCATTACCTCCCCGAATACAAAGAACACTCTGAACCATGCAGGGGAACCGTCAAACGGCTGAGGTCTCACGAACTCCTGGAGCAGGAAGTTGTCTCCGGGATCGAAGGAGCGGGCCTCTGCAATCTCTTTCAGGCTCATCCAGCTTCTTACTATCTTCACCCCTTTCTGACCGTACCCGGAAGCAGGCTTGACAACGAACGGCAGGCCGAGCTTGCTTCTCTCATAATCCGTAAGCCTCCTCACGGGCTCCCAGTTTCTGATAACGACGGTGTAAGGAACCTCGATGCCTGCGTCAGCCAAGCTGTAGTGGGTTACGGATTTATCCTGAGCGGATCTCACGCGATCAGGATCAGCTACCACTCGAGCACCCGAATCCTTGAGCCTGTATATGAGCTTCACAAATTCGTTACCGTCGTCCGTAATCTCGGAGGCGAGATCGAGGAAAAAACCGATCTTCATCTTGCCCTTGACCACACTGTCCGAAACATCTTTCACAAGATTTTCGTTGACAAAAAGATAGCGCAGCCCCCGCACCGCGCATTCGGTCTTCAGGGCCTTTAGAAAAGGATAATCCTGACCGTCATCGATCCAGCCGAGTGCGAAATCATACATTTCCATCGTATGCTCCTCTGCTCCCCTCATCGTCGGACTTAACACTCGGGAATGTCACAAGGTTAGCTGATACCTTACCGACAAAATAACGTCCCTCCCGGTGATAATCAGTAGATACAGCTTCCTTCACTTATCCTTTTTTTGATGGATAGCCCCCATATCTTCCATTTCGTTACATCGATCTCATTTAACAGTTAGTGCCTTTCCCGCTCTTCAGAGCTTTCTTCACATACGATACACAGTCTGACAGATCGTAATAAAATGTCGATATCCCGGCCCTCTTAAACTTCTGTTTCATTTTATCCCATGCATAATCCCGGACATCGGATCTAATACCTAAAAACAGAGAAACCGGTGATCACAGACAGCCTGTACGACAGCACTGTTTCTCAGAGGTCCTGCTTCATCTTCTCCGCCAGATCGAGGTCCCTCTCTATCAGAATCAGCTCGATCCTTCTGTTCTTTGCACGACCAGTCTTAGTCCTGTTAGAAGCCACCGGCCTGTACTGGGCATAGGAAACTGCACTCAGGCGAAGCGGATCGATTCCTGCTCCCTCTTCAAGGTAGCGCACAACGTTTACTGCCCGTACCGCTCCGAGTTCCCAGTTGCTCGGGTACTTGTCTCTAAGGGCCTTGCCTATCTTGACATTGTCTGTATGGCCCTCCACCCTGATATTCTTTTCAGGAATCTTCTTCAGTATCCCCCCTATCAGCAGCAGCACCTCTTCGCCCTCTTTTTTCAGCTCCGCCCTCCCGGAGTCGAAGAATATCTCCTCCGCCACTGTCAGTTGGAGCTTGCCCTTTATCTGCCCGACCTCTATCTTTCCTCTCGATATCTCCCTGTTGAGGTTCTCGACAAGCTCTCCATAAGCCCCCTGCAGCCTTTCGAGCTCCTCCTCAGATACAGCCTTCTGCTCTTCGAGCTCCATCCTAATGCTTTCTATTTCCAGGTCCATGGCATCGAGCTCCCTCATCGCTGCGTCGTACTCTTCCTGCAGGCTCTTGTACGAACTATCGAGCTGCTCATACCGTTTCTGAGATACACACCCCACTGTCATAAAGGCGGCCACCACCAGGACTGTCAAGAGCGCTATAACTCTCTTCATAAACTCCCCCTCTATCAGATATGACTTCGTCAGACATGAATCCGTCCTCCACGTGTTTTTAAAAACGCTCGGTTTTCGGAAAGCACAATACATATAAAGATGTACTGTGGCCGGGCAACATAAAAACCCGTGTTAGTACGATACGGTCCCTTGAGTTTTTACATATCCATAGATCGCTCTTTTTAATAATCAATAAAGTACCCGGCCTTTTCTATCAAGGGAAGAAGTTTATACTATAATCGGAGTCAAAAATATATTTTCAGGCTAGTACCCGGATACCCGATCGCTCGAAGTATCAGGTTCAGACCTTATATTTTTGCTCGATATCGCCTCCCGGCAAACTATCCGGAGCCGGTTTGCAGTTCCAGATAACGGCAGCGGCGTCATCATTACTTATGAAGGTATTTTCGTATTGATTTCTCTATTCAATAAAACCTTTGTACTTTATTTTATTATA
>DATKZJ010000086.1:0-7598 GCA_035527995.1 Spirochaetota bacterium | reverse complement strand
ACCGAAAACCGTTCCCGAACGTCATACAAGGATGAACGGCTTGTTGTTCCTGTCCCTCTCGATGACTATTTCGAGGTTGAACACCCTGCTGAGCTCATCTCCGTTGATTACCTCTTCGGCACTCCCGGCACAGGCAATCGCTCCGTCTTTGAGGAGGACTATGCGTTTGGCATATCTCGCAGCATGGTTAATGTCGTGGGTAACGAGGACGACTGTTTTGTTCATCTCCTCGTTGAACTTCTTCAGCATCTTGAAGATCTCGACCTGGTAGTTTATGTCGAGGCTTGCGGTCGGCTCATCAAGGAAGAGGATGTCCGACTCCTGTGCTATCGCCTGCGCGATAAACACCCTCTTTACCTCTCCGCCCGAGAGCTCCATGAGGTGCCGCCTTGAGAAGTGCTCCACCCCCATGATCCTCATGGCCCGATGGGCGGCGTCCAGGTCCCCGGACTGCTCCATCTCAAACCTCCTGAGGTACGGGAACCTCCCCATCATCACGATATCTTTCACGAGAAAGGGAAGCGAGACAGGGGGGTTCTGGGGGAGGAACGAGACTTTCATTGCGAGCTCCCTCCTCTTGAAGGAGGAAATACGCCTCCCAAACATCCACACCTCCCCTTCCTGAACCCTTATGAGCCCGAGAAGCGCCCTTATGAGGGTCGTCTTTCCGGAGCCGTTCGGACCCAGGATCGAGACGAAATCCCGCTCCATGATTCTCAGGGAGACATCCTTTAGGACCCCTTCGCCGTCATATCCCACTTTTATGTGCTTTGCTTCCGCTACAGTTTCCATGGACCTAAAACCAGGACCTCCTCTTTCCGCGTATGAGAAGAAACACAAAAAACGGTGAACCCAGAAGTGCGGTAACGACACCGACCGGGATCTCCATACCGCTCCCGAACAGCGCGCCGGGGACGGTGCGGGCGAGAGTATCGCTAAGCGGCAGAAAGGCCGCTCCAGCCACCACTGTCGTCGGAATGAGACGCTTGTGCTTCGGCCCGAAGAGGAGTCTCATGGAGTGCGGCACGATGAGGCCCACAAAGCCGATGGTTCCCGTGAGGGCGACAGCGATCGATGTAAGGAGCGATGTGATGAAAAAGAGAAAAAGCCGCAAGGCCTCCGTGTTCACACCCAGGCTCTTTGCCTGCTCGTCCCCGAGGGAAAGGAGATCCAGTTCTCTGTAGAAGAGAGATATCACACCTATCAGCAGTACGATGATCGCAGAAAAGATCGGCAGAAACCGGTGGTAGCCCGAGAGGCTTCCCATGAGCCAGTAGATTATCTCATGCGATCTATCACCGAGGAGCGACATGACAAGGACGAGCCCCGATGAGAAGAGGTAGCTTGTCACAACGCCGGAGAGTATTATGGTGAGAACGTTCACTATTCCCTTGGTCCGTGCGAGCCCGTATACGATGAACACGGTCGTCACGCCCCCGGCGAATGCAAAAAACGGCACGAAACTCTTGAAATACGGGCCTATGAGGTATGAAAGGAAGATCGCGAGGCCTGCGCCGAAAGACGCTCCCGCGGATATCCCGAGCGTATAGGGATCTGCAAGAGGGTTCCTCAGCAGGGCCTGGAATACGAGTCCCGAGATAGAAAGCGCAGCGCCGACCACCATGCCGAGCAGGACCCTCGGGATCCTTATCTTTACGATTATGTTGAAGTAGGTTTCCGGTATGCCTTCCGGCACTTCATGTGACATGATACGGGCTGCGACTATCCTCAGTGTATCTCCGAAGGGGACCCTGACCGTACCGAGAGAGGTGCCGACTGTAAACCCAAGGGTCAGCACCACAATAAGGATAAGAATCCCCGCGTATCTTCTTTTCAACTCTGCCATTCCGCCCCATGAGAAAGGTTAAAATGCCTCGGGATGAAGGAACTCTGCGATCTCCCTCAGTGCTGAAACCACCCGCGGACCGGGCCTCAAGAATATGTCAGGATCCGGAATAAACACCTTGTTGTTCCTGATCGCTGAGATGCTCGCCACGTTCCTGTGGCTTTCAGCGACAGGCTCTGCGCCGACGTTATGGCCGAGCAGGAGCGCCTCGGGGTCGATTTCCAGTATTGCCTCTTCCGACAAAAGCGGGTACTCCTTGGAGCTTTCAGGGACTACACTTCCGCCGGCCAGCCTCACAATATCGCCGGGAAGCGTATTTTTTCCGGCAACGTAGTACGGATTCGCCCATATCTCTATCATTGTCGTCACCGGCCGCGTGCTCACGGACCGTATAGTTGCGACGACCTCGCCTGCATTGATTTTCATGCCGTGAACGATGCTCTTTGCTTCCTGCACCCTGCCTGTCAGAGCCCCCAGCTCGAGGATGGTCCGTAGAAGCTCCTCGAAACTTTTCGATTCTGCAACAAACAGCTTTATGCCAAGACGATCGAACTGGTGCTTCAAGCCGATCGGCATGGATTTCGTCAGCACGACAACATGGGGGGCCTGCGCCTGGATCATTTCGATGTTCGGGGTGGAAAATCCTCCCATCTTCGGTTTCCCGGCCGTGGCCTTCGGAGGGTAGTCGCAGAAATCCGATACTCCGACGATCGAGTCGTCAAGGCCTAGCTCGAAGAGAATCTCAGTTGCCCCTGGGGAGAGAGAGACTATCCTTGCGCCCTCGTCGGGAATCTGTACCCGGTTCCCCATGGAATCGACACCAACACCGGCGTACAGCGGTGCGTAAAGAAAAAGCAGAAAAGCCGCCAAACAAGCTCTTTTCAATTCGGACCCTCGCAAGAGATGATATCGGCTTTCGATCCAGACTCCAGCAGAACGGTCCCGGCGTTCATACGTTCACAAAAAAACCCTCTGCCTCCCGCCAGGAAGCAAGGGTTTAAATTTATCCTGCAACAGAGCCCTAACCCCCGAGGGCTGTTACCGGTTGCGCCTGGCATCCTGGCTTCCGGATCGTCTTACTCACAAGCCCCATCGGACTAAAGTCCGTCGGACTAAAGTTCGACAAACTTCAGTTTGAAGCTGCTTTCATCCCCGGTTACAGTGGCGGGACCGCTGTGGCTTCTCCACATTCCCCGGACCGCAACCTATCATCTGTAAAACAGCGTTTTGAAGTTTTCCTTTCAGAAAACTACACTACTATGATATTATGTAAATCAATGTAAAAGTCAATTAATTCTTATTCATCATACAGTTATTTCGTATTAATATATATACTCTGTTAAAAGGACAGGAATTTGCAGCTATGAAATTCCCGATAAAGATAAGCCCCTCCATACTCTCCGCGGACTACGGGAACCTCGAATCCTGCGTGCGTGCCGCTGAAGAGGGAGGCGGAGAGGCGATCCACATCGATATCATGGACGGTCACTACGTGCACAACTTCTCCTTCGGTATCGATGTCGTCCCCGCATTGAAAAAGGTAACCCGACTGCCGCTCGTCGCACATCTCGAGATCGACAACCCGGACGTATTCGTCGGGGACTTCGCGAGTGCGGGTTCCGATGTTATCGTGATCCAGGAGGACACGTGTCATAATCTTCCAAGGACCGTGGATTCCATACTGCGCTGCGGTGCAAAAGCGGGCATCGGTATAAACCCTGACCGCGGTTTTGACAAGCTCGAGGCAAACCCAGAGATCCTGAACCGTATCGATCTTCTCATCATCATGGCCGTGTACCCCGGATTCGGCGGCCAGCCGTTCAGTCCGGTCACAATTCCCAATATCAAAAGAGCTGCCGCCATGAGGAAACACTGCGGTGCGGCGTACGAAATCGGCGCCGACGACATCATAAACGCGAAGAGTGCCGATCCCGTAAAGCGTATCAAAGAGCTCACCGGCGAGCTCCCTGTGAGGTACCACCCGGCAACCGCCGGAGGGTGCGACGTATCGATAGACTGCGCCGGGATACCTCTCACCCTGAAGCAGTGCCTCGAGGTGCTTAAGCCTGAGAAGGGTGCGGCCGTTATAGCTGCCATTTACGAGGATGATGTGCCCATTGATGCAAATATGGTGGTTTTTAAAATATATGTCCGTGTTGGGGTCTATGGGGTACTATCCCTAAGAGACAAAGGAGGCTCTGAGGCTTATTGCAGACGGCAGGGTAAACAGAGATATACTCATCTCCCACACCCTCCCCCTGCAGGATGTGAAAGAGGGTTTTGAGATACAGGGTGATCCCGATGCTTCGGTGAAGGTCATTATTCTGAACGATTAACCCTATGGGTACCCGTACGGGTACTCTTCGATCCTCGGAAGAGATGCAAAGCTCCTATTCCGCATCCTGAAAATCCCATTCTTTCGGCCCCTTCGCGGCAAAATCGCGGTAAATTACTGTAATCGGGCAAATAGTAGTTGAAAAAGATTGCAAACTCCTACAAAATGGTTAATATTTTTTTGCGCCTTCATGTAGCGGGCAAAGACCTTTTAGGGGAATAGCGCCATGTCGATGAATGACAAGCTCAAGAATCTTGCCGAACGAAAAGCACACATCCTTAACGGCGGAGGGGCGGACCGCATTGAGGTCCAGCACAATAAAGGGAAGCTGACTGCGAGAGAACGGATCGACCTCCTTCTCGACAAGAAGAGCTTTATAGAGGTCAATGCGTTCACCTGTCACCGGTCTACAGAACCCGGTATGGCCGACCGCGAGCTCCCCGGAGACGGCGTAGTTACCGGCTACGGGACCATAGACGGAAGGCTCGTGTTTTTGTTTTCCCAGGACTTTACAGTGATGGG
The DNA here is from genome assembly GCA_035527995.1 of Spirochaetota bacterium. Taxonomy (GTDB): domain Bacteria; phylum Spirochaetota; class B62-G9; order B62-G9; family DRHN01; genus JAFGTF01. Next base: position 2,895 of record DATKZJ010000086.1, on the reverse strand, counting down.
CGGCTCGCTCGGAGAGGTTCACGCCGAGAAGATCTGCTCGATCATGGACAGGGCGAGAAAGGTGGGGGCGCCTCTCATAGGACTCAACGATTCAGGGGGCGCGAGGATACAGGAGGGTGTCAACGCCCTGAAGGGATACGGCGACATATTCTACAGAAACACAATTTCCTCAGGGGTTATCCCCCAGATTACGGCGATACTCGGTCCCTGTGCAGGGGGGGCGGTCTACTCCCCGGCAATAGGAGACTTCATCCTCATGTCAAAACGTTCAGGCATGATGTTCATCACAGGACCACAGGTTATTAAAACCGTTACCGGCGAAGAGGTGAGCCCCATGGACCTGGGGGGCGCCATCCCTCACTCAGAGAAGAGCGGCCTGGCGCACCTTACAGGGGATGACGATGAGGAGGTTCTCTCTCTTATACGGGAGCTTCTAAGCTTCATCCCCTCGAACAACCTAGAGGACCCTCCGACCATTCAGAGCTCGGACAGCCCGACGAGAAAAACGCCTGCCCTTATTTCCAAAATTCCGGACGATCCGAATGTGCCGTACGATGTAAAGGACGTGATCGTCGAGATCGTCGACGATGGCAGGTTCTTCGAGATCCACCCGCACTACGCAAAAAACATAACCGTCGGCTTCGCGCATATGGCCGGAAAAACGGTGGGGATCGTTGCCAACAACCCCGCATTTCTCGCCGGCGTTCTGAATATCGACTGCTCAGACAAGGCGGCAAGGTTCATAAGGTTCTGCGATGCATTCAACATCCCGATCCTTACCCTTGTCGATACACCGGGATACATGCCGGGTGTCAGCCAGGAGCACGGAGGAATCATCAGGCACGGTGCAAAACTGCTGTTCGCCTACTCCGAAGCGACCGTCCCTCTCGTCACCGTGATCATACGCAAGGCATACGGCGGTGCCTATATCGGGATGGCGAGCAAGCATCTCGGCGCCGATTCTGTTTTCGCGCTCCCGACGGCGGAAATAGCGGTTTTGGGACCGGAGGGGGCTGCCAACATCATCTTCAAGCGGGAGATCGACTCCGCACCCGATCCGGAAGCCGAGAGACGGAATAAGATCGCCGAGTACAAGACCCTTTTTTCGAATCCTTACAAGGCGGCCCAGAGCGGGTATCTCGATGACGTCATCGACCCGAAGGACATGAGGAGCAGGATCATAAAATCATTTCTCGTCTACGAATCGAAAAAACAGGAGTTTCCCAGAAAGAAGCACGGGAATATTCCTCTGTAGGGGCAGTTATGTCTGACATTTCTATCGGATTACACTTCATCGTTACGGGGATGGCCGTCGTCTTTCTCACCCTTGCGATCATGTCCGCTGCAATGTGGTTCGTCGGGCGGTTCGCTGGGAGAGTGAAGGAGAAGAAGGTCGTATCGTTTGCAATCGAGCCCACGGAAAACTACGGGCTCGATGAGAACGAACTTGCAGCCGTGTCGATTGCACTGCTCCTGTACCGTTCCGAGAAGGAAGATGCCCTACTGGAATTCGAGCCGCCCGTCCACTGGAAGGTCCAGGGAAGGATTGAATCTTTGGAGAGGACCCCATGAAGAAATACAAGGTCACAGCCGATGGAATCGAACACCATGTCGAGATAGAGGAGAACCATTCCGGTACGTACAGCGTCAAGATCGGAGAGAAGCTTGTATCTGTAACAGTGGAGGAGGCCGGTAACCCAAAACCCGGAGAGGCCGTGGTCCGGGAAAACAGCGGTGTCGGGAAAGGTGCCGAGGGTATAAAGGCCATTGCTCCCCCGGTTACAGAAGAGGTGCAGTTAACCTCTCCCATGCCGGGTAATGTAGTGTCAGTTCTCGTTTCCAAGGGAGCTCAGGTGAAATACGGTGACCCTGTGATCATTCTGGAGGCGATGAAGATGAAAAACGAGATCCCTGCACCGACAGACGGTATCATTCGCGAGATACGGGTGAAGGAGGGGGATACCATCGATTCTGAGGACATAATCGCGATCATCGAAAGGGTGAAGGAATGATAATTGATGCTCTTGTAAAAATCTGGTCACTGAGCGGTTTGTTCAACCTTACGGGCGGAAACGTTGTGATGTATATCATCGGAATCTGCCTCATCTATCTCGGTATCAGGTTCGAGATGGAGCCGCTGCTTTTAATTCCGATAGGACTCGGTGCAATACTGGCCAACATACCCCTTGCGGGGATAATCGATCCGGAGGAGATCGGAGGGGTTTTGGGCATCTTTTTAAAGTATCTCATCCGTTATGAGATCGTCCCCACTCTGATATTCATGGGTATCGGCGCAATGACGGACTTCGGGCCCCTTCTTGCCGACCCTAAGACCTTTCTACTCGGAGCCGCCGCCCAGATAGGCGTATTCCTTTCGCTTTTCGGTGCGCTCCTTCTCGGTTTCGTACCGAAAGAAGCGGCATCCATAGGCATCATAGGAGGTGCCGACGGTCCGACCACGATATACGTAACGAGTATTCTCGCGCCTCACCTCCTCGGTGCAACGTCCGTTGCGGCATATTCCTATATGGCTCTCGTACCTATCATCCAGCCCCCGATAATCAAGGCCTTTACTTCAAAGAAGGAGCGGATGATCAGGATGAAGCAGATGCGTGCGGTTTCAAAGCGGGAGAAGATCATCTTTCCCCTCATCGTTATCATCGTCGCCGGAATGCTGGTCCCGAAGTCGATACCTCTCATAGGGATGCTGATGGTCGGGAACCTTTTCAAGGAGAGCGGCGTCACCGAAAGGCTGGCTAACGTTTCCAGGGAATCTCTCATGAACATCGTGACAATAATTCTCGGCCTCAGCGTGGGAAGCACGATGACTGCGGCGAAGTTTTTGAGAACAGACACCCTGCTCGTCATGGTCCTCGGGGTATTCGCCTTTGCCAC
>DATKZJ010000085.1:0-9458 GCA_035527995.1 Spirochaetota bacterium | reverse complement strand
GTACCGCCGCGGCGTTTCCTATCTCAACCCCTGTTCTCAGGTCCTTTACCAGTGTGTATGGCTGAAAGACGTACGACCTGATCTGGTTTCCCCATGATATGCCCTTCTTGGACTTCTCCTGTTGTTTCTTCTCCTCGTCCTTCTGCTCTTTGAAGTGGTTGTAGAGTTTCGACCTGAGGATCTTCATCGCCATGGACTTGTTCTTGTGCTGGGAACGCTCGTTCTGACACTGCGCGACGATGCCTGTGGGGACATGGGTGATCCGTACCGCGGAGTCTGTCTTGTTTACGTGCTGTCCCCCGGCGCCCTGCGAGCGGTAGGTGTCTATCTTCAGATCCTTGGGGTTTATGTCGATGACGATCTCGTCGTCGACCTCAGGCGTGCAGAATACCGAGGCGAAAGATGTGTGCCTGCGTGAGTTGGAGTCAAAGGGGGAGATTCTCACGAGACGGTGGATGCCTATCTCTGTCTTGAGGTATCCGAAGGCGTATTCCCCCTCGACGTATATGGTCACGGATTTGGTTCCCGCCTCTTCACCTGGGAGAATATCGACAATCTGCGTCTTGAAGTCGTTACGTTCTGCCCACCGGAGGTACATTCGGAGTAGCATGGAGGACCAGTCGCACGCCTCGGTTCCCCCGGCACCTGAGTGAATGGTAAGATAGCAGTTGGATGGATCGTTCTCGCCGCTGAGGAGGGAGAGTTTTTCGAGACCTTCCGTCTTTTTCTGAAGTCCGGCGATCTGGTCCTTTATCTCGTCTTCGAGCGTCTCCTCGTCTTCCTCTATGGCCATCGAGTAGAGCTCGTACAGGTCCTCGATCTCCCGCTTTACACCGCTCCACGGTTCTACGGTGTTCCTGATCTTTTTAAGCCTCCCTGTGATCCCGTTTGCCCTCTCTCTATCGTCCCATATGTTGGGTTCGGTCAGCTCCTTTTCGAGCCTGCCTCTTTCTTCTATCAGTTTGTCCGCCTCAAAGGCGACCCCACCCTTCATATATAGTCTTCTTCAGCTCCTCTACCACCTCTCTGTAGTCAGTGAGCATTCAGATCACCCCTTCCTTGGTCATTTTCTAAAAAGTATATCATGCAAAAGGACAAATCAACCTAAATCGACAAACCTCTTGACATGCGGGCGTCCTACTATTTAAATTGCTTTTTGTGAAACCGATGACAACAATAGATGAGGCTCTCGACTATCTCTATGGCTTCATAAACTATGAAACCGACTCATCCTACTCCTACGAATCCAGTTACTACAATATAGAGAGAACCCTCATCCTGCTCGACCGAATCGGGGCCCCTCACGAGGGAAAGAGGATAATCCACGTTGCTGGAACAAAGGGCAAGGGTTCTATCTGCAGGATTCTCTCAGAGCTCCTCAGGGTGCAGAACAAAAGGACCGGTCTTTTTACATCTCCACACATCGAGCGGGTCAACGAGCGCATCAGTGTGGACGGGGAAGAAATTTCAGACACCGATATCATAAACATCCTGAACGAGATGCGCCCCGTCATCGATGACTGGTCCCTGTCGACGCTCCCCACGACATTCGAGATCCTTACAGCCATGGCGATGTACCACTTCAAGCGCCGGGATGTTGAGTGGATCGTTCTCGAGACAGGTATGGGAGGAAGGTTCGATTCAACGAACTTTTCATTTCCGGCGATCTCGGTGATTTCCCCGATAAGCCTCGATCATACGGACAAGCTCGGATCGAGTGTCGAAGACATTGCCCGTGAGAAGGCAGGAATCATCAAGAACCTATGTCCGGTAGTGCTCGGGTACCAGCGTTACCCTGTAGATGAAGTTTTCAGGAGGCGGGCCAAGGAGACGGAGAGCGGGCTGTTCTCCGTTGAAGAGCTCTGTTCCTACGATGTCGTCTCGATGAGTCCGGAAGGAACGAGGTTCGATGCGACTGTAGACGGCACCCCTCTGGAAGACCTGTTTCTTTCGCTCTCAGGCGAACATCAGGTGCAGAATACGGTGACTGCCCTGCTCACGTTAAAGACCATCGATATGCTGCCGTCAAGCGATGTCGTCAAGGGGGCTCTCCGCGGGATCAGCTACCCCACGAGGCTCGAGCTCATCGTACGAGAGCGGAGGTTCCTCCTCGATTCCGCGCACAACCGTGATTCCGCCTCTGTCGTGGCGAAGGCGGTGAAACAGATCTACACCTATGAGAGGCTCTTCACCATAGTCGGCATCGTCAAGGGAAAGGATATCGAGGGGATCATGGAGAGCATAGTCCCTGTCTCCGACGAAATAGTGGTTTGCGACCCTGTCACCCATAAGGAGCGTGACACCGGTCTCGTGTATAAAATCGCGAAGGATCACTTTCCCCGCTGCAGTCTCATCACCGATATCTACGAGGCAATCGAGACCGTTGTCCGGTCCTCGACCGAGCATGATATCATCCTCATAACCGGCTCGTTCTACACGACGTCGCCGGCCAGAAGCTACCTTCTCCGTGAACGCTGAGACGTTTCATATCAACCGTTTCTGCAGTTTTCTCTTTACCTCGCTCAGAAGGGAGACGCCCTCCTTCATGCGTTTCAGCGCTGCTGCGAGCTCCAGGTCCTTCAGGAGAGGCTCCGGTACGGCGGGAGACCGGTCTACCTTCACCTTCATGAGAAACCGCCTCGCTCTTTCGAGCTCTTTTTCGATTTCGTGAAAGTTGAGTTTCTTTCTACCGTTTTCAAGCATGGTGTCGCAGTGGTGAACGATCGCATACCCGAGATTGCTGTACGTGAGACGAAAACCGATTTCGTCGATCTGGCCGAGTGACATGAGCTTTTTATCATATTCGTGGGCTGAGCGGAGGTCGCCTATCGCCTTGTCCCACTCCTTCTTTACTATGTACAGTGCGCCGAGAGTGTCGTAAATCGCCGCCTTCAGCGCGACCGTGTCCTTTTTTTCCTGGTTGAATTCGTTTAAGAGGGTGTTCGCGAGATTAGTGAGCTTGAGGCCGTGGTCGATGTTCCTGCCGAGTTTCGAGTAGAGGTACCCGATGAAGTTCAGGGTCGAGATCTGGAGCTGGATGATCTCCTTGTCTATGGTGAGTCGGTTGCTGGCGATTTTTTCATCGATGACAGTGTTGATCCGCGCGAGTATGAGCTTCGAGAGAAAGAGGGAGTTTTCATAATCACCGTCTTTGAAGGTTCGGCTGGAGAATCTCAAAAGAGAGGCAATATCCTTGTCTTCTATGAAGATGGTAATATCCCGCAGCATCGAGTGGAACGTGTTGAGGTAGCTTTCACGTGTCTCCCTGTTCTCGATGAGGAAGCCGTAAAGAAAATTCGAGAGGACCTTGCCTGCCGCATACAGATCGTCGTCTTCTATGTTTGAGAAGCAGCCGTTGTTGAGCTCGATGGAAAGCCTGCCAGTTTCGCCCGGAAACTCGAAATGGTGAGATCTGCTGCCGTTTTTTTTCTCCATAAGTCTATCTTCCATGCAGGGGCGTGTGTCACTGACAACTCACGTCACTACCGGACCCTCAGGGCGGGTTCAAAAGGATTGCACCTTGAAATGAACCACTTGTATGCCCTGATAGGGTTAATGTATAGATGGAGAAAATAAAAGTCAAAAGGATTGACCCTGTTGGATGACGAACTTACACATTTGATTTGATGATAAATGCCAGGGCGAGTATCTTGTCGATAATGTGAATGTTCTCTATGGGAAACTCCTTCGGGACTTCAAGATCAGTCCTGGAGAAGTTCAGTATACCTTTGACTCCGTGCTCCAGGAGTACCCTTGCAACGTCGTTTGCGACCTGTTTTGGTACTGCAAGTACGGCGATCGAGATCTCGTGAGTGTCGAGGTATGAGGGGAGCTCCTCGATATGGTGGATCTCTACATCGCTGATTCGCTCACCTATGAGGATAGGCTTAACGTCAAAAAGGGCCATTAGGTCGAAGCCGGCCTCCTTGATTGCATTGAACCTTGTAAGCGCTCTCCCTATGTTGCCCGCGCCGATGATGATGACCTGTTTTTTCGTGTTGATATCCAGGATATTTCCAAGTTCGCGTTTCAGCTTTTTTACGTTGTATCCGTACCCCTGCTGACCGAAGTCGCCGAAGTAGCTCAAGTCGAGACGCACTTGGCTCGCCGATGTGTCCATGAGCTCTCCGAGCTTTTTGGAAGATATCTTTTCCGCCTGCCCGTCAAGCCAGTCGAAATAGCGGTAGTACCTTGGAATTCTCTCAATAACAACCTTGGGTATGTTTGAGCCGTCCTTACCTTTAATCATAGTCAGATCCTTTCTGTTGCTTAGTGTTTATAATAAAGAAAAATAATTGGTTGTCAATAAACATTTTATCAAGTTTGTTGACGTTAAAATTATTTGATTCTGATCCTCTTTCTATTATATTGTAAAAGGATGGGGGTGTAGCTCAGCTGGGAGAGCGCTTGCTTCGCATGCAAGAGGTCGGCGGTTCGAGCCCGCTCACCTCCAAAATGGTATGACGCCTATTTCCTCGTATGTGCTACAGGAAAACTATCCTTTGCCCTTATTAGAAAAAAGCGATAAACTCTTTATCAGCCAGTACCGTTATTTATCGAACTATAAAAAGGAATTTCATGTCCTATAGAAGATATATACTGCTTCTGATCATACTTCTTCCAATCCTCCTTATTGCATCCTCCTGCGTGAAAGAGGAGATTTCTGAGATCTCCCTCCCTGAGGGGAAGACCGCAAGGGTCGTCTTCATCGTGGGTGAGGTTTCCTTAAAGAAGGATAACAGCGCTTGGGTTCAGGCGGAGGTCGGCGATGTACTCGAGGAAGGAACCTGGATACGGACAGGCCCCCAGAGCTACTGCGAGATTGTTATCAGTTCCGGAACCCTCTTCAGGATGAAGGATCGGTCCGAGGTTCTTATTGCACTCCTGCCATCCGACGAGGGTGAGCATCGTTCCTTACTGCGTCTCGTGAAGGGGGACCTCTTCGCGAAGGTGCAGAAGATCGCGTACAGAAGCACGGACAGCGTGGAGACCGAGAGCATGACCCTCGGGGTGAGAGGGACCGAGTTTCTCGTCCACGAGGAGCGAAGAGGAACTGATGTTCTCGTTAAAAGCGGCACTGTAAGAGTTAAGATGAACGCGAGTGAGGTGTCGAGGCAGGAGATGCCGAGCGGAATGAGGGGAGCCCTCAGCAGGATCGAGCGCGGTGTAAATGTGCGTGAGGGATACAAGCTCGAAGTCTCGAAACAGAAGGTGCAGTCGCTGAGAGAGAAGATAGAACAGATCGCGGCGCGCAAGGAGATAACACCTGAGGAGATTTCACTGCTCAAGCAGGAATCGGTGCTCAAACCGATACCTCTCGATGCTGATGACCAAAGAAGGCTCGAAGAGCTCGAAAACCTCTCCCTGCACTACGAGACAGGCCCTGCTGTTTTTCTGTCGCCTAACTTCGACGGCACGAACGATGAGTTCCTGCTGGAGACTGCTGGAATAAATGATGAAAAGCTGTACGCATGGAAAATGGTGATATATGACCATACCGTCCGCGTTGTCAAGACCATAAAGAGCAGGCCGCGAGAACAAGAGACTTCCATGATGCTCCCAGAAAAGATAGAGTGGAACATGGTCGGTGAGGACGGGAATACAGTCGCTGACGGTAATTATGTTTACGAGCTCTACACCATGAGAAAGGACGGCCGCTATCACCTCAGGGTGAAGGGGAGGATCATCGTCGACACGGTTCCTCCTTTCCTCGAGATAAAAGCCTCAGACATCACCTTCTCGCCGAACGGCGACGAAGTGAAGGAGACGATTACTGTGGATATCATGGCGGAGGAAACCGCTCAGTGGTCCTGCAGGATCACGACTTCTGAGGGAATCGTGGTGAAGACGATGGAGTGGGGCGAGAACGTTCCTTCTTCCTGGGTCTGGGACGGAAAGGGTGAGAACGGTGCGATTCTGCCTGAGGGCGTGTACAACATATCGATTACAGGTAGGGACAAAGCCGGGAACACCACCGTGGAGACGGCGAAGGAGATCACCCTCGATGTGAGGCAGAGGCAGGCCTCGGTGGACGTGGATAACCCGATCTTTTCCCCAAACGGGGACGGAGTCTTCGATACCGTGACCTTCAGCCCGATCCTTTCAGACCGCTCCAGGATCGATACGTGGGACCTCATCGTTCAAACAGAGAAGGGCGATACCGCGAGGAGATTCAGGGGACGGCGTTTCATCCCGGCGACGATACAGTGGGACGGTGCTCCGCAGAAGGGAAAATCCTACGAAAAACTCCCCAAGGAGCTCCCTTCCGGGAGGTACTTCTACTTTTTAAAGGTTATATACAGGAGCGGGGTCAACACCTACTCCTTCAAGAAGGAGCTCATACTTGACAACGACCCGCCCTCGGTAGCTGTCGAGGTATCCCCCCCTCTCTTCTCGCCGGACGGTGACGGAGAGAAAGACGTGCTCGTCATAAAGCCGGAGTTAGCAGACCTCACCTCCATAACGAGCTGGAACGGGAAAATATACACGGCGTCGGGGAAGCTTTTCAAGACCTTTGCCGGCATGAACATGCCGAAAGAGCAGATCCAGTGGGACGGAATTTCCGACAAAGGGGTCCTCGTGGACAGCGGGGAGGACTACTACCTCGTGATCGAGGCGCGTGACATCGTGAACAACCGGGCGGTGAGCGAAAAGGTACCCTTCTCCATCGACATACTCGTGATCCCCACCGAGCGGGGCCTCAAGATACAGGTATCTAACATCGAGTTCGGGTTCAATACGGCAAACCTCCAGGGAGACAAGACATTTTCGATTCTCGACAAGATCATATTCGTGCTGGACAAGTACGAAAAGTACTCTGTCATTGTCGAGGGGCACACCGATATCACGGGTGACTCGACCTACAATCTCACCCTGTCGAAGAAGAGGGCTGAGTCTGTGGGGAAGTACCTTGTCGATAACGGGATAGACCCTGAGCGCCTCTCCTTTGAGGGGTACGGTTCTCAGTACCCTGTCGATACCAACGAGATCAAGGAGGGAAGGGCCAGAAACCGAAGGGTCGAGTTCATCCTCGTACGGAAGTAGTACACCGCACAAAGGCTGTTTCTGGAAAGACAGGGCTTTAGACCGGTGAAAACTATCCTCCATTTCTCACACGTCATGGTACACGTCCCACTCTTCAGAGTGAAATCACTCTTTAGAGTGAAATCACTCTGCGAGAAATGTACTTGGAAATAAATTAGATCCATCATTCCGGAAGCGAATCGTGTATCATCATCGCTTCGGTCTGCAGAAAAATGCAGGACGGAGATTATAGTAGCATTCTTGACCACTGCAGTAGTCTTAGACCGCCTAACCCCCATTTCTCACACAGAAATTGGGGGGTTCAATCCCCGTTTCTCATGACCATCAGCAAACTGTAAGTAACGGAGCTTTAATCCCCAGTCCTTATGAGCAATCGTAATAGGAAGGTCAATACCCATTCCTTTACGAAGGAATGGGTATTTTAGTGCTTTTTTCACCGTAAACATTATTTTTTAATTAAGACTATACAATTCTGCCAAGTCATCATTTAAACCCATTGCTGTGCAATCTGATTGCAGCAATCTGATTGCAGCAATCTTTGAGAAAACCGCATTAAACGTTTCAATGGGCAATAGATACCGTACTGTCACGTGACTCCGGAGCATCTCCAGAAACTGTTTTTTGCGAAGCAGGGTTATGCCCTATTTGAAGAGGTCCGCTCCGTCGATCCAGGATTCGCCGAGGTACTCGGTTTTTATGAGACGGGTGAGAGAGGTGAGAGCCTCTCTGAGGTGCACCATGCAGCTCTCGTGAAGGGTCTTTCCTATCCCGATTATCGTTGAAGCCGTCTTGTCGAAATCGGTCTTTTCCTCGTTCGCAAGGATGGCAAGCGACATGATGAGCTGCTTTACCACGAGCTTTGTATTCTTGACGAGGGGTGCGTTTTCTACTTCGCGATTTACATTCTCTTCGAGTCTTTTATACGGTTCTTTTTCCATCTTACGAATCCCCACCTGTGGTATTGCTTGAGGTGAATAAATAGTTCTATCCGCCAGGAGATAATTAGTCGCTGGTGAATAATGTAATATTTAGAGATACATTAATCACTACCAGCTCCATAATTAGTTTCTAATTAATGAGTTGTAAAGTAAACACTTTCTTTTATAAATAAATTATTTAGCAATTTAACTAATTATATCATACTCATGCTGACTTCCAAGTACTTTACGATTGTTTTCTTTTACATTGTCAGGTTTCGTAAAAAAGAGTACATTAAAAGATAGAAATACCTTAGGGGGGTAGGGTAAATGACGGAGCAGAAACCGGATCAGGGAGTGAAGAGGGCTGTTCTTCCCCTACAGGGTATGCACTGTGCCTCCTGCGCCGTGAAGATAGAGCAGGCGCTGAAAACTTCGAAGGGGATCAGCGAAGCGGTCGTGAACTTTGCGGGTGAAAAGGCGTACGTCGACTACGATCCCGGAATTACAGGCGTGGACGAAATGAAAAAAACCGTGGAGCGGCTCGGGTACGGAGTACGCCCGGACCTTCGCCGGGTAACGATGGGTATCGGGGGGATGCACTGCGCCTCCTGCGCCCTGAAGGTCGAGAAAGAGTTGAGCTCTCTTGAAGGCGTCGAGAGTGCCTATGTGAACCTCGCGAACGGAAAGGCGACCGTCGACTATCATGACGGAGACGTTTCTCCCTCCAGGATAGCGAAAGCGGTCGAGGATGCCGGTTACGAACTGATCGAGGGGACCAGGGCCGGAGGCGACGGCGAGCTAGACTCATCGAAACAAGCCCGCCGAAGGATGGCGCTCGCATGGATATTCACGGCACCGATAACCGTACTGATGTTCATGCACATGTTCTTCGGAATAGCGTGGCCGAACAGGATGGTGGTAGACCTCGTGACTGTCGTTCTGACTTTGCCGGTCCTTTTTTTTGCGGGATTTCCCACAATGAAGGCGGCCTTCAGGTCGATCTCCCGGTGGAATGCAAACATGGACGTGCTCATCGCACTTGGTACTCTCGTGGCGCTCGCCACCGGGATCTTCTCGATCTTCACCGGTGTGGCAAACTTCGCGGGTATTTCCGCGATGATAATGGCGTTTCATCTCACCGGCAGGTCCGTTGAAGCTTCTGCAAAAGGGAGAGCGTCACAGGCGACCAAGAGGCTTTTAGAGCTCGGCGCAAAAACGGCTCAGGTGCTCACCGGTGGAGAGGAGAAGCAGATTCCCGCGTGGGCCCTACAGGAAGGGGATGTGATGATCGTTCGCCCCGGGGAAAAAATCCCGACAGACGGTGTTGTCGTAGAGGGAGACGGATCGGTCGACGAATCGATGGCTACCGGTGAATCTATGCCGGTAATCAAGGGCGTTGAGGACGAGCTCATCGGAGGTACTGTTAATCTTGACGGGAGGCTTGTGGTACGGGCGACGAAGGTAGGAGAAAAAACCTTTCTCTCGCAGGTGGTG
>DATKZJ010000084.1:0-3910 GCA_035527995.1 Spirochaetota bacterium | reverse complement strand
ACTATGATTCCTATCGCAGCGAAATCCTCCCGGCGAACCTGCTCCAGGCGATGCGAGACTATTTCGGCGCGCACACCTACGAGAGGGTGGACAGGGAGGGGGTTTTTCACACAAACTGGCTCGAAATCGGTAACTGACGGGATTCTCTCAACCCACGAGAGTGGAGTAGCGGTACACCGCATAAACAACATATGCTTACGGAGGATTTTTTACATGGACATTCTCGACATCAGACCAAAATCCGAGTGCAGGTGGGATGCGGTCAGTTTCGGCGAGATCATGCTCAGGCTCGATCCCGGGGACGGAAGGATTTCCACGACACGCTCTTTCAAGGTATGGGAGGGCGGGGGCGAGTACAACGTCACCCGGGGTCTCATGCGCTGCTTCGGGATGGATACGGCGACGGTGACTGCAATCGTAGATAACCCTGTCGGCCGCCTGCTCGAGGACCTGCTGCTTCAGGGAGGTGTCGATATATCGCATGTGAAAAGGGTGCCTTTTGACGGGGTCGGCAGGAAGGCGCGAAACGGCCTGAACTTTACGGAGAAGGGGTTCGGTGTGCGGGCAGCGCTTGGGTGTTCGGATAGAGGACATACAGCCGTATCTCAGCTCAAACCGGGGGATATAGACTGGGAGTGTATTTTCGGGAGGGAGGGCGCCAGATGGTTCCACTGCGGTGGGATCTGCGCAGCTCTCTCGCAGACCACCCCTCAGGTCATCATGGAGGCGATGGAGTGCGAAAAAAAGCACGGTACCGTGATATCATACGATCTGAACTACCGTGCATCCCTCTGGCAGGACATAGGAGGACCCGAGAGGGCAAAAGAGGTGAATAGAAAGATCGCACCCATGGTGGATGTAATGCTCGGGAACGAGGAGGATTTTACCGCAGCGCTCGGGTTCGAGGTCGAGGGTCTCGACAAGAACATCTCGAAGCTCGACACCCGTAATTTCAAGCGCATGATAGAGAAAGCAGTCGGAGTATTTCCGAACTTCAAGGTCGTTGCTACAACGCTGAGGAATGCAAAGACCGCTTCGATCAACGATTGGGGTGCGGTGATGTATGCCGGCGGCGAGTTCTACGAAGCCATGCTGCGGGAAGATCTCGAGATATACGACCGTGTCGGAGGAGGCGACAGCTTCGCATCAGGACTGATATACGCACTGCTGGAGGGCAAGGGACCAGAGGCAGCGGTAAGCTACGGGGCCGCGCACGGCGCTCTTGCAATGACTACTCCCGGTGATACGACGATGGCGTCGCTGGCAGAGGTGGAGCGGGTCATGAAAGGCGGCACCGCACGCGTGAAGAGATAAAAAAAAGCTAGGTTTTCGAAAAAACCCAGCTTTTGGTATGCAGATATGGAGGGAATATCTACAACCCTTTTCTTATTTATCGGCATGTGGTCGTTTTTCTATAACCAATTCTTGAATCCTTTTCGATGATTCTTCCAGAAGCCTCGAGAGTAACTGCGCTGCCTCCTCGATCGAGCGGTAGAGAACCCTGGAGTTCTCAAGTGCGCCTTCGTACCCTTCGGTTCCTCCCGCACCTTCTGATTCTGCGGAAGTTTTGGTCTTTTTGACCTTCCCCAGTATATCGGCAATCGAGGTCTGCATCACCATGCTGAGAATATTGTTGGCATCTCTGTCGGAAAGGATATCCCTGTCTATTTCGTCGAGCTTGCCCGATATACGTGCCAGGCTCCCCCTGTTCTCCGGCTTCGATCCGGCGGACTTCACAAGCGATAAACCCTGCTTTGCGAGCCTGTGGACAGCTTCGAGCTTTTTTATCAGATTCTCGAGGAAATCGAGGAAAAGGAACGCCCGCTCGAAATCAGGAAGGGCAGCGAGAAGCTCCTCTCTCAGTTTCGACACCGCCTCCGGCTTCAAGCTACCCCCTTTCACAAGTTCGTTCCGGAGCTCTCCTATCGGTATGTTCTCGATGCCTTCTATGTTCAATCCCCCTGATGACGCATTAATGGTGCGCGCCTTCGATTTCATGACCTCGTTCTCGAACCACGATCGGTAGAGCATCATCCTCCTGTCCGTCAATACCGGGTCTCCGTTTTTGTCACCCTCCACGAAAGGGTCCCCTCCGGCTATATACCTCATCATCTGCGTATGCGCTGTGTCGAGCCTGTGCGCTCGAGAGCGTAGGAAGAGCTCGTGGAATGATCCTGAAAGGTGTGTGCGGGTAGTCGAGTAGGAGAGGTCGAGTCCCAGCAGAAGGATGGGGTCCGCGCCCGATACCCGGGCGAGGTCATATGCGGCGACAGCGACAGAGCCGCCGGCCGCTATCGTCCCCTTGGGTCCGGAGAAACGCTCGATGACCCTGCCGGGCGCGAATACAGAGGAGGTGATGATCTTTAAGCCCCTGTACTCCCTCAGTGTTGCCGGGTAGACCGCCGGGTCGGAAACGAGCACAGGAAGCTCGCTCTTCTCCCTGTCGAGCTGCGGGTCAGAGAGGAGGATAAAGCTGTTGACCCACTGCGGGTCCACGGAGACAACGAAATCGGGAACAATTCCTCTCTGCAGGACCGGCCTCAGCGCAGTGTCTACTGCAAAGATCACTGCTGTCCCGGACAGCTTTCGAAGATGATTGAAGTCCTGTTCGAGTGACGGCCCGGCACACAACACGATCGCCGGGATTCCTTGAAACCTTTCTTTCAGCACCTCTATTCCCTTGAGTGAGAAGAAGTGCCTGGAGTTCTTGAAAGCATTGGACGTCCAGAGACGGTCGAACCGGCGGATCGTCGCGGTATTGATCTGGCGCCGGTTGAGCCATGAGACATACTCTTTTTTTCGTTTTATGGAAGCATCAGGAAAAAGGGTCTGGTAGGAGCGGAGAGGGAGAAATTTCATGCGGGTGATCGACGGATCACTCACCAGCATATCGAAAGGCACGGACTCTTCACCGAGGATGATCCGTACCCTGTCAGATTTGATAACAGAGGTGAGGTCGCGCTCTCTCAGTGCGGCGCTGAAAATTGTACGAGAAGGCTCGAAAACCACGATAAGGGCCTCCTCGTTCGATGCTAAGAGCTCCTCTATGTGATAACCCAGCCCGAATCCGAAGAGAAATACAACCTGCTCTTCTCCATCGGTGTTTCCCGCCGTCCACCGCTTTGCCTCTGTTGTCGGGTCTGTTCTCGAATGGAGAGGGATTGCTCCTGCCTCCCTCTCCACCTTCATGGCTGGTAATCCGGATTTCGCCTTGAACTTCAGGACGATGGTGTCCTCTTTTTGGGTTCGGGCGAGCTCCATGAGGAGGTCCGGCCTGCAGAGGCTCAGTGCATCATAGTTCTTCTCATACAGGGAATTCTGTTCCATGGATCAGTTGTCTCTCAGTAGATAGATTTCACTGAACGACGGAAGAATATTGAGATGGTGCGCAATACGCTCCACGATTGCCCTGAACACGGGCGCTGCAATCTGCCCGCCGTAGACCTCGCCGACAGGCCTGTCTATCGTCACGAGTACCACGATCTTGGGGTTCGGTACGGGGACGAAGCCGAGGAAGGACGCGTAGAACTGGTCTTCGAGATACCCTCCCTTGTTTGTATCTGCGATCTGGGCGGTCCCTGTCTTGCCTGCGATCGAATACCCTTCCACCTGGGCCTTGTACCCCGTCCCCCTGCTGGAGATCACACCGGTGAGCATATCGAGCAGGTTTTTGGATGTAGCCTCGCTCATCACCCTTCTTATCACGAGCGGGCGATATTCTTTCAGTACGGAACCGTCCTGTCTCTCAATTCGTTTCACGATCCTCGGTTGTATGAGCTCTCCTCCATTGGCCACGGCGCACGCGGCCTGCATGATCTGAAGGGGAGTTGCGCTGATCTCCTGGCCGATCGCCATCGCATATTTGGAAACCCTGCTCCAGTCCTTCGGACTCCGGAGTATGCCCCGGCCC
>DATKZJ010000083.1:0-7562 GCA_035527995.1 Spirochaetota bacterium | reverse complement strand
TTAACATAAAATAATCAGCGTTTTGAGTTGAAATATTCCCAAGGCGTGATATTATTTTTTAATATATACAGATAAGTTACTACCTTGCCATAACTGTATCTCATATATAGAAGGAGCGGAATAATGCGCAAGAAAGTATTTATATCGGTCATATCTCTCATATTTTTTATAAGCATAGGACTATTTTTCATTTCCTGCAACCTCAGCGATATCCTATCGGATATCGACATCGGGAGCATATGGGAGGTCTTCGGGTACAATAAGCCTGCGAACCTTCAGGCCATGGCTGTGTCCGACTCTCAAATTTATCTGTCCTGGGAGGACAAGGTAACAGGAGAGGACGGCTTCAAGATAGAGGTCACCGATGAGGATCTCAACGCGACAGTTATTTCAGTCGAAAAGAACACGACGGAATACTATCATAAGCCTTTGAACTCAGACATGCTGTATATCTACAAGATGCATGCATATGACGGTACAGGGAACTCCGAATACTCCAATATTGCATTTGCAAAGACCGATGTTGCAGCGTCTGTGGCTCCCGAGGCGCCGACGAACCTCCAGGCTCAGGCGATATCGGACACTCGCATAGAGCTCTCCTGGGATGACAACTCCTCGGACGAGGACGGGTTCAGGGTCTATCGAAGCACGGACGATAGCACCTACGATCTCATAGACACCACGAACCCGAACATCACCGAATATACGGATACCGGGCTGACCATGAGCACGCTCTATTACTACAAGGTCTCGGCCACGAACTCTGTCGGAGAGACCAACATAGACTTGATGGACCCTGCGAGCGCGACGACTGAGGCCGCACCGGGCTCCGTTCCGGAAGATCCCACGAACCTCCAGGCCGCAGCCATCTCGAACATGAGGATAGACCTCTCCTGGGCGGACAACTCGGATAACGAGGAATCGTTCGTCGTACAGATAAGCTCCAACGGAACGACCTTTTCGACGATCGGAGAGGTGAAGCCCAACGTCACCACATTCCAGAGCACGAGCCTGAAACCTGAGACGAAATACTACTACAGGGTATATGCGACTAACTCGTACGATCCTTTCATGTCCGGGTATACGAACACTGCAAACGCCACAACGAAGCCGACACCGGGCACTGTGCCTGCGGCACCGACGAACCTTCAGGCAAAGGCCGTTTCAGACACGCAGATCAAGATAGGGTGGACTGACAACTCGACCGATGAGGACGGCTTCAACGTCTTCATCAGCAAGGACGGAGATGAGTTCTTCTGGATGGCCAAGGTGAAGCCGAATGAGACAGTCTATCTCGTGGGAGGACTTCCGGCGAATTATACGTTCTACTTCAAGGTGAGCGCGTTCAACTTCTTCGGAGAGTCAGCCCTTTCGAATGCAGCGAGCGCAACAACACTGCCTGCGGCGACAGATGTCCCTGCGGCGCCGACGAACCTCGTTGCGAAGACCGTCTCCGATACACAGATCGCGATCGGGTGGTACGACAACTCAAACAACGAGGACGGCTTCAATATCTATATCAGCAAGGACAACGGCGTGAATTACGTCTGGCTTACAAAGGTCAGACCCGATACCAAGGAATACGTTGTCGGCGGGCTTCAGCCGAAATATACGTTCTACTTCAAGGTGAATGCGTACAACAGATACGGTACTTCGGCATTCTCTAATCCTGCCTACGCGACTACGGGCTCGGAACCCGGTTCTGCACCGGCGGCACCCTCGAACCTCGTTGCAAAGGCCGCGAGCGACACGGCAATCACCATGGCGTGGACTGACAACTCTGACAACGAGGACGGGTTCAACATAGAGGTAAGCGGGGACGGGTTGAGGTTTGAATTCCTCGATAAGGTCGGACCCAATGAGAACCGCTACTATCTCGGAGGGCTGAAGCCGAACCTCACCCTCTACTTCAGGGTGAATGCATTCAACAGAGAAGGAAAGTCGGATTATTCCAACATCGCCAAGGCGACGACCCTACCGGAGGCGAGCGGTGTTCCTGCGGATCCGACAAACCTTCTGACAAGGACCGTGAGCGACACGGTGATCGATATACAATGGTCCGACAACTCTGACAACGAGGATGCATTCAACATCGAAATGGCTGTCGGCCTCTCTCCTGCACCCGAGGACTACAGGTGGATCGAGAAGGTCAAGCCCAATACCACCTATTACAGTGTGGGCGGCCTCAGGCCCAGCATGCAGTATTGGTTCAGGGTCAATGCGGTCAACGCCGTGGGGTCATCAGAAAACTACGCGGGTCCTGAGACCGCCACGACGAATGCAGCGCCGGGAGATGGAGATGTGCCTGCAGACCCGACGAAACTCTTTGCTGCGGCGAAATCGGACTCTATGATCGCGATAGAGTGGTCGGACAACTCGGACAACGAGGACGGTTTCAACATAGAGATCAGCCTCGACGATTTGACCTACGAGCATTTCGATACTGTCGGTCCGAATGTGAAGGAGTACGCAGCCGAAGGACTGAAACCGGAGACAACCTACTACTTCAGGGTAAATGCATTCAACAGAGAAGGAAAGTCGGATTATTCCAACATCGCCAAGGCGACGACTCTTCCGACGTCTGAAACGGCTCCGAGCGCACCGGAAGGCCTCGAGGCGTTTGTCAGAAGCGACAGCGCCATCGCCCTCGCGTGGAGGGACATGTCCGACAATGAGGACGGGTTCAACATAGAGCTCAGCGAAAACGGCACGGACTACAAGTTCGTGGACACAGTCGCGCCGAACGTATCCGAGTACATTGTGGAAGGGCTGCCGGCGAACACGCAGTTCTGGTTCAGAGTCAATGCCTTCAACGCGGAGGGCAAATCCGACTACTGCGACCCGGTGAGCGCTACTACGCAGCCCGAGCCGGGGACCGTTCCCAACGCGCCGTCCAGTCTTACTGCAACGGCAAAGTCCGATTCGGTGATCGTGCTCGTGTGGTCCGACAACTCTGACAATGAGGAAGGGTTCGTCATAGAGTGGGGACCGGGCGACGATAGATGGTATACACTGGACAAGATAAAGGCCGACCAGGTTGAGTACGGCGTCGAAGGACTGAAGCCGCTGACCACATACTACTTCAGGGTCCTGGCGTATAACGAGAAGGGAAATTCGACCTACTCGAACACAGCGAACGCCACAACGCTCGAGAGCCCGACGTTAGCACCTACAGCGCCTACAGGTCTTACCGCTACCGCGATCGGAGATCTCGTTATTCGTCTTACATGGACCGACAACTCCACTGTTGAGGAGTCCTTCATCATTCAGAGGGGACCAGACGGTATTGAGTTTAAGGATATCGTCAAGGTAAAGGCGGTCGAAGGAACAGGAGAGGTCATATACGAGGACGGCGGTCTCACGGAAGGCAGAACGTACCACTATAGGGTCTATGCGACAAACAGTGCCGGCGCTTCGGATCCGTGCGATCCGGCGAGCGCGACTGCGGTAAAGGAGCTAAAGTAGTTTTACAGGATGAATACTCAATAGGGGGAGGGGAACCTCCCCCTCTCTTTTTGTGCTGCCTGTTTATCACCCGTACACAATATTCTTGACATAATTCTTCCGAGAGTTAACGTAATAGTATACTAGATGTTATAAAATGGGCCGTACGTACCCAACCAGAAGCGGCCGTATATGACGTCGGCTTCTCTCGCCGGAAAACCGGAAAACCAAAGGGGGTTTGATATGGAAAAACGGGAAATTCTAGGGGCCATAGAGCGGATAATAGAGGAGGCGAAGACAGCGGTATTCGCAACGGTCGACGCCGAGCAGCGCCCGCACACGAGGTGGATGACCCCCGCCCTTTTGCGCGGACGCGAGGGTGCGGTCTTCGCAGTCGCGTACAGGACATCCCAGAAGGTGACGCAGGTCAGGTCGAACCCGAGGGTGCAGTGGATATTCCAGTCGCCTGCGCTCGACAGGATAACCGTTGTCGAGGGCAGGGTAAACATCGTGGACAATCCGTCGATACGGTCCGAAGTGCTCGAGGTGGTGGGTCCCAGGCTCCGCGCCTTCTGGAAGATGTACGGGGATGAGCGCGATCTTCTTGTCCTCGAAACAGTGATTGAGCGGGCCCAGTACTATCTCCCCATGAAGGGGATCAAGGAGACGGTGAGCTTCGCATAGGAGGAGACGATGGAAAAAAAGACCATCGATATGAAAAAGCTGCTGCGGGATATGCTTTTGATCCGGCGTTTCGAGGAGAAGGCGGCGCAGATGTACGGGCTCAGGAAGATCGGCGGCTTCTGCCACCTCTACATAGGGCAGGAGGCTGTCGCTGTCGGAGCAATATCAGCCCTCGATCTTTCGAGAGACTACGTGGTTACCGCGTACCGCGACCACGGGCACGCCCTTACATGCGGTATCGACCCGAAGACGGTGATGGCCGAGCTCTTTGGAAAAAAAACGGGCTGCGCAAAGGGGAAGGGGGGGTCGATGCACCTCTTCGACGCCGGACGCCATATGCTCGGGGGAAACGGGATCGTCGGGGCGCATATACCTGTTGCGACAGGAGTGGGGCTCAAGCTCCGCTATAAAAAGGAGAATGGCGTTGTGCTCTGCTTCTTCGGTGACGGCGCGATCCACCAGGGGTCTTTTCACGAGAGCCTCAACATGGCGAAGATATGGGAGCTTCCCGTAATCTATATATGTGAAAACAACCAGTACGGGATGGGTACGGATTTCAAGCGGGTTTCCTCCATCACGGATTTTTCGGTGATGGGTGCGTCCTACGGCATCGAAGGGAAGAGACTCAACGGAATGGACGTGCTCGAGGTATACGAAGGTATTTCAAAGGCGGTGCAGGAGGTAAGGAAAAAGAGCGTACCGCTTTTTTTCGAGATAAGGACCTACAGATACAAGGGACACTCCATGAGCGATCCTGCGAAGTACCGGTCCAAGGAGGAGCTCGAAGAGTACAAGAAGCAGGACCCTGTCCTGATCCTGAAGGATAGGCTTATAAGCGAGAAGAAGATCACGGAGCAGGATTACAAGAAGCTCGACGACGAATGCAGGGCATTATGCGGTGAAGCGGTGGAGTTCGCGGAACAGAGCGAGGAGCCTGCACTCGAAGAGCTCTATACGGACGTGTACGCGTGAGTGTGTATTGGTGGAGGAGGTAATGGATGCCTGTCATAACGGTTCGTGAAGCGCTGCGGGCGGCAATGGACGAGGAGATGGCGCATGACGAAAACGTGATCCTCATGGGAGAGGAGGTCGCTCAGTACAACGGCGCCTATAAGGTGAGCCAGGGACTCCTGGAAAAGTACGGACCCGAGAGGGTGATCGATACACCGATCTCTGAGGAGGGTTTTACAGGCATAGGAATAGGAGCGGCACTCGTCGGACTGAAGCCTATTGTCGAGTGGATGACATTCAACTTCTCGATCCAGGCAATGGACCAGGTCATCAACAATGCCGCGAAGATGAGATATATGTCCGGCGGGCAGCTCACTGTGCCGGTTGTCTTTCGGGGGCCGAACGGACCTGCTGAATACCTCGCATCGCAGCACTCCCAGTCGCTTCAGGCGATATACACCCACATTCCGGGGCTGAAGGTAGCCGCGCCCTCGACGCCGTACGATTCCAAGGGGCTTCTGAAGAGCGCGATCCGGGACCCGAACCCTGTGATCTTCCTCGAGTCGGAGCTGATGTACGCATGGAAGGGAGAGGTCCCGGAAGAAGAGTACCTCATACCCTTCGGGCAGGCTTCTCTCAGGCGCGAGGGAAAGGATGTCACCCTCCTGGGATTTTCAAAAGTAATGAGGACCGTTTCGGAGGCGGCGGACCTCTTGGCGAAAGAGGGGATTGAAGCGGATGTGATAGACCTCCGCACTCTCCGCCCGTTCGACGAGGAGGCGGTGTACAGGTCGGTGCGGAAGACGAACCGTCTTGTGATAGTCGACGAGTCATGGCCTTTTGCCAGTGTGGGGTCCTGGATAGGGTGGATCGTTTCGAAAAACTGCTTCGACTGGCTCGATGCCCCCCCGGAGGTCGTCACGATGGAGGACGTGCCGATGCCGTACAACCACACACTCGAGCTCGCGGCACAGCCCTCCGCACTGAAGGTGCAGGAGGCGGTGAAGAGGGTGGTTTATAAATAATAAGAGAGGAGTCCGAAAATGGCCGAAGAGATACTGATGCTCGCGCTCTCGCCGACAATGGAGACGGGGACCATCGTGAAGTGGCACAAGAAGGAGGGCGAGGCCATTAGGAACGGGGAGGTCCTCTGTGAGGTGGAGACCGATAAGGCCACGATGGAGTACGAGTCCCAGAGCGACGGTACTCTCCTCAAGATCATTATAGGAGAGGGAGGGGAAGCGGCAGTGGGCCAGCCGATCGCCGTTGCCGGAGAAAAAGATGAGGACATCTCGTCCCTGCTTCAGAAAAAGCCGGAAGAGCAGAGGCTGAAAGAGCCCCCGGTTGAGCCTCCTGCACAACCGGCCGGGGAAGCTGTGAAGGAAACGGTCTCTGCTGTGGAAAAGAAGAAAGAGGAGGCGAAGGTCTCGGGAGAGCCTGAAGAGAGGCTCCCTGAGGGGGTGAAAGCGTCTCCTCTTGTGAGAAAGCTTGCGCAGCAGCAGGGGGTCGAGCTGAAGGGAGTTTCTGGCAGCGGACCGGGAGGCCGAATCGTCAAGAGAGATCTGGGAAAGCTGTCAAAGCCGTCTGCCTTTGAAGCGGCAGCTCAACTCCCGCTCGGAGTGACGAGAGAGATCCCTGTATCGGCGAAACGCAGGGTAATAGCAAAGAGGCTTTCGGAATCGATGTACTCCGCTCCTCACTACTACCTCACGGCCGTTGCTGAGGTCGACGGGCTCGTCCGTTCGAGAAAAATGCTCAACGAACGTATGGATCGAAAAGTCTCTTTCAACGCTTTTCTGATCCGTTTTGCTGCAGAGGCGTTGAAGCGGCATCCCATGGTGAATGCGAGCTTCAAAGAGGAGACCATACTTCAGTTCGGGAGTGCGGACATCGGCCTTGCAGTGGCACAGCCGGATGGCCTCATAGCCCCTGTGGTCCGTGACTGCTGGAACAAGGGAATTATACGGATCGACAAAGAGCTCAAAGAGCTTGTGGAAAAAGCGCTGAAAGGCGGGCTGAAACCTGAGGAGTTCTCTGGCGCGACATTTACGATCTCCAATCTCGGCTCCTTCGGGATACGTGATTTTACCGCGATAATAAACCCCCCCGGATCTGCTATATTGGCGATCGGGGAGATACGAAAAGAGGCTTTCGAGACCGATGCAGGAGGAATCTCATTCAGGTCGGTCATGAACCTCACACTCTCCTGCGACCATCGTGTCATCGACGGCGCGATCGGGGCTGAGTTTCTCGCAGACCTAAAGAGTATGATCAAGAACCCGATTGCCGCTCTCTATTAGATCACGGCGAATCCTGCTGGTGATGTCTGGGCGAGGTGTCTCAACGGACCGAAAATCCGAAGTGCCATTCCGCCTTTAATGTAGACGACAAAAACCTGCAATAATAGTATTTGACGGAATGAAAGGATTTCACGGCACCTTTATCCTCGCCCTTTTTGGGGCCTGCATGTGAAGCAAGGGCTT
>DATKZJ010000082.1:0-8952 GCA_035527995.1 Spirochaetota bacterium | reverse complement strand
TAATTCACAAGGCTGTACCGTATGGGGACCTCCACGGACAGAAGCGTTCCGAGATCATGTGGATACGGAACTATCCTCTCGATGAGCGCGGCTGCGGCATTGTCGAGAACCTTGTACCCGGAAGATTCCGCAATACTCACGTTCAAGAGGTTCCCCTCCTCATCGAGCCTGACCGTAAGGCGCACCACCCCCTGCAGCCCCTTCTTTCTCGCCATATAGGGATACACCAGCTCCTCTTCGATCCTTTTTCTCAACCCCTCGATCACAGGTGTAAGGTCCAGGGGCTCGCTTGCTTCCGGTTTTTGCAGCCTGGTGCGTCCCTCTTTTTGCCCTCCCTCCTCCTCTTCTACACTCACGATCTCGTCCTGCTTTTCTTCTGCGCTGTCTTCCTGCCTTTCCTCTACGACCTCGGGTCTCGCTTTCTCGACCTTCAGCTCCTCAGGTTTCTTTTTGCTGACTTCAGGCCGAATCTGTGTTTCCGGCTTTTTGGCGCTCGGCTCTATGTAAAGGAGCTTCACCTCATAACGCGCACTGTTTTTACGAACATGCTCATCCGGCAGCCGCACCATCCTCAAAAGAAGAATGTGCGCGGCTAAAGATACAACGACCCAGATCCAGAGCCGGCCGTACCATCCTCTCTTCATTTCGGATGCTCGACCAGGAACGAAATGCCCTCCGCCCCGGCTCTCTTCGCAATATCCATCACCTCCACGACCCTTCCAAAGGGAACTTCCCTGTCAGACTGTATGACAGCCTCTTTCGCATCTGTGGAGGAGTAGATCCATTCCAGGGTTTCCTCAAGCTTCCTCTGCCGGAGATGCTCTCCGTTCAGCATGATGCCTCCACCCTTCTCTATCGTGATCGTAACATCCTGGCTCTCCGCGACCTCAGCCTCAGAAGCCTGGGGCAGATCAACAGGTATGGAAGGGCGTGCAAAAAAGGAGGTCAAAAGGAAAAAGATGAGGAGGAGAAAAACCATATCGATAAGGGGGGTGAGGTCCGGACCGGTCCCCTTATCCGCAGACTCGTTGAACTCCTCAAACTCAATCACCGCTCTTCCCCATAAGAGAGAGGATCTCCTCGCTGTAGTGCTTCATCGAGAAGGCAATCGACTTCACGCGGTTGGAATACAGATGATAGGCAATGAATGCCGGAATCCCCACGAAGAGCCCCGCCACGGTTGTAATGAGTGCCTCCCATATTCCGCTCGCCAGCACAGAAGGGTTCACGATGTTTTTCATGAACGAGACCTTCTGGAAGGCCTCCACCATCCCGAGCACGGTCCCGAGGAGCCCTATCATCGGAGCGATCTTCCCGGTGAGCTCGAGGAGGTGGAGATTCTTCGAGAGCTTCCGAAGAACCCGGTCTCCCAGGATAGAGAGGCGGTTTTCGATCTCCTCCTTCGGCTTCCCTGCCATTGAAAGCATCTCACATAAGAGTAAAAAAACGGGTGACCGTTCTCCCTCTGCCGCCTTTTTTGCACGCCCATACTCCCCTTTTTTTGTCAGACTCTTCACCCTGTCGAAAACCTTCGGTTTCTCACCAGTCCCGATAAAATGGAACGCCCTCTCGACTATTACCGCGATCATGAGAACAGAACCGAGGAGAAGCGGGTACATGAGAGGCCCGCCTTTGTAGAAGAGGTCAAGCATATTTTACACTCCATATTGTAAGTGTACGGCTATCAGTAGTCAGCTTATAGCTGACTACTGATAGCTTATTAATATACTGCCAATCCTGTTATGGCATCACCTTCAGTGCCAACATTAAATGGACTCCCATTGATTTCACTGTTATCTGATAAATCGACAACTGTCAAAGTGCTCTGACCTTCAGCAAAATCTGGTTGACTCATATATAATTTATTGTTATAGATCAGCAGGTTTGCTCCCGAACCTTTTTTTGTTGTTATTGGTGTCTCGGTTGGAGACTCTTCACTCACATCAATATAGCAAGGCCCACTAAACCATCCTGAATAGTAGACTTTTGTATCTTCTATAGCCATTGCCCATGTTTCCGACGTTTCTGAAATTATACTTTTAGCAACATCTGTAGATGTATCAACCTCCCATATTTCATTAGCATTATAACATCCAACGTAGATCTTGGATCCATCATCTAGAGCAACTATAGACTTAGGATTTTCAGCTACGGTTATTTCATGATCTACTAAATCAGTTGTCGTATTAATCACAAATACGGTGCTGGATCCTGAGTTTGCCACGTATACTTTATTTTTACTCGCTATATATACCATACCTTGACAGTTTGCCTCGATACCAGCAATCTTCGTCCAGGTTGATCCTGTATCAGACGGATCAAAAATGATAACTCCTCCATCGTTATTTGGATTCGAACCATCGTAGGATCCCGAATCTGTCACATATGCCTTTGTCGGGCTAAGAAAGACGATAGATGAAGGTCCACCCATCCATTCATATGCTTCAAATACAAACGCCGAGGAAGTGATTGTTGAAGCGGCAGGATCGAACATCAGCAGTTTTGGATCGGTAAAAGAAGCCGCCGCTATATACCCTTTGCCCCCATAGAAATATGCGCTGTCGCCGGCATCGGTGTTGTAGTTAAAAACCGGAACTGACGAGCATGTGTTGCTTTGGAGATCGAAGGTATACACGTTTCCGGGAGCGTAAGTAGAGAAGAGGTAGAGTGTAAATTTATGCGCCGAAGGACAACCGCTGAAGATAAAGAGCAGCGAAAGAAGAAACAGGATGAGCGGCACTGTTGTCAGTATTTTTTTGAGTTTTGTTTTGTTTTGCATAAGAGCACCCCCTGAAATTTAGTTCACATTCTCGTACACAGGCGCTTCCCGCGGCTTCATGTCAAAAAACACACCGCGCAAAGCATGCTGTCTTTCGCCCTTGCACCGTAATGAGTTGTGTGGGGGTGATTGTGAGTGCTGCTGGAAGAAATTCAAACGATAATCGGAAGCTCACGACCACTCCCTTTCCTCGAGGTTGTTGCTTCAAGAGGGTTTCCTGGCTCCCGGATCACCTTACTCGCAGCGCCTTCTCTAATAGCATTACGCAGCAAATAGAATGCGCTGCATAATGATTAAATGGCTGAGTGCTGCTTTCATCCCCGGTCACAGTGGCGGGACCGCTGCGGTTTTGAACCGCATTCCGCTCTCCTGAAACAGGGCCATTTCATAATTATACTATTCTTTTAAGATAGAGTAGTCAAGTGAAAACAACGCCAAAACAACGCCAAAACCGGTTGCTTTTTCCTGTACATATTGACACCATAGGAAGAAATGAATACAATAGGTCTATGGCAGGCTACTTCGACACACTTGGAAGATGGGTATTGACGAGGATCGGAAGCTTTTTTGACTTCTGTGCCTATAACATCCTCGTCCTCAAATCCCTGTTCCGCAAGAGGCACGGGAGCCTTGAATCAGGCTTCATGGTGCTTTTCAAACAGGTGTTCTTCACAGGTGTACAGGCGCTGCCGGTGATCGCTCTCGTCGCACTCGCGCTCGGTGCCATCGCCATCGTACAGTCGCTCACCCAGCTGCCGCGGTTCGGCGGAGAAACCTTTGTCGGCCAGATACTCATCACGGTAATCGTCAGGGAGCTCGGCCCCATACTGACAGGATTCATCGTCATAGGAAGATCGGGGACCGCAATCACCACGGAGATCGGAAACATGGTTGTCCAGCACGAAATCGAGGCCCTGGAGGCAATGGGGATCGACCCTATACGATACATCGTCCTGCCGAGGGTGTTCGGTGTAACCGCATCGCTTGTGGCGCTCAACATATACTTCGACATATTCGCCCTGGTAGGCGGTTTTCTCGTTTCCAAAATGGTCCTCGTCACGAGTCTTTCGGTGTTCTTACGGGAGATAGTCTCTTCCATGGTGATCGCCGACGTGATTGTGAGTCTCCTGAAGGGGTTCATCTTCGGCATACTCATCTCTTCGATATGTACATTCAGAGGGTTCTCAGTGAGGATTTCCTCGACAGAGGTTCCCCAGATGACATCGAAAGCGGTGGTGGGATCTATTACCGCCCTGTTCATTGCTGACGGTATAATAACGTTTATCTACTATTTTTGAGTGTGAAACTATTTTGAGTGTGAAAATGGAAGATCATATTATCGAGCTCCGAGATGTATCTATCTCTTTCGGAGATGACGTGGTACTGGACTCGATCTCGATGCATATTCCCAGTGGTAAGCTCGTTGCCATTACAGGCCCCTCAGGCTGCGGGAAGAGCACCCTTCTGAAGATCGCGGCGGGGCTTATGCCGCCTGATACGGGAAGCGTCCTAATCAATGGTGTGGATATATTCAACGTATCGAGGAACACCCTGTACGAGATGCGAAAAAATTTCGCGTTCGTGTTTCAGGACGGTGCGCTCATCAGCAACCTCACCCTGTACAACAACCTGGCTCTGCCTCTGCGTTACCACTACAGGCTCCAGGACAACGACATCGAACGCAGAGTTCTCGCGATTCTCAAAGATTTCGGCCTCAAAAACGAGAGAGGACTCATGCCCGCCCAGCTTTCGATCGGACAGCGCAAGCTCGCGAGCTTCGCACGCGGGCTAATAATTGAGCCCAAGCTCATATTCGTCGACGAACCGGTATCCGGAATAGACGCAATCACCCTGAACAAGATGGTCGATAAGATCCTCCCCTTGAGGGACGATACCGGTGTCACGGTGATTATGGTGAGTCACAACCTCGACTTTATCAAGAGCTCGGCCGACTATATAGCCCTCATACATAATAACAAACTGTTTGCGTACGGCACGAGAGATGATATACTGAAATCCAACGATCCGATTCTGCAGGGTATTCTGTCGATAATTGTTGATGAGCAGGCGATGATCGCAGAAGAGGTTCTCGAGATACTAACAGGCAGCCCCTTCTGACAAGATCGACGATCTGTTACAGAGGCTCATAAAACAGGATCTTGAAATGGCATACAGGTTCAAACACCTCGATAAGGTTGTCGGTGTCTTTCTCACCCTTGTAATACTCATCGTCGTCGCTCTGGTGATATTCATAGGGAGGGAGCGCAGATGGTTCGAGCAGCAGTACGAGTTCAGCACCGAGTTCTGGCGTGGTGAAGGACTGAAACCCGGCCTGGTAGTCTCGATGAAGGGCATTCAGATCGGGGAAGTGAAGACCGTATACCTCAACGAAGAGAACTGGATCGATGTAAGGTTCTCGGTTTACGAAGAGTACGCAGAACGGATAAGAAAGGACAGTGCTGCAAAGCTGCGTTCCCCTCTCATCGGGAGCAAGGTGCTGGAGATCAGCCCGGGAGGCAAAGACCAGCTTCCCCTGGAGAACGGGTCGTATATCTGGTCGGAAGACACGAACGAGGGTGCGGATATCCTCAAGCTGCGGGCAAAGGAAGAAAAGCCCGACCAGCTCACGAAGATACTGAATAACGTCGAAAGCCTCACAGAGAGCCTCTCCGACGCGGAAGGTAATTTCCAGAGCATGCTCTCCAAAGCACAGGAGCTCTTCGATATGCTTGCCTCAGAGGAGGGCAGTCTCAATCGAACAATGCGAAACCTCGAGCAGATCACCAGCTCCATCGAAGACAAGGAGGGGAGTATCGGCAAGCTGGTATACGACAACTACGAGCTGTATGACAGCATCATGTCGATCATGGAAAAGGTCAACGTGATTATGGAAGACTTCCAGGACCTTTCCAGGACGATCTCGGAGACATCCCCCGAGATAAAGGCGGCGATAGAGCGCGCCAATACGACGATGGACGAGGCGACCGGCCTTATCCGCACGCTTCAGGAAAACTTCTTCGTAAAAGGGTTTTCTCCGAGGAAGGAGGATGCTGTGATACCGGTTGAGAATGCGGAGCGTGAAGGCGGGTACTCTCCTGAGGGGGGCTACAGGTGATGAAACGAACGATGTATGTCCTGCTTTTGATGATCTTCACATTCGCATCGTCCTGTGCAACAGATCGTCCTGTTACCGCGGTAAAGGAGAACGCGAGGGGCTTTGAAAAGCTCGGGCACGATCACTACAATCGGGGAGATTTTGAAGGGGCCGTCCTCTTCTTCAGAAAAGCGCTTGCAGAGGACCAGAAAGTCGGTAATTTTGAAGGGATCTCATCCAGCCTCTACAACATCGCGCGCTGCTATGTCAATTTCGGACTGTATGAAAACGCAGAAAAAGTCCTGGAAGAAGCACTCGAAATCAACGAGCACTTCGGAAACAGCAGCGGCCTGGGAGACGACTTCTCTCTCCTTGCAACGATCAGTACGAGAAGAAAGAAGTACGACGAGGCGATGGAGCTATATAAAAGTGCGCTCGGGCATTATAGGGAAGCGAAGAATGAGAAGGGGTATGCCACGGTCCTCAATAACATCGGATCACTCCATATAAAGCTCGGGGACTATAACGCTGCTCTTGAATCGATAGAGTCCTCCGTGGCGACTCACAAGAAGCTCAAAAACCACGCGGGGCTCGCCGCCGCCTACAACAACCTCGGGTTTCTGTACGAGCTTCAGAACAAAGATGAAACGGCGATAGAGAACTACCGCCTTGCGCTCGAGGAGGACCAGTATATCGAAAACGGTCTCGGAATCTCAAGCGACCTGCACAACATCGCCGGGTACTACAAGAAAATCGGCGATTTAGAAAACGCCCTTTTCTACTACAAGCGGGCGCTCGAGGTGAACAGGGGCCTTGGGCTCATCTCGAGAGAACGTCAGGACCTCGAGCAGATCATCGATATTCTGGGAACCGTCGGAAGAGAGGATGAGAAAACCCTCTACGAGAAAGCGCTGAAGGAGCTCGAAGAGGTCGAGACCAAAAAGAGCTCATAACTTTGGGCTGCAGGGCGCCAAAATCCGCAGGGAAAACCCTACGACACAATCAATTCCATTCACCCGATACACCGCACCATGAGGAGGGGGCCGTTGAGCTCCATAAAATGGGAAATCATCAACCGGCACGAGACCCGCAGGGTTATCGTGACTCGATCGCTGCCCGGCAAGCGCTGGCTCGATATACTTACCGGGGCCCGGTGCAGGATCGAGATCTGCACCGCAGGGCGTGTACTGTCAACAGACGAGATCGGCTCCGCCATAGGGTCTGCCTGCGATGGAGTGATAGGACAGCTCACTGAAGGCTGGAACGAACATCTTTTCTCCCTTCTGCGTGGTGCAGGGTGCAGAGTTTACAGTAACTATGCGGTCGGATACGACAACGTTGATATCCAGGCCGCGACTCGGCACGGTATAGCTGTGGGGAACACTCCTGGCGTTCTTACGGATACCACCGCTGAAATGGCAGTCGCCCTCACCCTCGCGGCAGCACGAAGGGTCGCGGAGGCGGACAGGTTCGTACGGGAAGGAATGTTCGATGGATGGTCTCCAACGCTACTGCTGGGAATACTCTTGAGAAGAAAGACGGTCGGGGTGGTAGGCTGCGGCAGAATTGGGTCCGCATATGCAAGGATCATGGTAGGCGGCTTTCTCATGAATCTGAATTACTATGACGTTCGGGAAAACAGTGAGATCGAGAACTACATAACGGAGTACGGAAAGTTTCTACGGCGAAACGATGTACGGCCCGTAACCTTCACCCGCGCCGGGTCTGTCGAGGAGGTGCTGAAGATGTCGGACGTGGTGAGCCTCCACGCTTCTCTCGGGAGGGACACCTGCCGCATGATCGGCAGAAAAGAGCTCAAGATCATGAAGGAGGATGCGATACTGGTCAATACGAGCAGGGGGCAGGTAGTCGACGAGAGGGCTCTCGCGGAGCACTGCAGGACCCATCCCAGGTTCAGTGCCGGGCTCGACGTCTACGAGGAGGAACCCCGGCTCGCCTGTGGCCTTACCTCGCTCGACAACGTGACTGTCGTACCCCACATAGGGTCGGCGACCCGATGGACACGCGAGGGGATGGCGACACTCGCCGCGCTCAATGTGGCCGGTATCCTAGAAGGGCTCCCTGTATGGTCCGACACGGAGGACATCCTCCCATTTTTAAGTTCGGATCCGCTTAAGGCAGCGCCGAGTATCGTAAACTCGGAAGAGCTCGGGCTTTTATGTTATAAAAAATAGACCGCATCCCTTAGCTCCTGATATCGGCGTAACCGTGCCGGCGGTTGTACTGCGCTCAGTAAAAATGTGTGCAGGTAAGTTGCGAACAGTATAACTGTGCATAGTGTAACTGTGCATAGTGTAACTATGCACTCTCCGCTTTCTGAACTTCTCCTATACTATGGCAGATATCGGACCATGACATCACAGCAGGCTGCGTTCCCAAGCTGTTCTTCGCATGTCGCGGCTGAAACGACGGCAGTCTTGCATGATAGGGTCAAACGGTTTGAAAGGGTTCAAGGCTCCCAGAAACCGGTGCTAAATTCTTTACAATCGCCATGTCTAGCCCCCATTTCTCACACAGGAATGGGGGTTTCAATACCCGTTTCTCATGATCAACAGCACACTTTAAGTAACGAGACTTTAATCACCCATTCCTTATATGCAATTGTAATAGGAAGGTCAATACCCATTCCTTTATGAAGGAATGGGTATTTTAGCGCTTTTTTCACCGTAAACTATATTATTTACATAAGATTATAAAACTCTGCCAAGTAATCATTTAAACCCCTTGCTATGCAATTTGTAAGAAAACCGCACTGATACGGCTTCCTTCTAATGCATCAGGCAGGGCTCGGTCCCGTAAAGCATTGTATCAAACCCAGGATTTTCAGCGTTTGACTTTCTCGACTTATCTGGGAAAAATCTCATTTTTTAAGGCAGGCGAGTGTACAGAGGACCTATACAGCATCGAGAACCGGTACGACGAACGCACGGAGCCCGACCGAGGGAAACACCGCCTGCAGCGCCTTTACGGATTTCATAAGCTTCTCTTCTTTCCCCTCCTCTACCACCACCATGGTCACGTTGTTCAGTCCCGGCCACACGTGGTCTCCGAGGTGAGG
>DATKZJ010000081.1:0-17878 GCA_035527995.1 Spirochaetota bacterium | reverse complement strand
TCACGTAAACCTCCTCATCATTGACAGCAGCCTTCAGCTCGGGAGGAGATTCGACAAGGAGCACCTCTTCTTTTTTAATCTCTGGTACGCCAAACAGCTCAAAGAAAGCTTTCTTATTGCCCGGTATCACTACGAGACCGCGCTCCGCTACTGGGACGAGGCGTCACGATACGCGCAGATTGCGCAACAGCTTCCGGGAAGGATCAGTATCGACGAGTGGGAGGATGACCTTTTCCTCATCGAGGAAGGAGAGCTCGACTACATGAAAATCATTGAGGAGCACATCGGACGGCTCGAATCCAAGCTGAGCGCTGTCGAGGAGTACCTGAAAGCCGCCGAAGCAGACACGTCCGCCGAAGCAGACACGTCCGCCGAAGCGGACGCGTAAGAATTCTCTTATTCAAAAGCCCTCTCTTACCTTATATTACTAGTTGTTATGACACATCCCGGATTCCTCACAAATGCCGACCTCGGGAAAGTCTCCGAAGAGCTCAAAAAAAGCCTCTCACACTGCACGATCTGCCCTTTCAAGTGCGGGACCGACAGATACAGGGAAGAGGGCAGCCGGTGCAGGGCGGGACACCTCCCCAAGGTAGCGAGCGCGACGCTTCACCACGGGGAGGAGCCTCCGATCTCAGGGACAAAGGGGTCCGGGACCATCTTCTTTTCAAGCTGCGGGCTTCGCTGCCTGTTCTGCCAGAACTACCCTGTCAGCCAGATGGGCAATGGAAACGAGATGACGGTATCGCAGCTCGCCGAAGCGATGCTTGTCCTCCAGCGAAAGAAAGCACACAACATCAATCTCGTGACCCCCACGCACTACACTCCGCAGATAGTTGAAGCGCTGGCTGTTGCAAAGGATATGGGGCTCTCCATCCCGATCGTGTACAACTCGAGTGGTTACGAGAGGGTCGAAACCCTGCGTCTTCTCGACGGGATCGTCGACATCTACCTCCCGGATATGAAATACGGAACCGACGAGATGGCGCTGCGGTACTCCGGCGCCGTAAGATACGTCGAGATCAATCGCCGCGCTGTGAGCGAGATGTACCGCCAGACAGGGCCACTCCGGTT
Organism: Spirochaetota bacterium; assembly: GCA_035527995.1. Classification (GTDB taxonomy): domain Bacteria; phylum Spirochaetota; class B62-G9; order B62-G9; family DRHN01; genus JAFGTF01. Next base: position 16,804 of record DATKZJ010000081.1, on the reverse strand, counting down.
CGATGATGAAGGTATCGCCACAAGGGGGCTTCTCGTACGGCACCTCGTGCTTCCAGGAGGTATCTCATGCACCGGGGAGGTACTGAGATGGCTCTCCGAACTCTCGAGAGACATACCGGTAAGCCTCATGAATCAGTATTTCCCCGCATACAGGGCTTTTGACATGAAAGACATTGGAAGAAAATTACGGTACAATGAGTACGATTACGCGAGCCGCCTTCTTGAAAAGTACGGATTTTCGTTCGGCTGGACACAGGAGTATTAACTCATATCCCTACTATTGGGGAATGTCCTGCAGCTGCGTGATAAAAACAAAGAAAAAAGCGGGCAGCTCTCCCTGATAACCAGAAGAAAGCTCTCCACCATATCGTAATTAACTATTATTTCTCAAGCAGGGACGCCTGACTGCGATTTTTTAGGAGCTTCCATCAGGTACATTTACAGATATTTTCTAAAAACGGAAGTCAAGTTTCCATACCGAGATGCTTCTTGATATTTGCCAGATCGGAGTACATCCCGCGGAGCTTTGAAAGCATCGCCCAGGACTTCAGCTGTTGCTGGAACGCTGCCGCCGGATACCCGAGCAGCCTGCTTCCCTTTTTCACGTGCTTCGTCATCACTCCGGATTTCGCACCGACCATCACATCGTCTTCGATTACAATATGGTCTGCGAGACCGACCTGACCCGCGAGCACCACATTGTTTCCGATACTGATGCTCCCCGATATCCCGCAGAGCGCGCATATTATGACGTTTTTACCTATCACTACATTGTGCGCGATCTGGACGAGGTTGTCGATCTTGGTGTTCTTCCCTATTTTCGTGTATCCTATGGTCGCACGATCGATCGTGGAATTTGCCCCTATCTCAACGTTGTCTTCGATGAGAACCCCGCCGATCTGCGGTACCTTTCTGTTCTGTCCGTCGATCTTGGAGTAGCTGAACCCGTCTCCTCCGATGACGACGCCTGAATGCACTATGACACTGTCCCCGATTATCGTATTGGGGTAGATCGTTACATTGGGATATATAACGCAGTTCTTTCCTATGGTACACCTATGCCCGATTACTGAATGCGACCCGACAGATGTTCCGTCACCGATCTTCGTTCGAGACCCTATTTTAACAAAATCACCTATTGCGGTCCTGCTCCCCAAAACCGCATCATCCGATACCGACGCCAGATCGGAAACGCCGGCTGCCGGACCTCCCTTATCACAGAAGAGAGAGAGGAGCTCAATAAAAGCCTCCTCCTTCCTCTTTTCTTGTATCACGATGTAATCGAACCCGGTACTCGTCTCTGGCTCGAAATCGACTACCACGCAGAGGGGCTTCACCGATCTATCCACACCATCGAACCGCCCCCTCTCCTTGATGAAAACGATCGAACCTGGTGTTGGACTCTCCGGCGTTGATACAGATTTCACCTTCGCCTTCGAATCACCGATAACAGAACCCCCCAGCTTTTCAGCAATCTCATCTACCGTATACATAGTCCTCAGGCCTCTCCTTTCATCTGGCATCTCATATCTTCAGGGCACCTTTTCAACATCCGCACCCCTCTATAAAAGAATATATCTCTTCTTCCGGACTTTTTCCGCGGATTACTATCCTGTACAGTGTTTTCAGGAGAGGGAGGTCGTCAAGACGTCCCTTCTGTTGCTCCTCATACCAATGTACACCTTTGGCAACTGCATCATATCCCTCGGCAAGCTCTCCTTCACCCATCATCTTCTCGTAGGAGTCTTTAGGCGTGCTCCCTGCACCTATGAGCTCCCCAAACCTCCTGTTTCTCCCCGAACGGCCTGTAACGTAGAGATCGCCGACACCGGCGAGGCTGTATACCGCCCCTTTGTCTCCGCCGGCCCGCTCCACAATTTCAGCCATCTCGCCTATTGCCGCATTGAAGATAATACCGCAGATATTATGGTAATCCTCTTCATTCCTCCGCTTGTATATCCCGTCGCAGATCCCGAGACCGATCGCATAAGCGTTCTTAAACGCGGAGGAGAGCTCAACTCCCGCAACATCGCCGTACGGGAAAACTCTGTAGTAGGGTGTGGAAACCGCACCTGCGAGCTCCCGTAAAGAGTCACTGCTTACCCCGTATATGCTGGCGGACGGAATCATTCGGGACAGCTCTGACGCTTTTACGGGCCCTCCGATAGATATCCACTCGAACCGCTCACCGTCGAAACGAGAGGACCATACCTCCTCCGCCCATTTGCTTATCCTCTTCACTCTCCCTCTATCCTCAACAAATCCCTTGGTGAGACACAGCACGGGACAAACATCCCGCCTGGTCTCGAGGAATTTCCTGAATACCGGAATAAAGCCCTCGCTCGAAACTGCCACGAAGACACACTGCGCGTCCGCAACCGCATCCGCGAGGTCGTTGGAAAGGTAAGTTTTCACCCCATCCCTCAGCGGTGTTCCGAGCTTCGGGTGCGGACCTTTCCTGCAGGAGTCGATAATATCATCATCGAGCCACGTCCCCCAGAGGTTTACACTGTGGCCGCTGTCAAAGAGGGGGAAGGTAATGGCACTTCCCATATAGCCGGCCCCGAGCACAGTGACCGTTTTTATCTCATTTTTTTCGATTTTTATTCCCCCTTGCGACAGATTGCCTTTCGATCTTGTTCAGTACCGTTATCACGATCTGTATCTTTTCAACAGGTCGGCCGTATTCTTCATACACCGCTTTACAGCTTCCACTCCCTCCTCGTCATCGAGGACCTCACCGGGCTTTCTCCCGAACAGGACATTCCAGTATGAAGAGCCTACGACCGTCATCTCGTTGATGGTGTAGAAGAGGGCGAGCTGCGCATAAGTAAAGTTGTGCCCCGCTCTCCTGGCAACGACAACAGGAGCGCCTACCTTCCCTTTCAGCAGGCCGCCGTTGCCCCTCGATACGTATCCGGCACGGTGCAGCAAGCTTGTGGTTTGTGAGGTCGCACTTCCGAAATAAACCGGAGAACCGATGATGAACCCTTCGGCGTCGATGATCTTGTCGAAGACTTCCTGGAAATCATCGTCCTTTATAGCGCAGGTTTTGTTCTTTGTTTCCCTGCATCCGTTGCAGGCAATACACGGCTTTATCGTCTTAGCTGTGAGGAGGATGAGCTCCGTCTCTACCCCTTCATCCTTCAGCGTCGCTTGCGCGATCTCCAGGATCTTCTGTGTGTTTCCGTTTTGCCTCGGGCTGCCGCACACCAGTACTACCTTCATAAAAGCACTACCCCCCGTTCATGTTGTCCCTTTAAAGTAATATAAAAACAGCAGGCTGTAACGGTTTTTCAGAACTTCATTTTAACGCTTCTGGGTAGTACTCAGACAAATACCCCTTCAGATGTATGTGCGAAAAATAACCCCTTCAGAGGGATGCGCGGACAAGCAAGTGTGTCATTTTAATATACGCAGTGTACCTTTTTGATACTATGTGTCATAATGATACTTATTCGGTTTCGGCACTGAAATGAAATTATTTTTAATTCTATATATTTCAATAAGTTGAGGCCCGTAATCATGTTGGCACGAGTTATGCATTATTATATGTGAAATTGAAATTACCAAGAGGAGGTAATAATCATGAACCTGGTAAGATACAGACCAAGGACAATGGATCTTTTCGACTGGAACAGGGTTTTCGAGAGATTCTTTGACAGTGACCCGGTCGTTGATACGAGAACGCCTGTCGTCGATATTCATGAAGACGATAAAGGGTACAGGATGGAGATCGAGCTTCCCGGCCTTACCGAGAAGGATATCGAGGTGAAGGTTGAAAACAACGTGCTGACGATCTCCTCGAAGAAAGACGAGGAAAAAGAGGAAGAGAAGAAGGATTACGTCCTGAAGGAACGAAGAAGCTACAGCTTCTGCAGGAGCTTCACTCTGCCCAAGAACATTACATCAGGCAATATAGATGCCTCCTTCAAGAACGGGATTCTTACCATCTCCCTTCCCAAGGCACCGGAAGCAAAGCCAAAGATGATCGAAGTAAAGAGCAAGTAAATCTTCAAGGTATTCGCGGAAAGCATAGCTTTCCGCGAATACCATTTTTTATCTATCACCGTATGCAGTTCGGTTCACGCCCGTTCATAACCCCTATCCACCTAATCCCCATTCCTAATAGGAAAATTGTAATAGGAAGGTCAATACCCATTCCTTTACGAAGGAATGGGTATTTAAGCGCTTTGTTCACCGTAAACTTGTATAAAATTCTGACAAGCCATCATTTAAACCCCTCGCTATGTAATTGTTTAGAAAACCACACTAAAGGAATATCTTTCGAGAATCACAACAGGAGAACGATTTTTATTGAAGTCCGTGTGGCCGGGCAGGGAATGCAGGTTCAAACGCGCTCATTCCCTCTTTATCCGGGGCAGGATCACAGCAGCTCCCCCCGACTCATGAAAGCTTTTCCCTCATGGGAGAACGCTCGAAGTAAATTGTGAGGACCTGCGCATGTAAACCGCCTCATTCGGCGACTGTAATGGAGAAAAAAAATACACTGACCGCATGCTGCATTAAGACCGCCTGAGACCGCTTCGCGGGGGCCCGAAACCTATGGCATCTGTGTGTTAAGTTTGCCTTTCGTCACCTCGGGGAGTATACGTGGAAGCGCATCTGTCCTGAAGTCCTTCAGCGTAAGGATCCCGTCCTTGACGATACCTTCCTTCTTCAGCTTCCTCGAAAAGTAACGGAGGAACTTCATATATTTCTTGTTCAGGATTTTCCAGATGAAGAAGCCCACTCTCGACGCAATCCAGTGAACGATCTTCCTGCTGTAAAAGTAACGGTAGCTGTGAATCAGCTTCCTCTGAAGCTTCCAGGGAGATATGTTTCTCGGCAGTATGACGCTGTGGGAACCGTCGTAGTATCTCCAGTCGTTGATATAGATCCGGTTCTCCTGTTTCATCTGGTCATAGAGCGGAGTTCCGGGAATCGGGAAGAGTATGGAGAACTGAGCGGTCGAGCTCTCGGAGGACTTCGCGAACCTGATGGTCTGTTCTATCGTCTCCTCGGTGTCGCTGTCTGCCCCGAGGATAAACATCGAATGCACGTTCATCCCCGCATCCAGAAGCGTCCGGATGGACTCCCTTATCATCTTCACGGACTGATTTTTGTGCATGTCCTTCAGAGCTTCCGGGTTGATCGATTCGACCCCGATGAACATCGTCGTGCACTTAGCCCTCCTTAAGAGCGTCACAAGTTCCTTGTCCTTTGCGGCGTGAACGCTGAACTGGCTCGACCACTTGAAGTCCAGGTCAGCCTGTATCAGCTTTTCGAGAAGGGCCTTTGTCTTTTCGTGGTTTCCGGCAAAATTGTCGTCGTAGAAGAAGCCATGCCTGAAACCCTCGTCATATCTCATCCTGACCTCTTCCATGACAATATCGGGGTCCTTTATCCTGTACTTGCCGCCGAACATCCATGTCACGGAGCAGAATATACAGCCGTGAGGGCACCCGCGCGAGGCCATAAGGGGTGCATGCTTCATTCTGATCCTTTTGCCTTTATACTTGTACCCCTGCAGAATGCTCAGGTCCATGATCGGTACGTCGTTTATGTCAATCCTCGGCCCCTGCACGATAGGGTCTGTATTACGCCCCTCAAACATATCGAGGACTACGTACTCGCCTTCCCGGACGCACACTTGGTCCGCATGGCCGAGAGCCTCCTCGGGACACGCAGAGGGGTGCGGCCCACCCATGATGATCTTCTTGTCAGGATACTGTTTCTTTATGGCATCTGCAATCCGGTATGCGCGGTTGATGGTATGTGTGATGGCGGTAAATCCTATTACATCTGCTTCCTTGAGGTAAGGGTGGAGCTCGTCCGTCTTCTCGTTATATACGGAAACTATATCCTCTTTGAAAACCTTTACTTCGTGTCCCGCATTCTTTAGCTTGGTTCCCATGAATAGCGGCCCGAGAAGGGGAAGCTGCGTAAGGAAAAAATAGACATTGATCGGTGGCTTGGGCTCTATGAGCGCAATCTTCATGTTCCTCTCCTGTCACCTCTGTCAAGCGAATGAATTATTATACTAACTCTTCACCGGTAAGTAAACAATAAAAAAAATATCCCTTCCTTCTTTCTTTTTTCAGCCGGGCTCAACAACATTTTATGCGAATCAAGAGAAAAAGTCTATTATTTTATAGACACAGCAGCTAGTGCCGTAATGAGGCCTAATGTGGACAAGCCATATTCTTGATGAAAAAGGCAAGAAAACCAGTATTAAGGTACTAAAGCCCTGCTCGAGCACAAGAGTCGTGAAACATTATGCCGGGGAAAAACAGGGAGGATTTTTCTCCGCCAGACCGGAGCCTGCTTCTACCGGAGGAGAGATGATTTGAAAAAGATCTCTGATACTAATGCGTACGTCCTCGGCGGCGGTACCTCCAGCCGCATGAAAAAAGATAAGGCGTTTTTGGAATACGACGGAAAACTTCTCATAGACATCTCCATAGAGCGCGTTCACTCTCTTTTCGATCGGGTTTTCCTCGTAGGGAGAGACTACGTGAGCCCGCTCCTCACCCGGTGCCTTCATGACGAGGTGACCGGAGTCGGACCTCTGGGAGGCATCCTCACGGCCTTGATGCACACAGACCGGGAGCATAACTTCTTTATCGGGATGGATTACCCGTGCACAGACGAGAGATTCATCCTTGCCCTCCACTCATTATTCAAGAGCAGGACTCCGCAGTACGAAGGCCTCATCCCAATCGGGCCGGACGGTCCTCATCCTCTTCTGGCCTTCTATGACAAAAGCTGCCTATCATCCGTCGAGAGCTGTGTTGCCGAGAAGGAGTACAGGATCCTGTGTATCGCACGCCGAAGCCGAATCTACTTCTCGACCCTTCTCACAGACTTCGAAGAGTCAGACCTCGAAGAGTCAGACCTCGATGAGTCGGACCACCACGAGGACAAAAGAGAAATAATAGAGCGAAACCTGATAAACATCAACAGCGACAAAGACTACATCCTTTCAAAAAGGTTAAAAAAGCATAACGAAAATATGTTATAAAAACGATAAAGGTTTAATTCTATATGTCGACATTTAAAGTGAAACAGTAAACATGGAGAGAAAGATGGTAACAGGAGTTACAGATAAGGTTACCAAACAGGATTATTTCCCACAGGCAGAGAAGGAGCTCCCTGAGGCCGCGGAGATGCGCATGCCAACCGACGAGAGCGGAAATGTTGTGGTGGTTTCCAAGGATTTCATCCTTAACCTTCTCTCCCTTGCCATTGGCAAGCCCTTTTTCCTCGAAGGTAACCTTGGTCAGAGCGTGGATGTAAGAATATAAGGCGAGTAGAGCTGCTTATTATACAAGGCTCTTCCTATGCAACGTGGGGAGAGCTTTTTTTCTTGTATTTACACTAGAAAATGCTAATATTGAGTGAAAATGGGCCTCAGACAGCATAACACACCAGGTCGGACGCTGCTTTTTATCATATCGTTTCTTCTTATTTTACTCCTCGAAGGATTCGCCTTCTCAGACGAGACTTTCAGCGAACAGTTCAAGAAGGGCGTTTATCACTTCAACAGTAAAGAGTACGAGGCATCGATCGAGCACTTCAGAGATGTACTGGGCAGCGCGCCCGATGATCGCAGGGTCCGATACTTTCTCGCTCTCGCGTATTTCAAAGCCGGCTTCGAAGAGAACGCTCTCTTCGAGCTCAATACGATAGTCGAGAACAGCGGCGGTGACGCGATCCTGGAAAGCTTTGTCTCCTACCTGTATAAAAAGCAATTTTTACTCCATGGGGAGAGAAGGGATGAGGAGTATGCGACCGGTATGGAGATACGGGGAAATTCCATCGGCAAGTATACCCTGTCGAGAGTAACGGGAATCGATGTCGACAGGACTGGTGCCGTGTACGCCTGCGGTTTCGGCTCGAAGATAGCGCTGAAAATTTCGAGCGAGGGAAAACCGCTTTTCGCGTTCGTCTCCCCGAAGGTGGACCATGGAAGGCTCTACGATATAGTCGTAGGGGACGGTGTGGTATACATCTCCGACTACACCAATGATACTGTGTACAGTTTTACTCCTGAAGGAAAGTACCTCGGCAGGATAGGCTCCTCCGGGCTCAAGGAGGGCCAGTTTTACGGACCCACCTCTCTCGCGCTTGACAAGGACGGAAACCTCTATGTCATAGACAGCGGAAATATGCGGGTGCAGAAGTTTTCCGGGGATGGCAGGCTGCTCATGTCCTTCGGAAAAGAGGGTGAGCGAGAGGGGGATTTCAATAGTCCTTCAGGAATCGCAGTAGACGGTGCGGGGAACATCTATATCGCGGACCGCGGAAACCGCACGATCGGCATCTACGACAGAAGCGGCAACTTTCTCTCCCTGCTGAAGGGAGCGGACCTCACCGACCCTTACGGGATCACATACACCGACGACAACCGGCTCTTAGTGAGCGACGGGTCTAGAGTCATGTTCTACGACATCACTCACTCTTCGTGGAGAAAGGTGAAGACAGGGAGACAGCTCGGGAGAATCCTCGACGTCAAGCTCGACGGACTGGGACAGCTCTACGCGTGTGACTTCGATCGTGACGAAGTGGTTCAGCTGATACCGAGCTCTGAGAAATACAGAAACCTCAATGTCATATTGAACAGGGTCGATACCTCCAGCCAACCGACGTTCGTGTACTACGCAACCGTGCTCTCCCCAGACGGACTGCCCCTCTACGGACTCGGGGATTCCCATTTCCTCCTGAGGTCCGGAGAAGGTGTCGTGGGCAGGATCGATCTTTCCTATACGAAAGCAAGGGATTCGAAACTCAACATTCTCGCGCTCGTTGACAAGTCGTCGACAATGGCTGCGCATGAAGAGGAAATCGACCGATACCTCAGAAGTTTTCTGGGCAGTACGGCTGCCGGTGACGAGATAGCGGTCATCGGCTTCGACGATAATTCCAGGATACTCTCTCCGTTCACATCCTCGAAGCTCTCCGCGATACATGCGGTCCTCGATCCCGTTTACGGCGAGGGAAGGGCGTTCGATCGGGCGTTTCGAAGGGGAATCGATCTTCTGAACAAACAGTTTTACAAGAAGGTTATGGTTCTGATCACCGACGGAGACATGGGAGATGATTCTTTCCTCACCTACTCCCTGGAGAGCTGCAAAAACTACGCTGCCAACAACGGTATCCCTTTATATGTACTGAGCTTCGGGGGAAAGGACGACTCGATGCTCGACTACTTCGCCCGCAGCACAGGGGGCAGGTTTTACGACATGATTCACTCGAATGATTTCACGTATCTGTACGATACGATAAAGTCCTATCAGCCTCCGGAATACGTCATCTACTTCTCGGACGTATACGACCCGTCTCTCAAAGGTCTCTACGTCGATGCTGAAGTCGAGGTTGATTACAACGGAAGGATAGGAAAAAACCGCCTCGGATACATATATCCCTGATGATCGAACCTGAGAACAGTATGGTATTCGATAGAGAAAAAGAGGCCGAATGGCTTATCGACCAGGAGCTGATACCTTCGGGTATCACGGACAAGAGGGTGCTGGCCGCAATCCGAAAGGTGAAAAGAGATCTCTTTATCCCCCATACCCTCAGGGACAAGGCATACGGAAACTACCCTCTCCCGATTGGTGAGAACCAGACAATTTCGCAGCCTTACATCGTGGCGCTGATGACCCAGGCCCTCGATATCAGGCCGGAAAACAAGGTGCTCGAAGTGGGGACCGGGTCAGGATACCAGGCCGCGATACTGGCAGAGCTCGCATCAATGGTCTACTCCATTGAGCGCCTCGAGAGCCTCCTCTCAAAGGCAAGGACCAATCTGTATTCACAGGGGTACAACAACATATTTCTCATCCAGGGAGACGGCACTATCGGGCTGCCTGAATACGCTCCTTTCGACAGGATCATCATCACCGCCGCGGCTCCCAAGGTCCCGGAGATCCTTATGGGTCAGCTCGGAAACGGCGGTAAGCTCGTCATACCTGTGGGGAGCAGGTGGGTCCAGGACCTGAAGCTTGTTGAAAAGGCCAAGAACGGCAGGGTATACACCCGATCATTGTGCGGATGCAGATTTGTCCCCCTGATCGGAAAAAATGGGTGGAAGGATTAGATATGCGCAGACTGCTCATCATCATCCCCGTCCTACTGTCCGTTGTGATCCTGTTCTCTCCTTGTTTCGGAGAGAGCGAGCTCTTACGCAGGTTCAACGACGGGCTCGAAAAGGAACGTCAGGGAGACTATATCTCCGCAATCTACATATATCAGGACATCCTGAAAGACAACCGGTATTTCCTCGATGCAAAGATCGCGCTCGCGCGTTCGCTCTACAAGACGGGTAATCTTCACGACAGCGAGGATGTTCTTCGTGACGCGCTGAAGCAGGATGAAAAGAGCGTGAACATTCTGAACCTCCTCGGCAGGGTACTGATATCCCTGCAGAAATACGAGGAAGCCCGGGAGATCTTCAGCAGGGCTCTTTTGATAGAGCCTGTTAATATCGAAACAAGGTACGGGATCGCGGATCTCCGCAGGGTGCAGGGAGACTACAGGACAGCGATAGAGACATACAACGAGCTTCTGAAGATCTACCCGCAGGATGTCTGGACATATATCCACCTCGGTACGTCCTATACGGAGCTCGGCGAACTTCGAAAGGCTGGGGGCTTCTTCAGAAAAGCCGTTTCGCTCGACAGCACGTCCCCGTGGACTCACGTTAATCTCGCACGGCACTACTATAGTATGGGGATCCGCGCCTCTCTAGAGTCAAAAGACGGTCGAGAGTCTGAACAATACTTCGACGCTGCGCTCTACGAAGCCGATACCGCACGTACGATAGATGATACGATTGTCGACGCGTACGAGATACTCTCCTCCATATATTTCTACACGAAAAATTACCTGAAAGCACTGGAGCACTACAGGACAATAGTGGACAGGGAGCTGAACCGCGAAGCAGCCGCGGGAGCAGCTATCCTGTATGAGATGGGGTTCTGCTACGAGATGCTGGGGATGCAGGAGGAAGCGGAAGAGCACTACAGCAAGGCGCTCGCAAAGAGGGTCGATGACGAGGTGACGAGGTTCAGGCTCGAAAATATCGTTCTCTCAATGAAAAAGGAGAGCCTCTCCGACCCGCTTCGTACAGGGCTGTCCGCCGATCATCTTTTCACTGCCAGGAGGCTGATGGAGAAGTTTATTATGGACAAGGCCTTCCTGCACTACAAGCGCGCGGTTCAGCTCGATCCCCTTGATCCTCAGAAGAGGCTCGAGCTTGCCGAGCATTTCAGGACACGGGGACTTTACGAGTTCTACCTCTACGAGCTGAAGGACATAATTCGGGACACCCTCGATGTTGATACGATCGATATAAACGACCGTATAGAGATCTATGCGAACAGGATCTCCAAAAACCTCCCGTCACGCTGGAAAGTAAGGCAGTATGAGGGTGACGAATCCGGGCCGGGATTCATACCGAAAACACGCATCACTGTAGCGGTATTTGACGCGTTTCTCCACGAATGGGTGCCGAGAGAGAACATCGTACACAGACGGTTGTCTAAAACAGTAGAGGAGATGCTTTCCTGGATGCTCGTCTACTACCCTAAGATCGAGGTGGCTAATTACAAAGGAGAGATTACAACCCCCCACGATGCCCTCGAGACGGCGAAAGGCCTCGGAGTGGACTACTATATTACAGGTACGATCGAGGAGAAGGAGGACTCTCTGAAGGTAATCGTTGACTTCAATTCGGGTTTCAACGGGAGGTCGATGCGGCGCTTTACCACCTACTATACCGGTAATGAGAAACTGTTCAATACGGTCTTCTCCATTGCTGCAGAAATAAACAGGGCTGTTCCCACGCGCGGGCTGATAGTGAGGATGTCCGGCGACAGGGCCCTCATAAACCTCGGCGCTGTTCATGGTGTGGAAGAAGAGATGGAGTTTCTCATATTCAGGGAGAAGGGGCTCCTCCGAAACCCCGAGACAGGCGAATATGCGTATGATCCGGATATATCTCTCGGAAAGCTTAAAGTGACGGATACGGACGAGATGGTATCAGAAGGAACATACGAGTTCTACGGCATGCACAACCGGGTTAACGTCTACGACAGCGTGATACTGATAAAACCCAACGAAGAGGGCGAAACCGGCCTTTAAAGCGCCCGGCTTTCCCAATCTGCTTTCTCCTTAAACAGCTTTTCACTTTTTAACGCATTATTACAGTGTGCAAAGTCCATCCTCTTTATTGCTTTATAGCAGCACCTCTTCGGTGTGGATTTACGGCAGTATTCACCGCTCGAATGAAGCTTCCGGCAGAGCCGGCCACCTATTGAAAAGAAAATCTATAGATCGTACCTTTTACAGAAGAAGGAGAAAAATTTCTCTCCCGACATTCATGCTTGGCTTTTTGTGGTGAGCAGTCTTCTTCTTATTATTCTCACCCTTCTAATGATCCGCCGCAGAGAGGGCCTTTTGATAATGATAGCACTCTCAGGACAGATCTCCTGACAGCAGAAGCAGCGTATGCACCGCTTGTATTTATACGAGGGAGGGGTCACCTTTTTTCCCTCACTCCAGTCCAGCGCCTTCGGATCGACAGGGCATACGTCCACGCAGGTGCCGCACATGATACAGCGCTTCCTGTCGATCACCGGTTTCGGGAAAAGCATATTCCTAAGAAACGTAGGGACCTTGTAATGCTGCTTTGAGCGAATGGGCTCTCTTACGATGTCAAATTTACTGTTTATGTACTTTTCGATCGGATCTCCGAGCATCTCGATCTCGTCCGGATTCGAGGTCCCCAGCCCGTACCGCGAGCCGATGTAGTTCGTCGGAAGAAGCCCCGGGTCGAGACCGACGCTCCTGCACGCCACGGTATCAAGCGCGACCGGGTCTCTCGACAGGAGTAGAAACCCCATCTTCACAGGTTTTCCTCCTCTCGGGCCGTTCCCCTCCATTGCAACGATCCCGTCCATGATATAGAGCCTCGGCTTGAGCAGGAGGTTGAGGCTGACCAGCATCCCCGAGAAATCGTACGGGTTCGGGATCTTCACATGGAATGCGTGGGTCAGCATTCCGGGTATGCACCCGAACTGGTTCTTTACCGCACCGGTGAGTCTTAAGAATCCGTGTGTCTTGAGCTTCGGAAGACTTACGAGCCCGTCGCAGTCGAGGGCTCCCCTGGCAATGGTGAACCTTTTTACGAAAGGCGATTCAGGAAACTCGACCACTCGTCCGTGCTCGAAATCCGCGAGCTCCATGCCAAGCTCCGAAGCAATCTTCTTCAGTCCGGCACGCTTCATGTGGGACTCGGGCTTCCCGAACCCCGGTGAATCTCCGTACATGAGGACCGCTCCTGCAGACCGGAACAGGAGCCCGGCCGCCCTCACCACGGAGGGATGCGTGGTGAGGCATTTCGCCGGATCGTCTCCCCACAGCACGTTCGGCTTCAAGGTGATCTGCTCCCCTCTTTTAACGAACGAGTCGATACCGCCGAGCAGCCCCACTCCTTTGACAACCGCGTCATACACCTCATCCGGATCGTATGAGTCGCAGCCCACGACTGCAACAGCTGCTCTTCCCATCTGCCGTTCTCCCTCCCATCATGAAGATAATAAAAATGAGAAAAAGAGACAACTCGGCCGACCCGCTTGACGCCGGCCATATTATATAGTATTCTAACGACCTGAAATGAAAAAAGATACCAGATCGATACTGTTTGCAAACCTCGCTCTCTTCGTGACTGTCGCTTTCTGGGGGCTGTCGTTTGCGAGCTCGAAGTACGTGCTCGACACAGGCTTTCCCCCTCTCACCCTCGCTTTTTTTCGTTTTCTTATGGCTTCGGCAATCATCTTCCCTATCGGGAAGTTCAGGGGAGCCGGGATGGCTATCAGAAGGAAAACCGTTTTCCCGCTCCTCGTAAGCAGCCTGTGCGGGATTACACTGTACTTTTACTTCGAGAACCAGGGTATAAAGCTTACCTCAGCATCAAACGCATCACTCATCATTGCAAGCATACCGGTTTTCACGATTATCGCGGAGTACCTGCTGTACAGGACCGCCATCGGTCCATGGAAGATTCTCGGGATCCTACTCTCGATAGGCGGAGTATATCTCATCGTGGCCCGGGGTATTGAAGCGAGGGCCTATCCCGGCATCATCAAGGGAAACATCTTCATGATCGGCGCATGCTTCTCATGGGTGGGATATATCCTGACAAGCAGTAATCTGAAGAAACAGTACTCCAGTATCGGGCTTTTATTCCACCAGTTCCTGTTCGGCACGGTTTTTCTTCTGCCTTTCGCCGTCCTCGAGTTCAGGGAATGGATTTTTCCCGGCACGCCGGCGGTCCTCAATATCCTATACCTCGGGATCTTCTGTTCCGCCCTCGGCTACTTCCTCTACCTCTACGGCCTCTCCAGACTCGAACCAGTTGTAGTCTCGACATACACGAATCTCATTCCGGTAATCGGGACCGCAGGAGGTGTGATCATCCTGCATGAGCGACTTCTTCTCTCACAGATACTCGGAGGAGCGGCAATCATCATCGGGATCGTGGTAATCAACATTCGCTCGGCAAAGCAGCGTCTCCCTCAGAGCGTTTTATAATCACCCCGGATCCAGTGCCGTATATCGCTTTTGTACCAGCGGGAGAATCTTCTGTCGGATGCTCCTCCCGCGAGATTCGCATGGAGATCGCTGTTCGACATATCAGCGATCATTCTGAATGACGGAGCAACAACGAGTGTGCGTCCGGTGCTTCTCAATATCTGTCCCTGAGAGATTGTCGCACGCGACCCAGGCAGCTTCACAGGGCCGTAGTCGAACCCGAGGAAACGGGGGAGCTTCCCGCCGAAGATGAGGTGGGAGAACGTCATCTTCCTCGTCCTGCCGTACGGCTTTGCCTTCACATTAAGGCCGGTCCCTACGGCTTCACGCAAGACCTCGTCTCTGTCCATACCCTCCCACCAGCTCGACCTCCTATTAAAAACTATGTTGTCCAGATTGCCGTAATAGTCGTGGAAGAACCCTGTCTCGTGCACAAGAAACTCGAACACGTCTCTCCCGAACCCCTTCTCCCCGAAAACCTTTCTCAGGATCTCCTTGTATACCGATTCGAACAGGGTCGCTCCTCGTGAGTCGAGATCATACCTCCTGTCCCACTCACGAAAGATTCGCCCGTTCTTCGTGTCCGGTATGAGGGGCCCAAGAAGCCCCATATAGCGATCGGCCTGTACTGAAAAAAGATCGTACTGGATCTCTTTCATGTCCTCGACTGTAAGGTTTTTTCGCCCTTCAATGAGCATCCGTATCCGCTCGGCGCGGTAAGGTGCCATCGGGAGGTTGATAGGACGGCTTCTCCCGAGATTGTTCAGGTCCTGGTTCGCAGTAATGATAAATCCTTCCTGAGGATCGTAAAGCGAGGGGAGACGGTCCTTTTCAACCCAGCCGTCCGGGCCATGTTTTTTTTCCCACGCGGGAACAGGGACGAGCCCGCTTCTCCCATCCGTCCGCCTAAAGCACCTGCCGCTCATCTGGTAGCCTATGTTTCCTCCCGTGTCCGCGAACACCCAGTTGAACGTGGCGACGTCGAGCCGTCTGAAAATATTCATGGCATCTTCGGCAGACTTCGCGCGCGGAAGGCTCAGCATTGCGTCGAAGTCGCATGCCCCGCAGCCGTACTTCGCTGACCAGGAGAGCAGGAGATAGTACCCCTCTTTTTCAGGGGCCCCCTCCAAAACTCCGTCCTCGTTCTCATACACCGTTACAGTGACCGGACTCTTCTTCTTTACACGGATGACCTCCTCCCTCACCTGAAACTCCCTCCAGCCTTCAGGCCGACGGTATTTCCCTTCTCTGCAGTGCTCTATTCTATAGTCGAGCATGTCCATAAACGAGTAAGTCGGGCTCCAGGCAACATGGTCGGTCCTCCCTATGATAAGCCCCGGCGTACCCGGGATGGTCGCCCCTGCGAGCTTGTTGTCAGGAAGGACCATCACTACCTCCTGCCATATCGAGGGGAGCCGGTTTATCTGAAGATGGATATCACCGCAGATCAGCGGCTTCCCGGACTTGGTATACTTCCCGGATACGGCCCAGTTGTTGCTCGCGACGAGCTTTGGTATTTCTCTGAACCATTTCAGGGAGTCTGGCACAAGAGGCTTCTCGATTTTCAACTTCCCGATGAGGTCGTAATCTATGGAGTCTTCCAGGTAGGGAAACAGCTCTCTCAGCTTCCGCTCCTCGATGCCTTTTTTGATGAGCTGAACTATAAACTTCTCCATCTTTCCCTGGATATCGGCAAGCCCGATGAACCCGAACGCCTTTCCGATAAGGAGTGTATCGAAGACCGTCCACTGCGGGGGCCTGTACCCGAGGACCCTGAGATCAGGAACCACTCCATTCTCCGACATATGCAGGTTAAAGCCCTCCGCATACAGCTCGAGCTGCCGCCTTACGTCCGGGTCAAGCCCTCCCAGTACATCCTCCGGGTCCGGAACGAAGTTCATTCTCCGTATATACGTATCGAGCCTGATGAGCTCGGGGTCGTCCCTGAGATGCTCGGCGGCCTCGCCCCGAAGGACGACCCTCATGAGAAGTGTTTGGAGTTGCCGGTCGCACGAGTGTATCCAGCCAAGCCCGAATATGAGGTCTTCCAGGGTATTCGCCGAGATCCTTGGAACGCCATTCTCCATTCTCCTGATACGAACATCTCCGTCCTTTCCACCGAGAACCGCTTCCCTTCTTCTCAGATTCATAGAGAACTCCGTATACTGATATGGATGGTTTTCTCGATTATCTTACAGTTTCAGAA
>DATKZJ010000080.1:0-7936 GCA_035527995.1 Spirochaetota bacterium | reverse complement strand
AACGGACCGAAAATCCGAAGTGCCATTCCGCCTTTAATGTAGACGACAAAAACCTGCAATAATAGTATTTGACGGAATGAAAGGATTTCACGGCACCTTTATCCTCGCCCTTTTTGGGGCCTGCATGTGAAGCAAGGGCTTCCTCCGGTTTTTCAAAAAGACCTGTCATAAGTACGGTTTTTAATTATATTAGATGAATTAATTACATGGGAGGAGCATTGAAATGGGTAGCTATGACTACGATCTGGTGATCATCGGTGCAGGGCCCGGTGGGTACGTCGCCGGGATACGTGCTTCCCAGCTCGGCATGTCCTGTGCCGTGATAGAAAAGGACAAGCCCGGCGGGGTCTGCCTCAACATCGGGTGTATTCCCTCTAAGGCGCTCATCCATCAGGCTGAGCTCTTCAGGTCGGTAGATGAGCTTGAGAAGCTCGGTGTCAAGACGGATGTTTCGGCATTCGAGTACAGAAAGGTGTTCGAGAAGTCGAGAAAAGCTTCGGAGATGCTCTCAAAGGGAGTACAGTTCCTCCTGAAGAAGAACGGGATAGATCTCATCAGTGCCGCGGCAGAGCTGAAGGGGCCGAATGAGGTTTCTTTGAGCGACGGACGGACCGTTACAGGGAAGAATGTCATCGTCGCTACGGGATCGAGGCCGAGAAGCATTCCGGGTTTCGAGTTCGATGAAAAACTCGTGCTCTCCTCAGACGGCGCGCTCATGCTGGAGGAGCTGCCCTCGAAGCTCGTTATTCTTGGCGGTGGGTTTATCGGGGTTGAGTTTGCCCACATCATGAGCTCATTCGGGGTCGAGGTCACGGTTGTCGAGCTTTTAGAGAAGCTTCTTCCTATAGAGGATGCAGAGATTACTGCCGTTCTTGAACGCGCATTCAAGAAGCGCGGAATCAAGGTCCACACCTCTACAAAGGCTCTCTCCGTGGAAAAAAAGAAGGACGGCGTTTCGGTCAGCTTGGAGGGAAGTGATGGAAATAAGTTCAGTGTCGAGGCAGATAAGCTTCTCGTCGTGGTAGGGAGGGCCCCCAACACGGAGGATATAGGCCTCGAAAACGTGGGTATTACCACGGAAAAAGGGTTCATACCTGTTAAAGACTACTACGTCACCTCCGTGCCTTCAATCTACGCGATAGGGGATGTCGTCAGCACGCCTCAGCTCGCCCATGTCGCATCTAAGGAGGGGGAGATAGCAGTGGAGCACATGGCCGGAAAGGACCCGGTTGCTAGGGTGGACCCGAACCTTATTCCGTCGGCGGTGTACTGCGAGCCCCAGGTCGCGAGCTTCGGTTACAAGGAGCGGCAGGCGCAGGAGGAGGGAATCCCCTTTGAAAAGGCAACATTTCCCTACAGAGGGGCTGGGAAGTCGGTGGCGATAGAGCGCTCTGAGGGAATGGTGAAGGTGCTGTACGATCCGCAGACCCATGAGATCCTCGGTGTACATATCGTCGGAGCCGATGCAACGGAACTCATTCACGAGCTTCTCCTCGCGAAGTCGGCGGAGCTTCTGCCGAAGGATGTCGCAGAGATGATCCATGCACATCCGACTCTCTCAGAGGCGGTGATGGAGGCGATGAGGGCGGTTGAAGGCTGGGCGATCCATGCCTGAACCGAAGGCCCGGACGGAAGATAAAAGGGCCATAATACGTGTAACTCGGCTAACCACAGAGTGAGTAGAAAAGACCGTTATTCTCGAGGAAACCCTCCTGGGTGAGCCGATCCAGAGCTTCTTTTATCCTGCCGGTGTCGATTCCGGTTATCGATGAAATCCTGTCTGGTGTGAGGCCAGGACTCGAAAGCAGCGTTTTCAGTATGATACCGCGAACCTGGCGCATCGATCCCTCGAAAGGGGCGGGCTGTCTGTACCCTGCGCTTTTTCTCACAAGGTTGCCGATACTCCTCTTCAGCATGGTCCCGTAGTCCATCAGCGCGTAGTACCACTCACGGGGGTTGTTACGGTCGAGTGTCTTTGCCACCAGCGGAAGCATCTCCGTATCGCTTACCCTCCCGGACTCCTGAAAGAAGAAATGGATAAAGACCTGGCGTATGTTCGTTTCGAGAAAAACTACAGGTCTGTTGAAACAGAATGCGAGGAGCGCCCTGCTCGTTGCCCTCCCCACGCCTGGAAGAGACAGAAGAAGCTTTTCCGATTCCGGGAGCTTTCCTGAAAACTCAGAACAGATCTTTCTCGCACCCTCACGCAGATGGATGCAGCGGCGGTTGTACCCGAGCCCCTGCCACTCCGAAAGGATTCTCTTCTGTGAGGCCCGGGCGAGCGCGCCGAAATCGGGGAACTCGGTAAGAAAACGAAGGTACTTGCCAAGCACCCTCTCTACCCCGGTCTGCTGCAGCATGATCTCCGACACGAAGATATGGTAGTGGTTATCCGTGTCCCTCCATGGGAGTGATCTTCCGTGATCTCTGTAAAAATTAAGGATCGTCTCTCTAAAGTCTTGCATTGTCTCTCGTGAAATTCTCTTTCAGCCGGCTTTTGTGGCCTCGACTGCCGGGTCCATACCAGACTGACGACAGGAAGTTATAAGGTAAAACAGTGGAGGCGAAGAGGCCACTGGAAAATGGCACGAAGGAGAGCTTGGTTTGAGGTCTTGGGGGGTTTTAGCGGCAGCTGTCACTGATAGATAAGTAGGATGCGATCCCGGGAAGGGAAGATCGACATCCGCACGGAGTTTATAGGGGTCTGCGGGTTCTTATACTCCGGTACAGGATGGGAAATATTGAAACAGGTTTGCGGTTGATTCTTTCTTTAACTCCTGAAGATAACCGGTGTAACGATTACTGATTTTCGGCCGGTAAGATGTCGAAACCGCTGCCGGTTGGTAATAACACAGACTATCTATAAAAAAGACCAGCAGACGAATCGATTAAATATCCGATAGTGTAAAGCAGCTGCAGGGCTTCGATCTCTGAAAGCCTGTTCGTTTAAAAACAGCCGTAACCTATTCGGAGAAGCATTATTCGACCTGTAAGATTTTTTCGGCCGGGCCGCTAGAAGAGGTATCCCCTCGGGAAGGGAACGAGAAGGAGTTTCGCGAAGAAGAAGTAGAAGACGCCGACCATAACGGTGATGATACCCACCTTTTTGAGAACGGGCAGAAAGCCCCTTTGTCTCTTGTCGAGCATAGTGTTGATTAAGGAGAAAAAGAGGATACTCGATACTACAAACCCGAAGATATTTATGAAGAATCCCCAGGCTGCGATGAGCAGCACGGATATTACGATTATGATGTGCTTCCTGCTAAGCTTCCCCAGTATCACATTTCGCTCGGTACGGGTGAAGCTCAGGATCAGGAGGAGCAGTGAGAGCAGCGCCAGAATGACGATGATGGTCTGCGGAAAAAGCTTCCCGAATTGTGTGAAGGTTCTTCCCTCGATGAAGAAGTATCCGCAGATGCCGAGCATGATGATGGAGGTGATTCTGTCAGCGTTTTTCATATCGCTTTGCACCACCTACAAGTTTTCTGATATAAGGCCAGGCAGCAGAGACAGCGGTGAGGAGGATGAGTACGATCGAGATCGGTCTCGAAAAGAACACCCCGAAGAGAGAGCCTGCCGCTCTGCCCATGAGTATGGACTGCACGAGTCCCTGTTCGCATATCTTCCCCAGTATTATACCGAGAACTATCGGCCCCGGATCAAACCCCGCCTTTCTTCCGACGTATCCTACCAGCCCGAAGAAAATCATCACGTACACGTCGAACATGTTGTTCTGAATAGAGTACGACCCGATCACCGAGAGGAAAACAACGAGCGGAGCGAGAAGGGAAATCGGGATATTGGTGATGAGCTTAGAGATGACCTTTCCCGAAAATATTCCCATGGGCAGAATGAGTATGTTGGCGAAGATAAGAGATATGATGAACGTATATGTAATCTCCCCGTGAAACGTGAACAGGTCGGCCCCTGGTCTCATGCCCTGGAGGAGAAGTGCCCGAGGAGTACCGCAGCAGGCGGCGTTCCCGGAATTCCCAGCGTGAGTAGGGGGATGAGCGAGCCGGAGACTTCTGCATTGTTGGCTGTTTCTGCCGCGGCAACGCCTTCGATGATTCCGCGGCCGAACTTTTCAGGATGCTTGCTCCCCCTCACAGCCTCATTGTAAGATACCATGCTGGCTATGTTGCCCCAGGCACCCGGTATTATACCAAACGATCGTCCCTATGACCGCAGAGTGGAGCAGGAGGAAAGGCCTCTTGAGGAGCTTGAGAGTCACGGTCAGCACCACCTTTTGCTGTTCGCGGTAGGGGATGATGCTGTACTGTTGGTCCCGTTTTTCGATCATGGCAAGCACTTCGGGAATACAGAAGAACCCTATGAGTGCAGGGATGAGGCCGATGCCGTCCTGGAGGCTCACTATCCTGAAGGTGAATCGCACGCTTCCCTCGATCGGTGCGATGCCGATCGAGCTGATGAGAAGCCCGAAGGCCCCTCCTATGAGTCCTTTCAGTATGGATTTCGAAGCGAGGGTGGCGATAATGGTCAGCCCTTTAAGGTCTCGACGATCTCTTTCTTTTTGTCTGCAATATAGTTCTTGTATTCCAGTGCTCCCATCTGCCGGACGAGGAATGCGAGCTCCTCCATCTTGTTCACGAATGTGGGACTCGTGCACATATGGCGAAATGCCTCCTCGGATGCTTCTATCACTTCCGGCGGTGTTCCACGCGGCACACAGACGCCCCTGTCGAAGCCTGCGGTCATGGGAATCCCCAGCTCCTTGAATGTGGGGACAGAGGGTATCGGGCCGAACCTGTCGTCGGTTCCGATTGCGAGTATCGTGGTCTTATCCAAGTGAGTGTAAAGATCGTTCGAGTTCGCGAACAGCGCCATCGTGTGTCCACCGAGGAAGTTCGCAACAGAAGGCGCCGCTTCTATGGAGGGGATATAGGTAAACTTCGAGCCTGTGAGCTTCTGCAGCTGGAGCAGTGCGAGGTGATGGCCGCTATGCGTGCCGGACCCGCCTATGGTGATCTCGCCGGGATGACTTTTAGCGTAATCGATAAACTGGTCGAGAGTCCTGAATTTGGAGTCCTTCAGTACCGCAAGGCCGATCGGGGTCGTCTGAAAGCAGTACACGGGCTCGAGCTGTTCCGTCTCGTATCCGGCATTGTCCCTCACGAGAGGCTGGATTATGATGTGGGGGACGTTGTTTCCAGAGATCGTGTAGCCGTCAGGTTTCGTCTTCACGAGTTTGGACCAGGCGACCGCACCTCCGGCACCGGGCATGTGCTTGACTATCAGGCTTTGCCCTAGGACCTTTCTCAAATCCTTCTTCTGATACTGGGCGGTAATGTCGGATTGCCCGCCAGGATTGAAAGGAATGATGTAGGTGCTTGTCTTTTTAGGGTATTTCCCCTTCTTTGCCTGTCCAAAGGCCGTTGAGAATGAAAACAGTAAGAGCGCTGAAAAAATGATGACTGGTAATAAAAGCTTTCGTTTCTTTCTGTGCCGTCTCCTGTAGGAATGAAAATCAATCAAATTTATTCTATTATACTCTGTCTGTAAATAAAGGCGGCGAACGAAGTGAATAAAATTACTTATACTACCATATTAACGACAAATATTTATTATTGATCAGACCAGTTCCTTCGCCCTGAGCCTCTCGAGCGCCCAGTGTGTGTACTTCCTGATCTTCCCGTCCGGGTCCTCCTCCAGGGCCTTCAGGATCTCTTTCCCCTCTTTCGTTTCAAGTTTCTCCAGCGCCTTTACCACATTGACGCGCACCTCGCGGTCAGGATCACGTGAGGCCATTATCAGGCCCCTGAACGCCTTGATGGTCCCGATGAGGGAGAGTGTGCTGGCGGCCTCGCGTCTCACCGCGGGGTCCCTGTGCTTGAGCTTCACTATCTCCTCGTCCGTTCCGCCGATCATATCGAGAACCTCACCTGCGTGTGCTTTCAGAGACATGAATTCGGATTCGAGAAGGCTCACAAGGGCGGGCTTTGCCTCAAGGCCCATCTTTTCCAGTACCTGTGATATCCTGTTTTTCTGCTCCTCGCTCGCGTCCTTCATGCGCTCGAGTATCAGCGCGATGTTGTTCTTATCGGTGTGCGTCTTGAGAAGCTCTATGGCCTCAGGGGCGAGGAAGTCGTCTTTTTCGATGAAGTCGAGCATGAGCCCGGTGCTGGGAACTGTTTTCGACTCTGCGAGTCCTCTGATAATAGACCGCTTCACAGAGACGATCTCATTCTGATCGTTGAAAATATTGGAGATCTCTTTCATGATACCCGGTCTTCCGGTTCTTCCGAGTGCAAACGCAACCTGCTCCCGGACCTCTGGGTCGGGATCCATCAGCAGCCGCATTGCCTGCGCAAAGGAGCGTGTGTCCCCCATCTCTGCGAGCGCGTAGGTTGCCGCGATCCTTACCATGGGATCGGCGTCGCCGAGAGACTTTCTCACCACAGGCAAAAACTCCATGATCCCTGTCTTGGGGATGAGGGCTATTATATGGGACCTTACCTCTCCGTCGATCTGCCCCAGGTAGTAGGCGATCTTCCGTTTCAGAAGGGCTTTCGGATACTGCTTAAGGATGTCTGAAAGCTCGTTTATAAACTCCACGGGGAGCAGAGGAATGTTTTCGAACACAACGGAGAGACAGTAATCCTTTTTTAGGGCGGCGAGAAGCAGAAGGCTCTGGGTCTTCAGCCTTTCGGAGTACTTTCCTTTTCCTTCCAGAAGGATGCTTAAAAGTTTTTCTATGAGGGTGTCCGAGCTCTTTTTCACAAGGGCCTTAAAGGTGATTTCCGTGATGTCGCTCCTGCGGTCGAGTATCGAGAGCAGAGGTTCGATGAAGATGCCGTCGTCAAGCGGCGTAACCTTTTCGATAAGGTCTACGAGCAGCTCCCTGTCGTTAATAGTCTTCTTCAGCTCCTCTTTTACAAGCGTTTTAGCCTCTATTGTTCCCCGCTTTACCGCTGCCGAGACCGCGTGCTGGTAGGCGTCAGTCCAGTTTGTCTCTGATGCCCTCTTCAAAAGGTCGGGTATGAGATCCCTGCTTCCTGTCTCCTCCAGAATAGAACCGGCAAGCAGAAGGCTCTCGCGGGTCGCTGTCATGACACAGCCCCGCAGGAAGCCGGACACACCGACAGAAGCGGAGGCCTTCATGATATTCTTTTTCCTTGCAAAATCCTTTTTATCCCCCATATCGAGGTTTTCGCAGTATCTTGACAGAGCTCCGGAGCTTTCGAGGTACCTCGCGGCATGGAACCTCACCTCGAGGTTCTCTCCGAGTACGAGCTCGGTGGCGAGAGCTTCGTCGTCTTTGCTGCCCTTTTTCAGGGCACCGATGAGGTGGAGGGTCTCTTCGGTCCCAAGTTTTCCCAGGTCGATGGCAGGGAAATTTCCCCATGTCTTTCGGTATCGTTTATCGGCTGAGGCACGCACCTCTTCGTTCGAATCTTTTAAGATGATTTTTAAAAGCTTTTGTTTTTCTCTCTCTCCGAGCGGTTCGAATTCTTCGATCATTCTCCTTCTCACCATCTGGTTGGTGTCGGAAAAGAGTCCGCCAAGTTCCCGGCGAACCGTCTCATCATCCGTACCAAGGAAGACCTTCATGGCGAAGAACCTTCCCCTCCAGTTCGGATCACCGAACATATCCCTGATCTCGTCCTGGTGTCCGGACAAAAGCGCGCGCGCCTCCTTTCCGTTGAAGTCCTCGCCGTTGCCGGAGTGGGCGATGCTTATAAGGGGAAGCTTTGTAGGATTCTGCTCGATCCATAAGAGGAGCCTTTTCCTGTAGCCTTTCTTGTGAAGCGCGTACTTGAAGCAGGCGAACAGGCCGTCCTGGATATGGTACTCCAGAACTTTCCTGAATGTGCTCCTTTTACAGGATCTTTGCAGTGCCGAGATCCACACCGAGGAGATCCCGGTCTTGAGAAGGAGTTCGTCCGCACGTTTCGGATCGTTAGCTTTAAGGAGC
>DATKZJ010000079.1:0-7686 GCA_035527995.1 Spirochaetota bacterium | reverse complement strand
GTAATCAGAACCGTTGATCGAAGCGATAACAGGACACGATGTTCCGGGCGGTGCATCGATGATTGCGGTTTTTGTGTGGTTGATATGCCGTTTTACGGCACGTATCACCGGCGGAGACAGCGACTCGCCGATATTCAGTATCCCCTGAACGAACGACAGCCTTTTCAGATTTCCGATCTCGACCCGACCGATCTCCCTTTCGACCTCCACGATTGCACCTGATGGGCAGAAATAGCTGCACGCACCGCACCCGTGGCAGAGCTCGGGAAATACAAGGGTGTGGTCCGGGAGTACTGCAATGGCGTTGTACGCGCATACCTCTTTACAGCGGCCGCACGAAGTACACTTCTCCTCATTGACACGGGGGACCCTAATCGTCACAGTCTCTGTCTCTGTGATCTCGGGCTTTATGAATATATGTGCATTCGGCTCTTCGACATCGCAGTCCAAGAGCTGTGTATCCGTCATTGTAAGAGCGAGGTTCACTGCAATGGTGGTCTTACCGGTACCTCCCTTTCCGCTCGCAACTGTAATCACCATGGCTAACTCCCGTTTCTCACAAATCACCGTATCTCAAAGTTAGGTGATGAAAGCTCTGAGATGTGTAATAGGCATTAAAGAAATCCATCGCCTCAAGGATCGTTATAAGGTACTAATGTAAGAAATAATCGTAAATTACGTGCAGCCTAGCCCCCATTTCTCACACAGGAATTGGGGGTTCAATCCCCGTTTCTCATGACCAACAGCAAACTGTAAGTAACGGGGCTTTTGGCGCTTTGTTCACCGTAAATACTATTTTTTACAGCTGCCAAGTCATCATTAAAACCCATTGCTATGCAATCTGATTGCAGCAATCTGATTGCAGCAATCTGATTGCAGCAATCTTTGAGAAAATCGCACTAGGACTGTCTCGTTTTGACCGGTGAGAGCAGATCGATTTTGTACTTGTCCCGGTTATCAAGAAGAGGGGTTTACCCTAAAAGATAATGCAATTACGCCATAGCGCAGACTGCATATGATTACTTGCTACCCTCTTTCTTTTCGCTCTTCTTCAGAGATTCCACACGATCCTGCACGGCGTCGAGCTGTTCACGCAGGAATTCTGCCTCCTGCTTCAGCATCTCCATCTCCCGGGCAGGCGCCTGCGCCGGAGCGTAGGGGTAGGGTGTCTGGGGTGGGGCATATCCGCCCCATGCAGGGTAACCGTACGAAGCTCTTACCCCCCCGGGCATGCCTGTCGCGTAGTACCAGTACCTTCTCCCTCTGCCTCCACCCCGTCCGCGTCCATATACACCATATCCCGGGGTCGGGTTCATATAGCCTGGAACCGAGTAACCGGCGCAGTATCCGGCTGCTCTTCCAGTCATTGGTCCCATTCCCTCGGGACCGGTTCCATCGCCTCTAGGCATAGTGTTACCTCCTCTAAAACTTAATGGTAATCATTATCAATAATAATATAAAAAAATCAACTCCCCTTTTGGCAACGGTCGCAGAGACCGTAGAATCTGATAAGGTGGTTGTTGATGGTAAAGCCGTACTTTTCTGAGAGGCCTGATTCTGTCCTGTTGATGAGCTCCTTCTCACTGTCAAGATAATCTGTATAGTCGATGATCCTTCCGCATCCTGTGCACACGAGATGGTGGTGGTGCCTGAACCCTTCGGGTCCCTCCGAGAGCTCGTACCTCGACCGCCTGTCACCGAAATCGAACTTGAATACTATTCCCATGCGTACGAGGATCTCGAGTGTTCGGTATACCGTGGTAAGTCCTATCCCGGGATAGTCCTGTCTTACTTCGATATAGATATCTTCTGCGCTGAGGTGGCCGTGCGTTCGGTGCAGCACATCCAGTATTGCCTGCCGGGGCATCGTGATCCTGTACCCAGATCCACGAAGCTTTCCGTGCCACCACATGGGACCGATAAATTCGTGTCTTGGCATATATCCGATCTTATTAATAATGATACTCATTATCAATGTAACCCTTTCGGCCTTTTCAGTAAACAATTATTTTAGAGAATGATATGAAGGATCGGTGTATTGTTCGGAAAGAGTGATAGAGACTTTCGGCTCATCGGGGACGAGAGAAATGCATATGAATCCCCGTTCGAAAAAAGACGCTCTTGGAAGACGAGCCTGATTTTAAGACTCTTCACAAAGCAAGGTTTCATCCCATACGAGCCATCCTACTGCTCTGTGGTATAAGAGGTAAGGGGATAAAACCGTCTTTCTTTTGGGTTGACAAACTATAGAGGTACTCTATACTTAGTGCGGTTCTCTTAGCAGACTGTATAACAGATTTGTTGGTATTCTTTAAAATTACGAGTGAAAAATATAAGGGCACAGTGAGAAAAGCGTCAAAAGCCCCATTCCTTCCTATTACGATTGCACATAAGGGATGGGGATTAAAGCCCCGTTACTTACAGTTTGCTGTTAGTCATGAGAAACGGGGATTGAAACGCCCGTTTCCGCATATTTACTGTTATCTGTAAGAAATGGGGGTTTTGCGATACTGGTCCCAAATCGAAACTATCATGTCCGAGAACGAAAAGCAGCCGCAATGAAGGTCGTATACGTTCACCACCATCTCAGACCGGGAGGCGTTTCCAGGGTCATCGCTCGGCAGATCAGCTCGCTGGGAGACAGCGTAAGAGCGCTTCTCATTGTCGGTGAGCCCCCTCTCTCACCTCCGCCTTTTCCCTACAGGGTTGTTCCAGGGCTCGCGTACGACCGTGACAGAGAAAGTAGGGAACCTCCCCGTGCTATTGCCGATGATCTGTACAAGGCGGTTTTTTCCTTCTTCAAAGAAGAGCCGGATATCCTGCACTTTCACAACCCGACGCTCGGGAAGAACAGTGACCTCCTCGAAGTGATAGAGGTACTGGTGGATAACGGCAGCAGGCCTCTTCTCCAGATCCACGACTTTGCCGAGGACGGGAGACCGATGAACTACTCACATAAGCCGTATCCTGAAAACTGTCACTACGCGGTGCTCAACACGAGAGATTACGAAATACTGCTGAAGGCGGGACTGGTACCCGAGGGGCTCCACCTTATCCCGAACCCTGTAGAACCCCTCCCGTGCGGTGAGGGAAAACAAAAGGAGAGGGACGTTGTCCTCTACCCGGTGCGCGCGATACGAAGGAAGAATATCGGAGAAGCGGCGCTTCTCTCCCTCTTTACCGCGGAGACAAAAACCGTCGGTATCACCCTCGAGCCCACGGGACCGCTCGACTGCAGGAGCTACGATGACTGGAGAGGCTTCGTGAAAGAGAACGGCCTTCGGGTTTCGTTCAGGCTCGGGATCGAGCAGAGGTTCGAAGATGTCCTAAAACGCGCAATCTGTACAATAACCACGAGCATAAAGGAGGGGTTCGGATACTGCTTCCTGGAGCCATGGACATGCCGGAAGATGCTTTTCGGACGGGTTCTCCCCGATATCTGCTCTGACTTCGAAAAAAACAATATAGATCTCAGCCACCTCTACAGTCGGATCGATGTACCGCTGGAGTTTTTCGACCTGGAGATGTTCGTTACGAAGTGGAAGCGCTGCTACAAGGAGAGACTTGCAAGATACTCCCTGCTCGCAGACGACGGCCTTGTCGAGGAGCACCTCCAATCTCTGGTTCAAGGGGGAAAGATCGATTTCTGCCTCCTCAGCGAGGACCTTCAGCGGGAGGTTATAAGGAGAGTTTCAGGGCGTAAGAGCGCTTTCCATAAAATGCTTGACGAAAACCCCTTTCTGGTGCGATTTTCTTTACTCAAAGAGGATAAAGAGATAATCGAGAACAACAGGAAAACGGTAAAGGAGATCTACTCCCTCGACAGATGCCGTGATACACTGCTCGGCGTATACACAAAGGTGATGGGGAGAGAGGTTCATCAATCCATAGACAAGAGGATCGTGCTTGAAGAGTTCAACGCTCCTCAGAAGAGCCACCTCCTCCTCTGTGATTCTGCGTATGGATAGGAACGCGTCATATATCGATCTGATGCGACGATACAAGAGTGTGATGCACCCGCTTTCTGCAGGTGTCGTATCGCACGGCGAGCTGAAGAAGAATGTCCGGGCCGTGCTGTTCGATATCTACGGAACTCTGTTCGTAAGCGGGTCCGGTGATATCGGGGAGGCGAGGGAGCAGGTCGAGACAGGGCGCCTCTCCCGGCTGCTGGAGCGCTACAGGATATCGCAGACTCCGGATGAGGTCAAGCGCCGGTACTTCGATGAGATAGAGAGGGTTCACGCTCTCAGGAAAGAGGAGGGAGTCGACGTTCCTGAGGTGGAGATAGACAGGGTTTGGATGAGGGTTCTGGGAACCGAAGATCTGGAACGGTCGAGGATGTTCGCGTGCGAATTTGAAATGATCTTCAATCCGGTGTGGCCGATGCCGTATCTTGGGGATTTGCTCCGCAGGTTACGAGAGGACAAAAGGATCATGGGCCTTGTATCAAACGCCCAGTTCTTTACGCCGTTCCTGTTCGAGATGTTTCTGGAATCGAGCCTCCTGGAGCTCGGTTTTCACCCTCGTCTTATAATACTCTCATTCCAGCACGGACGGGCAAAGCCTTCGATCGTACTGTTCGACATGGCGCGCGAAACACTCGAAGAGATGGGGATAGAAAGCGAAGAAGTGCTTTATGTGGGAAACGATATGCTCAATGATATATATCCTGCGTACAGGAGCGGATTCCAGACTGCGCTCTTTGCCGGAGATCGGCGGTCATTGAGACTCAGGGATGACGACAGGCGCTGCAGTGGCATCTCCCCTGAGTTGGTTGTTACTGATTTGGAACAACTGTCCGAACATATTATTAGTACCTGAACGGTGGGATGAGGGTCGTAACAATAGAACGGCTCGGCGGTCAAACCGGTGCTCTTTCACGGGGAAAAAGGCAGCCGATAACTCCTCGAACGTACTGAGGTAAGGCCTTTGGAAAATAATGCCGGGGATTTATCCCGTAAAATATATTAGAGAATGAAAATTTTCTCACGTATTTTTGTGTTGGTATAGTAAAGAGGCGAATAAGGGGCGTATGGGAAAGAGAGTCAACCAGAATCTAAAAATCACGAACATCGGCTTCATCTCGACGAGGTTCAAGGGCACGGACGGGGTCTCGCTCGAAACGGAAAAGTGGGCAACCGTACTGAAAAGGATGCATTATGAGTGCTACTACTTCTGCGGGGTCTGCGACAGACCCCAGGAGCGGACGATGATAGTGCCTGAAGCCTTTTTCGACCATCCCAAGATCAAGAGTATACAGGAGCGGTGCTTCAAGGTGTACCAAAGGTCCAGCGAGCTGACAGGAGAGATACACTCCTGCAGGAGGCTTCTGAAGCACGCGATCTACAACTTCGTGAAGAAGTTCCATATCGACCTCATTATTGCAGAGAACTGTCTCGCAATACCGATGAACGTTCCTCTCGGGCTGGCCCTCACCGAGTTTATCGCAGAAACCGGTATCCCCACGATAGCTCACCATCACGATTTCTTCTGGGAGAGGCCGCGGTTCTTCGTAAATGCCATCGCTGACCTCATCAACATGGCTTTTCCTCCGGGGCTGCCCTCAATCCAGCACGTAGTGATAAACACACAGGCCGACCGGGAGCTGAGCTACCGTACAGGCCTGTCTCCCACGGTTATTCCAAATGTGCTCGACTTCAAGAAGCCGCCTCCGGGGATAAACCACTACAACGCAGATCTCCGTCAGGCCTTCGGGCTTGAGGATGACGATATCTTCATACTCCAGCCGACGAGAGTTGTCGCAAGAAAGGGAATCGAGCACACGATCGAAGTGATAAGCAGATTGAAGAATCCCAAGGCAAAGCTCGTGATCTCCCACTCGACAGGAGATGAAGGGAATGCCTACGAGAAACGCATATGGGACTATGCCGAACACCTCGGGGTGCCGCTCATCGTCAAACCCGAGATCATCGGCGACAAACGGGGGAGGTCAAAGGACGGGAACAAGATCTATACACTCTGGGATGTCTACCCGCACGCCGACCTCGTTGCCTATCCCTCTACCTATGAGGGTTTCGGAAACGCCTTCATCGAAGCCATCTACTTCAAGAGGCCGATCCTCGTGAACCTCTACTCGGCGTACATACGGGACATAAAGCCCCTCGGATTCCGTGCCATTGAAATGGAGGGGTACGTGACAGATGAGGTGATCGAGAAAATACGCTCTCTTTTACAGGGTAGAAATGAAGGCTACGAGCATGCAGAGATGAACTTCGAGCTCGCTGGCCGCTTCTTCTCTTACGAGGTCCTTTCGAGGAAGCTGAAGAACATCATCATGAACTTCGAGGGGATCGTTGAAGCCATAGAATCTCAAAGGGCTCTAAGCAGATCTTCCCGGAGCACTCCTTCCCGGTAAGAAGGTCTTTTCCTCCCCGGGTCCCGGCTTCGAGCTCCACCGTCCCACCTGAACAGTTAATGAGAACAAGGACAGTCTCGTCGTGTGACGGGGCATATCTCTCGAGAGCAAAGACCTCGTTATGGAGCTCGAGTACCTTCTGTCCGCCGAAAGGGTGAAATGCGGGATGCTGCGCTCTCACCTCTATGAGGTGCGTGAGTTTTTCGAATACGAGGTTTCTTCTACTGCCGGGGGAAGAAAGCTCGTTCTCCGTCTCTTCCACCGAAAGCTTCTCGCGGTTTATCGATCGGTTCATCCCTGTATGCCGGACTCCCTCCTCATAGTTCTGTGATCCGACGAGAGAGTGGTAGTACACGGCGGGGACCCCTTTGAGCGAGAGCGCAATCCCCTGAGATAAAACGAACCGCGCTACCTTGCGCTCGAGAGGTTCTTTTGAGCCGGGGTCCGAGATGAGGTCAAAGAGCGATATATTGAGCTCGTATACTGTTTTCGTCCCGTCGGGATTGCTCTTGTACCCGAGCCTCCCTCCCCTGTCCACCGTGTACTGGGCGAGGTCGTCGATCTGCTTCACGGAGATGAGGCCGGATGCCGGGAGCATCCCCACGCCGTCATGCGACGCGGTGAAATTATAGAAGCAGGTACCGCTGCCTGGCGTATCGAGGTTCCGGGCCCAGCGGGTGAGCGTCACTGCGTCCCCGGTGATGAGCGTATGGGCCGTGAGAGGGGGGAGCGCGAAGTTGTAGACGAGGTGGGCCTCGTCTTTACCGCTGCCGAAGTATGAGATGTTATCCTTGTGAGGGACATTCGTTTCCGTAATGATCTTCACATGAGGGGCGACGAGGTCGAGGATGTCCCGAAAGAGCTTTACCACGGTATGCGTCTGCGGGAGGTGGAGGCAGGAGGTACCGCTCTCCTTCCACAAAAACGCGATTGCATCGAGCCTTATTATCGATGCGCCGTGCGATATGTAGATGAGGAGGGTCTCTACTATAAAGAGAAGCACATCCGGGTTGCTGAAGTTCAGGTCTATCTGATCTGAGCTGAAGGTGGTCCACACCTTCTTTTTCCCCGTTGCTGTATCGAATTCGGTGAGGAGGGGAAGCGCCCGCGGACGGAAGACATTCGACAGGTCCCACCGCTCGTCTGTCACGATGAAGAAATCCCTGTAGCGTTTGTCTCCGTTCAGAAACCCCGAGAATTCACCGCTTTGTTTCGATATGTGGTTAATGACCGCATCGAACATCAGCTCGAAACCTTTACCCAGCTCTTCTATATCGTTCCAGCTTCCGAGGTCGGGGTTTACCTTCCTG
>DATKZJ010000078.1:0-6437 GCA_035527995.1 Spirochaetota bacterium | reverse complement strand
CCCGTGTTTTCAGGAAAGCTGAAAGGACATACCGTCGTCAGATCTCCCATACGGGTGAGAGACCCATTTTCTGTTTCACTTCGAGGATTGTGGACTTCGCGACCTCCCTGCAGCGTGCCGCATTCTGTGTCAGAACCTTCCTGACCTCCTGCTTTCGCGAGCTGAAATCTTTGTATCTCTCCTGGATGGGATCCAGCACCTTCATGAGGTTTTCGACAAAGATTTTCTTGCAGTCCAGACATCCTATTCCCGCGGTCCTGCATCCTTCAGCGACCTCTTCGATCGCATTCTTCGGGGTTACTAGCCCATGAAGGGCGTATATGTTGCATATCTCGGGAGTGCCGGGGTCGGTTTTCCTTTTTCTCGCAGGGTCGGTCTTCGCGACAGATACCTTTTTCCAGATCTCCTCTTCCGGCTCGAATAGCGCGATGTAGTTGTCCTCGCTCTTGCTCATCTTTCCCGAGCCGTCGAGCCCCATGACCCTCGGCGTTTGGGTGAGCAGGGCCTTGCATTCAGGAAATGTTTCTCCGTACCGTGCATTGAACTTGCGCGACACCTCGCGCGCGAACTCCACGTGCTGCACCTGGTCCTCTCCCACAGGCACCACCTCTCCCTTGTAGATCAGGATGTCCGCCGCCTGGAGCACCGGGTAGTCGAGCAGCCCGACGTTCACGTTAGCGCGGTTCTGCCGCGACTTGTCCTTGAACTGCGTCATCCGCTCGAGCTCCCCCAAAGGTATGACGGTGTTGAAAATCCAGGTGAGCTCCGCATGGCCCGGAACCTCGGACTGAATGAAGAGCGTGGTCCGCTCGAAATCGATCCCGCATGCGTACAGTCCGAGAGCCATATCAAACACGTTCTGAGGCATATTGTCTACCTCATAGAGGACCGTGATAGCGTGGTAGTCGACAACCGAAATATAGGAATCGTATTCGTACTGCAGCTTGACCCAGTTTTTTATGGCCCCGAAATAGTTCCCGATGTGAAGAAAGCCCGTCGGCTGAATACCTGTGAAAAGAGTCGCCACTTCTATCTCCTTCGCTGTGATGGACATACGAATATAATACCGGGCATATACTCTGTCAAAAGATAAGTTTCGAGTACAGCGCCGATATAGGATTCAGCATGGTGTACCGATGAATGTCCGGGGGTATCCCTTCGAAGCTTTCTCACAGCATCAAGAGAATAGCAATATCCGTTACTCTATACTTTCTATGTATATCGGACAGCCGTCCGGGAGCGCATCGAATACGATATTTCCATTACCCTTCATCTTGTGAGGGATTGTTTCCCTGCGCTGTGAAACCCTGAGACGGGAAAACCGGCGTGGGATCTCTATCTCTATGCTCAGCGGCTCATTGTATACTATGTCATCGAGCCCGTCTTCGAGTGAAAAAACGAGGTGATCCTCCCCGGCATCAACCAGCGAGAGAACCGCTTCATTTTTCTCTCTTATATATCTCGTCACGGTACCGAAAGGGGCGATCCAGAAGTTAGCGCTCTCCACGCTGTCGAGGGTCTCCCTGAACTGGTGTATCTTTATCGGGTCCCAACCGAGCCACTCCCTCTCTATCCTCCGGTCGTCGATACCGTGGAAGCAGAGAACGACCCACCCCCCTTCCCGGTATACCCGTTCAGATTGCAGCTGCCACGGCTGGTTCTGCTGACCTCCCCTCATACCGAGCGAGTCGACGGAGAATAGATTTATTTTCCTTGTCTCGAACATGGATCCGTAGTTCTTTACAAGCCCCGTGCCGGCTCGAGCGGCAAGGTAGTACTCCGCCGCGATCTCCCTGCTCTCTTCACTGTTTCTCCAGTAAGGCCAGGCGAATGTCACTCCCTCGAGTGATGGGATCTCTCTCTTCAGCCTGGAAAGCGAACCCACCATCTCCCATCTCACAAGCTCCTTCTTCTTTTTAAGGTCTGCATGGGTCCTGGTGTGAGATCCGATCTCGTGCCCCGCCTCCCGGATTTGCCTTGCCTGGTCCCAGCTGAACAGTCTCCGCTTGGTCTCGCCGTCATTCCAGTAACCGCGCTTCCTGTACCTTGTAATGAGAAAAAAGGTCGCTTTGAGTTTTCTCTTCTGCAGCTCGGGAAATGCAAGGACGTACTGGTCGAGTGTTCCGTCATCAAAGGTGAGGGAGCATGCCGCCTTTTTGCCCCCCTGCCAAGAAGCAATCGTATAGAACATACCGGGCGCCTCCGCTTCTCTTGCCCTTTCGTCCCTCCAGTCCACCCTCTCTCTGACAGTTCCCACGCACGGAGGAATCATGACTTCCCGCTCAAGCGGTCTTTTCGTGCTGCACGCCGGAATTATAAGAAGCGGAATAAACAGAAAGAACGGAATTCGAAATAAGCCGGTCAATTCGAGCTCCCACATGCTGCAGGTTCAAAAAATAGTAGCATGTTTTGCCCTGGAGCGCACCAAAATTATAAGTTCATGGTGCTTTAGAGCAAAAAGGCAAAAGAATGAATCAGGGGATAGCAGGGGCTTCATCGCATCTTTCTGTAAACAAAGGGGCCTTTATAAATTCATCGAATGGACTTTTGCCAATAGGGACGCGGGTCTCGCCTACACGATGACCTCCCGGGTCTTTTCATCGAACACATAGATCCGAGACGGATCGCCGGGACGGATCGATCGTTATCTCCATGAGATCACCGAGCTTCACCACGGCATCCACAGGTACATATCCCAGCAGTATGACGCCGGCTTCCGGCGAATTAACTTTGATGATCCGTATTATCTTTTATGTGCCAGGCAAAATATATGATCTCCGCAGAGCGGAGATCATTTTTTCTTCGTTTGATATTCAGGATTAAATCAACGATCAGGCTAGTCTATTCAGCCATGCAGCCTTTACGGAATAACGAGCGCCTTGAGCGGATTTCCCTCCCTGTTCTTTACCTTCTCCAGCGCAGGGATCAGCCCTTCCAGATCGTACGTGTGGGTCACAAGAGAATCGACATCTATAAGCTTTGTGGCAATCGCATTGATCGACTTCGGCCACATGAGAGGCCCGAGCCATGAGAACTTCACCGTCTTGTCCCAGAAAATCGTATCGAGGGCAGGGACCTCGATGACATCCTTTTCCCCTGCCAGCCCGAAAAACACGATCACCGATCTCCTTCCGGATATCTCGAACGGCATACGCATCGTCTTCGGGTTTCCTGTCGCGACGAGAACCCTGTCCGCCATCTTTCCTGCTGTGAGCTCTTCCACCTTCTTCTTAAGATCTGCTACGTAGTACTTCGAGCTCTTGTCCACCGTATTGAAAGCGTGATCCGCCCCGTTTTTTAGCGCTATTTCCAGACGGTAATCCCTCGTGCCAACAACAGCGACACTCCCCGCGCCTCTCGATTTTATGAGCTGGGCCTGTGCGAGCCCGATCGGCCCGGGACCGATCACCACGCAGAAATCCCCCAGTGTGACATCGAGCTTCTCGACTGCGTACATCGCATCTGCGAGAGGTTCTATGAAAGCCCCCTGCTCCAGGCTCACCCCCTCAGGCAGCTTCAGCACACTGGTGTACTTCGCCTTCACATACTCAGCAAAACCGCCGTCCACCGATACACCGAGAACCGACTTGTTCTCACAGAGGTTTACCCGCCCCTGCTTGCACACCTCGCACGCATTGCAGTACTGAACCGGGTCTATCCCCACCCTGTCACCGACCTCAAAAAGCCCCAGCTGCCTGGGGAGCTCTCCGATCTCGACTATCTCTCCTGAGATCTCATGCCCGAGGACGAGAGGACCTTTACCGTCCTTGGTCTCTAGAGGGCTCATCCCCCAGTAGTATGCGATATCCGAGCCGCATATTCCGCATGCGCGGACTTTAACCAGGACCTCGTCCACACCTATCTGGGGAATATCGACCTCCTCATACTTCATCTTGAGAGGCTCGTAGAATACCTGCGCCTTCATCTTCCCTTTCATGATTTTCTCCCTTCGCCGTACTTACTCCTGTTCACCGGTAAGACGGCTTATTTTCCGCTTTAAGTACGTCGATCTTTCTCTATTTATAACCTAAAACCATAAGTGTCAAGCACATCTGTGTCCGTATACACACCACTCCCCTCGTTATTTGTTAGAAGTCGAAAGATGGAGCGTAGTGCAGATTTCATTTGTTCAGCTGGCTCACGCACTTCTTTCACAGCCAGTCCAGCGTAAAAACACCAATGCCCCACCGCCTTTATAAAAAGTGCCCGTTTCATGAAAACAACCGTAAAACACGAACCCTCTTACATATACTGGTCGAGACCGAGCTCCTCGAGCCTCTCTATTGTCGGAATCCCGAACTCGTCCCAGCCTCTGTAGTCGTAGTACTCTCCCAGCATGAGGTTCAGCGGAGGAAGCTCGTTCGTTGTTCCCTCCTTCTTCTGTACGAGCATCCTCGGCGGGAGCGTATCGTCCCTTCTGGAGATACCGAGGCGTGTGTTGTACAGCCTCTTTATGTTAAAGATCCGGTCTCCTGTCCTGAAGAACTCCTCGTGATCGAAATCCCATCCGGTGATGCAGTTCAGATAGTCTATGAGCGGTTTCACGGCGAGTCCGTCGCCGAAGAGAAGGAACTTGCAGAAGGTGAGTGAATCGAACATGCTCATCAGGTTCTGCATACGGTACACGTTCTCCGCCCTGCCGTCGATTGTAAACCGTTGTGTGAGCGGAGGCGAGCCGAGGTCTTCGATGCTCGTGCTGCTCGCCTCGAAATCGTGCGTAAAACCCGCCAGATGGCATGCGCCGCGGTTGGATGTCGCAAACCCGAGTGCAACGGTGAAGTGGGCCCGCGGATCATGCGCCGGAGGCTCGAGTCCCTTCACCTCGATGGCGAACTCATGAGCATTGCCCCCGAGCTCTCGTGCAGCACTTCTTACTCCTTCACCGAGCAGCTTGCCGACTCCTTTTCTCTCTCCAATCATCTTCACCATCTCTATCACCGCCTCAGCACTGCCCCACACGAGGTCGAGGCCGTCTGTATCCTTCTTCGTGATGTACCCGCGTTCAAAGGCCTCCATTGCAAATCCGATACAGTTCCCCGTGGATATAGTATCGAGCCCGTAGCGGTTGCACAGCTCGTTCGCTTTGATTACTGCATCGAGGTCGTCGACGAGGCAGTTCGATCCCAAGAGCGATATCGTTTCATACTCCGGCCCTGCGACCTGTTCTCCGTCGAAAGGACCTCCCGATGCATTGACGACCCTGCCGCAGTTGATCACGCATGAACCGCAGTGATATCTCTTCACAAGCCTCTTCTCGACCATCGTCATACCGGTGAGCTTGCTCGCCCCCTCTTTCCATTCCCCCTGATACCAGTTTCGTACCGGATGGTTCCCTATGGATTCGCAGAAATCGAGCCCTACGGAGGTCCCTCCCATTCGCAGCGCCTCCGGACCGTCCTTCATGAGGGGGCCGAGCTTCTTCATGAGCTCGCTCATCCCGTCCTCGTCCGCGATCTCTACCTTTTTTGTCCCGTTTACAACAACGGCCTTCAGGTTCTTCGAGCCCATCACCGCACCGAGCCCGCACCTCCCTGTAGCCCTGCCGTGCTTTCCATCGCTGATGAGGCACCCATATTTAACGAGCTTCTCACCGGCCGGCCCTATTACCGCAGCCTTCACGTCCTTTCCGAGGTCCTCCTTGAACAGCTCCGTTGTCTCGAACGTGTCCTTTCCCCAGTACTTCCCGGCATCCCTGATATCTACATCATTGTCGTCGATGTATATATATACCGGAGAATCGGCCTTTCCGGTCACCACGAGAGCGTCATAGCCGCACCTCTTGAACTTTGCGCCCCAGTAACCGCCACAGTTCGCTTCTGCGAATATACCGGTAAGCGGTGACTTGGAAACTACATCGAATCGATCGGAGTTGAACGCCCTCGTGCCGTTCACCGGTCCCACGGCAAAGATGAGTGGATTGTCCGGACCGAGCGGATCTGTGTCCTTTGCCGTCTCCTCATAGAGTATCTTCGCCCCGAGACCGCACCCGCCGATATACTTCTCTGCAACGGCGTCCGAAAGGTCCTCAACCCCGGTCTTTCCCGAAGAAAGATCGATGCGAAGTATCTTCCCCATATATCCTTTTGCTTTCACCTTTCGTACCTCCTTAAAACACTTATTTATCAAAAAAGAAGGAGCATTTCTAAGGCCGTACGATAACCTTCATTACATCCTGTCCGTTTTGTACGGTCCTGATTCCCTCCTCAACATCCTGCAGACCTATCCTGTGTGTAATCAACCTGTCAACATCAAGCTCTCCCGATACGACGAGCCCCACGGTTCGCTCGAAATCGACTGGGGTGTATACCCTTGACCCGCAGATGCAGCCCTCCGTGAAGGTGAGATTGATGAGGTCTACAGGCACAGGCTCCTTGAACAGCGCGAATATGACGACCTTGCCCCTCGGCCTGATCATCCTCGTGATCTCGACCGCAGCC
>DATKZJ010000077.1:0-8997 GCA_035527995.1 Spirochaetota bacterium | reverse complement strand
AACCTTGCCTCCGGTCCATCGTCGTAATCTTTCCGTTCGACTGCACAGTAGATCGCGTGAAACGGGTCAATCGATCCCATCGGGGCATCCGATCCTATGCCGAATACCGCTCCGGAGCGGACGAGCCCGCCGTACCGATACATAAGCCTTGCGTTGGTGCCGAGGTGGGTGATGGCCATCTGTCTGTCCATTGGAATTCTGACCGGACTCCCCACCGCGGCGACTCCGATTTCAGCAAACCTTTCCATATCATCGTCTTGCAATGATTGGGCACATTCGATTCTTTTCAACAGCCTTGGTACTTTCTTCTCCTTAGAGAGCTTTTCAAAACAGTCGAGGGCGATGGTGTTCGCCCTGTCACCGGTCGCCTGGACGCTTGCCCAGATATTATGGGTGTATGCCTGTTTCAATATCGATAAAAGCTCCTCCTCCTCGATAAGGAGTATACCGTAACTGTCCGAGCTCCTGTACGGTTCGCTCATATATCCCGTGAGTGTCATGAGAGAGCCGTCGAGGATGACCTTGAGCCCGCCGAACCTTATATATCTGTTTCCGAACCCCGAAGGGATACCGAACCTGCCCAGGTTCTGGGCCTCGAGCTCGCCGAGGAGAAGGAGCGCCTTAGACCTGAGATCCTTAGTCATATAGATTCGAAGAAGGTTCTTCAGAGACAGGCTCAGCACATCCTGCGAGCAGTCACAGAACGCCGTAATGCCGTGAGCATACAGCTTCTCTATACCGTTCTCGAGCGCTGACTCGGTCTTACGCGTTCCTACGTCGGGAACCTTCTTCCTGACGAGATCTATGGCACGGCCCCTCAGGACACCGGTCGGAATGTTGTAGCTGTCCGTTTCTATTCTGCCCCGGAGAGGTTCACTCCTATGCTTGTCTATTCCCGCCGATTCCATCGCCTTGGAGTTCACGAGCGCTGTTCCGAGATCCAGGCTGTAAATGATGACAGGGTTTTGGGGCGAAACTGAGTCTATCTCCTTCGCAGTGAGCTGTTCGAGCTGAGCCGATGAACAGCCTCCCGCGGCCACCCATTCTTCCTCCTTGTATCCTGAAACCGTTTCCTTTAAGATCTCCAGTATCTCCTCCCTGCTCCCCACGAGTGAGAAATCGATGTCTCTGTAGAGCATGGAGAACTCCTTCAGGTGGAGATGGGCATCGATGAATCCAGGCAGGATGCACCCTTTGTCATATTTAATCTGTTCCGCATATGGATAGAGCTGGGCTGCGGTTTTCAGTTCTCCGACATAATCGATCCTCCCGTTTACCGAGACACAAGCTTCTTTTTTGCTTCTTGTTTCATCCATCGTATAAACCGGAACGCCGAAAAAAATCCTTGCAATCATCTTTTTACTCCTCTTTGGGAGCGATCTCTTTTTCTCTAAAGTTACCACTCTATTCATCGAAGATTATAAGTGATGTTTCAGGAATTGTGGAGGAAAATTTGCGGCAAAAAACACAACAAAAGGTCTCTCCTATAATAATGAGCTTGAAAAACATCGATTTCTGGTACTGGAGCCGGTATTACGTAGATATCTACAGAACATGCCCTTACCGCTGCAGCTACTGCAACACGCAGTCGGGTGTTCCCATGAGCGGAGTGCGTTTCCTTCCTGGGCTGCCGAAGGAACCGCGTGTTATCGGTCTCGGTCTTCTCTGCGACCCGTACCATCCGGATGAAGAGAGAAACGGCACCCTGGCTAACATTCTCGAGATGCTCTACGAGATGAAGTATCCCGTCAACATCCTTACCAAATCAAACAGAATCGTCGGACACCTCGATATCCTCAAAAAGCTTTCCCAAAAAGGCCTCGTCCGCATAACCTTCACGATACTTACCCCCGACGACCTGCTCGCCGCAGAGATAGAACAACAGGCCCCCACCCCGGCGGAGAGATTCAAGGCGCTTGAGACCCTTACAAAAGAAAACATACCGGCCGGAATAGCAGTCACACCTATCATACCGTTCATCACGGACTCCGAGGAATCGCTGTCCCGGCTCGTTAGAACGGCAAAGACACACGGTGCGGGATGGGTACTCTTCTCCGGTTTTAATCCCTGGACCTTGTCTAAAGACCTTCCATGCCTCAAAAAGTTTTTCCTGCATTCGGAAGATGAACAAAATCTCGACAAAAGGTACAAGGCCATCAAGAGGTTCATGGTCGGGCTCCTTCATCAAGAAAATTTGCCGATACGGATACCGAGGATTACCTTAAAGAGATTCACGAACAGGTATTTTTCATCCCTTGTCAGCGAGACCCTCTTCAACATCTCTTACCTGTACGAGCTCCTTGACAGTGAGCTTGAAATGTTACGCTACAGAAGAGTGGCGTGCGATATAGAGGAAATGAACAGTTCCCTGAAGGGCCTCGTTTCGAGCGGTAAGCTCGGACACTTGAAAGGGATAAGCCCCGAGATCGAAAGTGTCGTCAGAGAGGTACTCTTCAAGGGAACATCCGGGTTCTATGAGAACCTGTACAGCAAGGTAGCTCCCGAGGTTTGAAATGGGTAAAAAGACCCCCAAAGAGACTCTGAGAAACATAGGCATCATTGCCCATATAGACGCGGGGAAAACCACGACATCCGAACGTATACTCTACTATACAGGAGTCTCTCACAGAATAGGAGAGGTCGATGACGGTCAGGCGACGATGGACTGGATGGAACAGGAGCAGCAGAGAGGAATCACCATAACATCCGCCTCGATCACCTGTAACTGGAAGGGATGCACAATTAACATCATCGATACACCGGGGCATGTCGATTTCACCGCCGAAGTCGAGCGGTCGCTCCGTGTGCTCGACGGAGCAATCGTGATATTCGATGCCGTAAACGGAGTCGAGCCGCAGAGCGAAACGGTATGGCACCAGGCAGACCGCTATAAAATACCCCGTCTTGCGTACATGAACAAGATGGACAGGGTCGGGGCCGATTTCTTCGGAAGCGTGCAGATGATGCGTGACAAGCTCGGCACAAACCCTCTCATACTACAGATCCCTATCGGGTCGGAAGACGAATTCCGCGGTGTGATCGATCTCATTAAGATGAAGGCAATCTCATGGAGCGGCGATGACCTTGGAGTGACATACGAGTACGGGGAGATTCCGGACGATCTGAAGGATCAGGCCGACAAATACCGACACGATCTCATCGAGAGCATAGTGGAACAGGATGACGAGATCCTGGAGCAGTACCTCGAAACAGG
Organism: Spirochaetota bacterium; assembly: GCA_035527995.1. Taxonomy (GTDB): domain Bacteria; phylum Spirochaetota; class B62-G9; order B62-G9; family DRHN01; genus JAFGTF01. The sequence continues at coordinate 5,783 of DATKZJ010000077.1, read as the reverse complement.
AGAGGTTACCGAGAATGAGATAGTGGGGCTGGTGAAGCGCGTGACCCTGCAGTACAGCAGGGTGCCTGTGTACTGCGGTTCCTCTCTCAGGAACGTCGGTGTTCAGCTCCTCATCGACGGGGTGAAGGATTTTCTTCCCTCGCCTCTCGAGGTCCCTCCGATCGAGGGAATTAATCCAAAGACTGAAAAAACCGAAACCCGGGAGTGCAGCGACGACGAGCCTCTCGCGGCCCTCGCCTTCAAGATCCAGTCGGATACCCAGTCAGGAATACTGACCTACTTCAGGGTATACTCAGGCTCAATCAAAAAAGGCTCCTCCGTATACAACGTAAACGAAAACAAAAGAGAACGTATAAACCGGATCATCCGCATGTACTCTCACAAGATGGTGAACGAGGATGTCATATATGCAGGAGATATCGGAGTCGCCGTGGGACTCAAGGATGTACACACCGGTGATACACTTTCAAACGAGGCCAAGAAGATCCTACTGGAGCAGCCTGTCTTTCCCAACCCGGTTATTTCCATAGCCATAGAACCGAAGAGTGCCGTGGATCAGGACAAGCTCGATACGGCCCTCGGAAGGCTCGCGAGAGAAGACCCGACTTTTGTTGCCAAAACGGACGAAGAAACAGGGCAGATCATCATCTCCGGAATGGGAGAGCTCCACCTCGAGATCCTTACCGACCGGCTTCTTAAGGATTTCAAAGTCGCCGCAAACGTCGGAAAGCCCCAGGTTGCCTACAGGGAGACGATCCTCAAGGAGGCGAAGTCGGAGATCAAGTTCCAGCGCCAGATCGCCGGGAAGGACCACACAGGTCACGTCATTATCTCGGTACATCCGCTCGAGAGGGGAGCGGGGAACCAGTTCAAGAACAGGAGCAAAGAGGACCAGATACCCGGGGAGTTCATAGAGAGCGTACAAAAGGGCGTTTTCTTTGCAATGGATCGCGGAGTGACGGCAGGGTATCCCGTAATCGACGTTCTCGCAGTCCTCGAGGGCGGATCGTTCAACCCTTCGTCCTCCTCAGAGGTGGGCTTCACCGCGTCCGCCTCACACGCATTCGACGATGCGTGCACCAAGGCGGGAGGGGTGCTCCTCGAGCCCTATATGTTTGTCGAGGTAACTACGCCGAAAGAGTTCGTCGGGGAGATCATCGGAGACCTCAATGCCAGGGGAGGACAGATCAACTCAATTTCGAGCCGTCAGGTCGTAGAAAAGATCGATGCAGTCGCGCCCCTCTCGAAGATGTTCGGCTACACGACGGACCTCCGCTCCATGAGCCAGGGGCGTGCCACATTCACCATGGAGTTTTATCACTTCGCACCGATAGAATGAAAACCGCAGTCATATACCACTCCACCCACCATGGAAATACTAGAAAGGTTGCAGAAACGCTGGCGGCGGAATTGGAGGCCGATCTTTTCGATATCTCCAAAAGCGTTCCGCAGGACCTCGAGAGTTACGATCTCGTGGGTTTCGGGTCCGGAATATACTTCTACAAGCACAGCAGGCTCCTTCTGCACACGGTGAAGGAGCTGAGAAACCTAAAGGGCGCGCACGCGTTCATATTCTCGACGCGGGGCGGCGGCCCGCCTCTGCTCTACCACCGCTCTCTGAGACTGGCGCTCCGTGACAGGGGGTTTATTATAGTCGGTGAGTTCAGCTGCAAAGCGCTGGATACTGTAGGCCCTCTGAAGTTCTTCGGCGGAATCAATAAAAAAAGGCCTGCCGAAAAAGATTTTGAGAAGGCGCGCCTGTTCGCGCAGACGGTCGCCGGGACATCCGCTCAGAAGGTGTCGCACTGAGGCATGGACCCGGTCCTGAGGTAGGAACGAAAGTTTTCGAGGCAGACCTTGCTTGTACGCGGACACTGCTCCAAAAACTCCATGTAACGTATGATGTTGTCTATGGTGCCTTTCGATATATGGTGCTCCATCCCGCAGGAGTCTTTCTCTGCGCTCCCATCATCGACACCGAGGACCTCCGTCAGAAACTTCTTCAGCCCCTCATGCCTTCTTCGTATCCCCCGGGCGATATTTTTTCCGCTCTCCGTGAGCTCTACGTAGTCGTACTTCTCGTAATTAACCAGCCTTTTTTTTTCGAGCACACCGAGCGCGGAGCTCACGCTGGGCATCTTCACCTTCATGGTATGCGCTATGTTCTTCACCCTGACAACTTTAAGCGTCTCCTCGAGCTTAGAGATCGCCTCGATATAATCCTCCATGCTCTCGGAGAGATCGGCGCGGTCTCTTATATCGCTGCTTCTCACACTGTTTTCAATGCCCGGTTTACCCATGGGTTCCCCCAATTCTCTCTGGTTTCGCTATACCGCAATTTTTCCCTTCACAAAAAGAGCAGGAGCTCCTGCACTTTTCTCTCTGGGCCGTCACGGACCTGTACACCCAAAGACCAATCCGGAAGAAGGCGCCCCCCACTATAAGTAATGCAGCAATATCAAGGATCAAATGATCGAAGATCATACGCGCCTCCCTCAGATAAATAAATTTCCCACCTTAACGACAACGAACGCCATCACCCACGCGAGCGTTATCTGATAGCAGACGCTGAACAGGGTCCATCGCCACGATCCGGTCTCCTGTCGAATCGCCGCCAGCGTCGCGAGGCATGGGGTATAGATCAGAACGAACACGAGAAATGCAAAGGCGGTTATTGGTGTGAGCCCTGACCGGTCGCGGAGGACCGCTCCGAGCTCCATACCTTCCTCCCCGCTTGCGTAGAGCACGCCGAGAGTGCTCACCACGACCTCTTTTGCCACAAAGCCCGTTATAAGGGCGACACCCTCCTTCCAGGTGAAGCCGAGAGGCCTGAAGAAAGGCTCTATGCCCCGGCCGATTCTCCCTATGAAGGAGTAATACACTGCTTTCTGCTTCTGATCTCTTTTCAGCTCCTGTATGAGAGACTCTTTCTCTCTCAAGAGTCTCTCGAGCTCTGTTCGATACCCGGAAGAGCCTTCTCTCAGGTTGTCGGTGCTCATCGTGTGCTGCTCTTCTATCAGGGCGATCCCGTCCTCAAGCCTGGTTTGGTTTTCCCTGTTCACCGGAAAAGATGAGAGAAACCAGATGACGATCGACCCCACGAGGATCACGGTCCCCATCTTGCGCAGGAACTGCACCGCCCTCTCCCACATGTGTATTATCACGGATTTCAGCGTGGGGATCCTGTAAGGAGGGAGCTCCATCACAAACGGCTCAGACTCCCCGCGGAAGAGCGTCTTTCGGAAGAGCCTGCCGATGATGATCGCAAGAACAACTCCGAGGGCGTAAAGCATGAATATCACATTTCCTGCCCTTCTCCCGAAAAATGCGCCTGCGATGAGGACGTATACGGGTAGTCTGGCGCTGCAGCTTATGAGCGGATTAATGATGATGGTAAGAATTCTGTCCTTCTCGTTCTCCAGTGTTCTCGCGGCCATGATCGCCGGCACGTTGCATCCGAAACCCATTATCATCGATATGAAAGACTTTCCATGGAGCCCGATGACATGCATCACCCTATCCATGACAAACGCGGCACGCGCCATGTATCCGGTATCTTCGAAAATCGAGATCATGAAAAAAAGGATGAGGATGTTCGGCAGGAATACGATGACACCGCCTACTCCGCCCAGGATCCCGTCTACCATCAATGATTTGAGCATCCCGTCAGGAACTACGGATGAGATTACGCTGCCCAGTATCCCCATGCCTGCGTCGATCCACCGCATGGGGAAGGACCCCACATTAAATGTAACCTGAAACATTATCCAGATGAAGAAGACGAGAAGCGGGATTCCGAGCAGCCTGTTGGTGAGAATCTTGTCTATCCTCTGCGAGAAGTCCTTCTTCTTCTGCTCCCTCAGCGCTATAGATTCCTGAAGAAGCCCGCTGATAAATCCGTACCTCTGGTCTGCTATGATGTTCTCAGGCTCCTCATCGAAGATCCCCTGCAGATGACTCCTCGATCTGCTCGTCTGCGTCTCTATCCCGACTGGATTCTGTGCGTTCTCCTCCACCTTTTTTACAACGTCTGAATCGTTCTCCAAAAGCTTCACAGAGAGCCATCTCGGCGGATACACGCCGCTGAGTCCGGGATCTTTTTCCACCCTGCTCTGGATGACGAGTATCTCCTCTTCCAGCTCGTTCCCGTAGGCGATATTGACGGCCCTTGTCTTGTGCTCCTTCTCCTCGTATACCTCTATCACCCTATCGAGGATCTCCCTCACCCCGATCCCCCGGTTTCCGACGGTAAAGAGCACAGGGCCGCCGAGAAACGAGCCGAGCTTTTGTTCGTCTATGTGCAGGCCCTGCTTATTGGCCATATCGGCCATGTTAAGCACGAAAATAAAATTTCCGCCCAGCTCGATCATCTGAACGGCGAGGTAGAGGTTCCGCTCGAGGTTTCCGGCGTCTATGATGTCGATGACAACATCCGGTTTCTCGTCAACGATGAAGTTACGTGCGATGATTTCCTCTATCGAATAGGCGGTCAGGCTGTAGGTCCCGGGGAGGTCGACGAATACGATGTGATACCCGTTGTAGCTCACGCTGCCCTCGATCTTCTCGACGGTAACCCCGCTCCAGTTCCCGACCTTCTGCCGCGATCCGGTTATCTCGTTGAATATGGTCGTCTTGCCCGAGTTCGGATTTCCCCCAATGGCGACGACTATCCTTTTGTTCTTCCCCGTCTCGCTTCCGGACATCGGGGGGCTCCTATACGCTGATCTCTGACGGTACGTGAGGTGGAACCGTCATAAGTACGGCTCTGTCATCACGATCTTCTCCGCTTCGTTACGGCGAAGCCCGACATGGTAGCCTTTCACAACAAACTCTATCGGGTCTCTGAGCGGTGCGTATTTTTCGACGTATACTTCCGCTCCCTTAACGAAACCCATCTCAATAATCCTCCTCTTGAATCTTCCTTCACCCCGGATCTCGAGGATTTTCCCCCTCTGGCCCTCCCTGTACTCTCTCAAAGTATAAGCTCTTTTCGGGTACCCTTCCTGCTCAGACGCCCGCCGGACCTGGATCCTCGCCGCCATACCCTTCCCGAGACCGAACTGCACTCCCTTTACCGATATACGCGCAGGACCCGATCGGCCTGCGGATATTACCCTGATCTCCGCATTGGGATAGAGCCCCATACTGCCGAGCTTCCTTATAAAGCCCTTCCCTCCTGAAAGGGAGACGACCCTGTAGGTCCCCTCACCTGCATTGCTGAGGGGTATAGCATCATGATCTCGATTCATATTTCCTGCCAGAGAGAAAATGTTAGACGCTTCTAATATAATACTAATACTCTAATTTTTATACAAATGAATTCCTCCTTTAGTCTCCTGAGTTTCTCATATCGCCCGCTAATAAAGGGTTGCAATTCGTAATTTTACATCACATAATCTTATGTGGCTCTGACGGGGGTGAGGTACCAACCAATCATCGTCCTTTAGGGCCTAACAGCGGTACAGAGAGGAACCTCCGGTGCACAACATCATCATCTACATTCTATGGACCATCGTCGACCTCTCGCTTCTTGTCCTCGCTTTTACGTTGTGGGGAAAGGCCGGTGTTACGGCGATAATCGCTTCGAATGTCGTCATAATGAACATCTTCGTTCTCAAGGGAATCGAGCTCTTCGGACTCGATGCGACCGGAGGGAATGTACTCTACGCGTCGATCTTCCTTGGGACGGATATCCTCACAGAGTACTACGGAGCGCGGGAGGCCAGAAAGGTTGTATTTATCGGGTTTTATATTTCCGTTTTTTTTCTTCTGGCGACGAGGTT
>DATKZJ010000076.1:0-6176 GCA_035527995.1 Spirochaetota bacterium | reverse complement strand
TGGACAGTAGTGATATTACGAGAGATAAACCGCACAAGCCGTTGACGAAGGGCAAGAAGAGGATAAGCGGAAGAAATAATTACGGGCGTATAACACTTCGGAGGAGGGGCGGAGGGCACAAGCGTCTCTACCGGGTCATCGACTTCAAACGCGACAAGAGGGACGTTGAGGCGAAGGTCGTGTCCATTGAGTATGACCCGAACAGGAGTGCGAGGATCGCCCTCCTGTGCTACCTTGACGGAGAAAAGCGCTATATACTGGCGCCGGACGGATTAAAGGTTGGGGACCGTGTAGTAGCCGGTGAAAAGGTGAAGCTATCGGTCGGGAACGCGATGCCTCTCGCGAACATACCGGTTGGTACTATTGTACACAACGTCGAACTAAATCCCGGACGTGGGGGGCAGCTCGCGCGTTCAGCAGGAACATTCGTCCAGCTCGTGGGCAAGGAGGGGAAGCACTGCATCATAAAACTCCCGTCGGGTGAGACCCGGATTCTCCACAAGAACTGTTCCGCCACTATAGGTCAGATCGGTAATCAGGACCACTTCAACATATCCCTCGGCAAGGCGGGAAGATCGAGATGGCTCGGCAAAAGGCCGAAGGTGAGGGGTGTTGCCATGAACCCCGTGGACCATCCGCACGGAGGCGGCGAGGGGAAAACTTCGGGCGGGAGGCACCCGGTAACGCCGTGGGGCAAGCCGACCAAGGGCTACAAGACGAGGAAGAAGAACAAGCTCTCAGATAGATATATTATTAGCAAGAGGAAACGCTGATGTCCAGGTCGATCAAGAAAGGCCCCTATATAGACAAGAAGCTCTACAAGAAAGTGATTGAGCTCAACAACAAGAACGAAAAGAAGATCATAAAGACATGGTCGAGGAGATCGACGGTCTTTCCTGAGATGGTTGGACATACATTCAATGTGTACAACGGGAAGAAGTTTTTTCCGGTATTCGTTACTGAAAACATGGTTGGTCACAAGCTCGGAGAGTTCTCACCCACCAGGATTTACAAGGGTCACGGGGGGAGTGAGAGGTCGTCACGGGTGCGGTAAGGAGACATCAGGATGCAGGCCAGAGCAGTCGCAAAATATGTTAAGATATCGTCGGGGAAAGTTAATCGCTTCGGTAAAGCTGTAAAGAGGATGCCGTATCAGAAGGCGAAGGCAACTTTACTGCTCGCATCGGCAAAAGGAGCGAGGGTGCTGGCAGATGTAGTACAGTCGGCAGTATCCAATCTCATGGCAAACAACAAGAACATAGACGAAGAAGGCATCATTATCGAGGAAATAGGCGTAGATGAGGGGCCCACGCTGAAGCGCTGGACACCGAGGGCACGCGGCAGGGCTGACCGCCGCCGTAAGCGTACGTGTCACATCTCTGTTGTGGTTTCGGGAGAGGAAATCAAGAAGTAGCGGGAGGAGTGAATGGGTCAGAAGGTAAACCCAATTGGTCTCAGATTAGGGATAAATAAGAGCTGGGATTCCAGATGGTACTCGAAAAAGGACTACGCAAAGAACCTGCACGAGGATATCAAGATAAGGGAATATCTCGACGGGAGGCTGGGGGGCGGTGAAGTATCTAAGGTGGAGATAATCCGCTATCCGGAAAAACTCAATATTATCATCCACACCGCACGTCCGGGGATAGTCATAGGAAGGAAAGGCGCAGAAGTCGAGAACATAAGCAAGGAGCTCCAGAAATTTACAGATAAGAACATCCAGATAAAGATTAAGGAGATCAAGAACCCAGAACTCGATGCGAAGCTCATTGCAGAGAACATAGCGCGGCAGCTCGTGGGAAGAGTCGCTTTTCGACGGGCGATGAAGAGGGCGATCTCGAACGCAATGCAGGGCGGGGCGCGCGGTATCAAGGTCTCATGCGCAGGAAGGCTTGGTGGTGCGGAAATGGCGAGATCCGAACACTACAAAGAGGGAATGATCCCCCTGCATACCTTCAGGGCTGATATAGATTACGGGTTGGCCGAGGCAAAGACCACATTCGGGGTCATCGGCGTAAAGGTATGGGTGTACAAGGGTGAAATATTTAGGAAGGACCAGAGGCAGGATGCCGGTGTGCTGATAAAGAAAAAGCGTCTGGCTAAAGAAACATAGAAAGAGGAAGCCATGTTACAGCCCAGCAAGTTCAAATATAGAAAGAAACAGCGGGGGAGAATGAGGGGTACCGCAGCCACCGGAAACCGTGTGAACTTCGGTGAATTCGGTATGGTCGCACTCCAGCCCGGCTGGATAACGAACCGGCAGATAGAGGCTGCTCGAATAGCAATGACCAGACACATGAAGAGAGGCGGAAAGGTCTGGATCAGGATTTTTCCCGATATGCCGTATACAAAGAAACCGGCAGAGACACGAATGGGAAAGGGTAAGGGTATACCGGAGTACTACGTTGCTGTGGTAAAACCCGGAAGGGTAATGTTCGAGATAAGCGGCGTGGACTTGGAGACTGCAAAGGAGGCTTTTCGCCTTGCGTCTCATAAACTTCCAATAAAGACAAAGTTAATAGAGAGAATGACTGTATAGACAAGGGTGATTCGATGAGTAAGGACAATATTAACGAGATGACTGTTGACGAGTTGAAAGACCTGAAGGAGAAATACGTAAAGGATTACCGTGTGTTCAGGTTCAACAAGATGATGGGGCAGCTCGAGAACGAGCTCAAGATCAGAGAAATAAGGAGAAACATCGCCCGCATCAGCACTATACTGAGAGAGTACGAGCTGGGCATACGTAAGAAATGAGCTATTGCAGTGTTTTTTGCATCGATATAAATTAAGACACGGAGAAAACAGTTGGCAGAGCAAGAGGTTACTGGGGCTAAGAAGAGGGTGATGGTAGGGACAGTAGTAAGCAACCGAATGGACAAGAGTATAGTCGTCTCTGTCGAGCGAATGAAAAAGCATCCAGTATATAAGAAGTATTTGAAGGGCTCCAAGAAATACATGGCGCATGATGAGAAAAACGAGTGCAGCATCGGTGACATCGTGCGGATATCGGAGACGCGTCCGATCTCCAAGCGCAAAACGTGGAAACTTGTTGAAATAATAGTGCGAGCGAAATAAAGGGCGAAAGATGATACAGACAGAATCCTATCTCAATGTAGCAGACAACTCCGGAGCAAAGACACTCTACTGCATCAAGGTGCTCGGCGGTTCGAGACGGCGGTACGCATCGATCGGAGATATCATAATGTGTTCAGTGAAGAGCGCAATTCCGAATGCTCCCATAAAAAAGGGGGAAAAGGTACGGGCGGTCATAGTGAGGACGAAGAAGGAGATACGGAGGGAAGACGGCTCATATATAAAGTTCGATGACAATGCAGCAGTAGTGATCGACAATCAGATGAACCCGAGGGGCACGAGAGTGTTCGGTCCCGTAGCGAGGGAGCTGAGGGAAAAGAACTTTATGAAGGTAGTTTCATTAGCACCAGAGGTATTGTGATGGCAATTAAAATGAGAAAGAACGACAGAGTAAAGGTGATCGTAGGAAAGGACAGGGGAAAGACGGGGAAGGTTCTCTTTGTCGACAGGAAGAAGTCTCGGGTCATCGTAGAAGGGATCAACATCGTAAAGAAGACCAAGAGACCGGACCAGCAGAACCAGAAAGGCGGAATCATAGATATTGAGGCTCCCCTGAACATATCGAATTTGAAGGTCGTCTGCCCGAAGTGCGACGAGGCAGTTAGGGTAAAAAAGAAAAAACTCGAAGACGGTAAGCTCGTAAGAGCCTGCGGAAAGTGCGGGGAGATCTTAGATAAGGTATAAGAAGGTAGTGTGACATGGAAAAGGAAGCCAAAAAGAGGAATTATCCGGTGCCCAGGCTGAAGAAAAAATACAGGGAAGAAATAGTTGACCATCTGAAAAAAGAGTTCTCATACAAGAATATCATGCAAGTGCCGAAGATCGAAAAGATCGTGCTCAACGTTGGATTGGGCGAGGCAATGGAGAACAAAAAGCTTCTTGAAAACGCCCTGGAGGAGATGACGCTCATATCGGGTCAGAAGCCAGTAAAGACCAAGGCAAAGAAGCCGATAGCAGGTTTCAAGCTACGAAAAGGAATGGAGATCGGCTGCAAGGTGACTCTTCGAGGTGACCTGATGTACGAGTTCCTCGACCGATTCATCAACGTCGCGCTTCCGAGGGTGAGGGACTTCCGCGGAGTGAGCAAGGACTCGTTTGACGGCAGAGGTAATTTCGCCGTAGGGCTCAAAGAGCAGATCATATTCCCGGAGATCGATTACGACAAGGTCGAAAAGATGCACGGGATGGACGTTGTCATTACGACATCATCGAAAACTGACGAAGAGGCCAGGAAGCTTCTCGAAGCGTTTGGCATGCCGTATAGAAAGTAACAACTGGCAGTACGAAGAATGTAGAAGGAGTTTGTCAATGGCGAGAAAGTCGCTCATCGCAAAGTCGCAGAGACCGCAGAAATACAAGTCCAGGCAGTACAATCGATGCAAGTTGTGCGGAAGATCGAGGGGATACCTGAGAAAGTTCGAAATGTGCAGGCTCTGCTTCAGAAAGTTTGCCCATAAGGGGATGATCCCCGGTATCACCAAATCGAGCTGGTAGGGTGCAGATGGCGCAAGCGATATTGGAAAGTTATATATTCCAGAATATATCTTAATACGAGGTGATAGAGTGAGTTTATCTGATCCAGTCTCAGATATGTTGACGATATTAAGGAATGCTAACCGAGCTAAAAAGGAAAAGGTAGACATTCCGGCCAGCAAACTGAAGATGGAAATCATAAAGATATTCAAGAATGAAGGGTATATAAAGAACTTCAAGATAATCGAAGAGGGCAACAGGTCCTACATACGTATCTATCTGAAGTACACCCAGACCGGCAATGGTATCATTCACAACCTGAAGAGGGTTTCTAAGCCCGGACTCAGGGTGTACAAGAGGAAACATGAGCTGCCCAGGATATTCAATGGGTTCGGAACTTCGATCATATCCACCTCCAAGGGAGTACTCACCGATAAGAAGGCGAGGGAGCAGGAAGTTGGAGGCGAGGTAATCTGCTATATATGGTAAATGAGGTCAGGAAGGAATATGTCTAGAATAGGAAAACAACCGATCGATCTGCCGGAGAAGGTCGAGTTCGATTACAGTGATTCCAAGGTCACTGTAAAAGGGCCTAAAGGAACTCTCCAGAAGAATATCTCCTACGAAGGTGAGATAAAGAAGGAAGGGAACCAGATAATCATCGTCAATAAGAGTGAGGGAAACCAATCGAGGGCGAACCACGGTCTCGTGAGGGCGCTTATCAATAATATGGTAATAGGCGTTTCTACCGGGTTTTCGAAGACGCTGAAGATCTCGGGAGTGGGATACAAGGCCCAGCTCAAGGAGCAGAGCCTTGACCTCAGTCTCGGTTTCTCCCATAGTGTAGAGTATGCGATTCCGGAGGGAATACAGGTCGAAGTACAGGACCCCACGACGATAGTTGTCAGCGGTATAGACAAACAGCTCGTAGGGCAGGTGGCAACAAACATCAGGCGGTTCAAGCCCCCTGAGCCCTACAAAGGAAAGGGGATCATGTACAGCGACGAGATAGTGAGAAAGAAGGCAGGCAAGACAGCAGTCAAGTAAAGGTCGAGAAATGAACAAAATAGAAAGAAGACTTCGAAGGAAGAAGGGTATCAGGAAGCTGATCCACGGTACATCGTCAAAGCCGAGGATCTCGGTGTTCAAGAGCAACCGTCACCTGTATGCCCAGGCCATAGACGACGATAAGGGGGTTACCCTGTGCTCGGCGTCTGATTTCGACGAGGGAATAAAAAGTGACAAAGCCGGGGCTGCCGCATTGGGGGAGCTTCTCGCTAAAAAGCTCAAGGATCACAAGATAAAAGAGGCGGTTTTTGACCGCAACGGCTACCAGTACCACGGTCTGGTAAAAGCTGTGTGTGAAGGGGCGAGGAAGGGCGGCCTGAAACTTTAAAAATCGGGGCAAGGAGTTCGAATTGTCAGGTAAAGAAGTCATAGCAGAAGAGAAGCAAGAGGAGCTCACTGAGAAACTCGTCAAGCTGAATCGCGTTGCAAAGGTCGTAAAAGGAGGGAGAAGGTTCAGCTTCAGCGCACTGATGGTCGTAGGGGATAGGAACGGACATGTCGGTGTCGGCTTCGGGAAGGCAAACGAGGTGTCTGAGGCT
>DATKZJ010000075.1:0-8855 GCA_035527995.1 Spirochaetota bacterium | reverse complement strand
AAAAATGAATGAGCGCTCCGGGCCGGAATGAAGACAAAAGATCTTTTCCAGAAAGTGGAGCAGTATCCATGCCTTGAGGTATTCATCGAAGGACTCCTCGAGGGAGAGCTCCTGCGACCATTCGGTATTGTAGCCCTCGTCCCGCGCGTCGATACATGGCTTTTCGATCTCGAGATCGTCGACGAGCTGAACCGTCTTGAGCTCGATCCATCTCCCGCCAGCGAGGTATGCCGCAATAATGTTCTGGGTCAGCTGGGTGTGCGGGCCGGCTGCCGGGCCTATCGGCGTTTCGCAGCCCTCATCGAACACTCTTATGCCCGGGCTGTTCTTCGTACGAAAAAAACAGGGTTCCGGTATCCCGAAGATCGTCCTCTCTTTTCCGTACTCCTCACACATCCAGCGTAGAAGCCGGGTAAAAGGAACCGGTCTCATCCTGTCGCCCACTGTCGTTTCCCTCTATTCTCAATGTTAAAGTCGAGTCATAAAGACGTGGTACCGATTTACCGCTTTTTAAGGGGCCCCAAACCCCTTTTTCTCATTAATCACATAAACTATGCGGCTCTGCTGTAAAGTTACGTGAAATCATTATCCGGTAATCTGGAAGCGAAGGCTCACGATCCAGATATCTATTCTCGCATTATATGCTTATATCACTCAACCACCGGATCTTCATCCGGCAACGATTCCGTCCAATTTCCAAGAAAACCGCACAATCCACATACTAAATACTATTCATTTGATCGCGGATGGTCCTGATAACATAACAACGATTAATGACTGTGAAAAATCACACCATCTGGGCCGTCAGAAATCTATTATTTCGAGATGATATGGGTCCCGCTCTCTCCTCTCACCGCCCTTGTGAGAGATTCGGGATTCGTAATAATCGCCTCTTTCCCTCCCCGGTCCAAGAATTCGAGTACTGCTTTTATCTTGGGGAGCATGCTCCCCGGAGCGAAATGGCCCTCATTCATATACGTTTTCGCCTGCTCGACGTTTATTCTGTCGAGTGGAGCTGCGTCTTTTTTTCCGTAGTTGAGGTATACCTTCTCCACGGCGGTTGATATCACGAAGAGGTCCGCATTGAGCTGGGAAGCGAGCAGGCCTGTAGCAAGGTCTTTGTCTATAACCGCGTCGATCCCTTCCAGCTCACCCTGCTCGTTTCTGTAGACCGGAATCCCGCCTCCCCCGGCACCGATGACACAGAATCCTTGCGCGAGAAGGGCCTCGATTGCATCGCTCTCGAGGATTTTCTTCGGTAGGGGAGACGGCACGACCCTCCTGTATCCTCTTCCGGCCTCGTGCACGATATGCCATTCCGGGTGCTTCTCCCGTATGCTTCCTATCTGCTCTTCGTTAAAGAAGGAGCCTACCGGTTTGGTCGGATTCGAGAATGCCGGGTCATCCCTGTCCACCTCCACGAGCGTCACAACAGTTGCAGCTGTCTTCTTTATGTTTCTTCGGTCGAATTCATTCCTGAGGGCCTGCTGAAGCTGATACCCTATCGCGCCCTGCGTGTCTGCAACACAGTTCACGAGCGGCACGATATGCATCCCTGCCAACTCGTGGGCGAGCTCCGACCTGAGGAGGATGAATCCGACCTGGGGACCGTTCCCGTGCGTGATGACAGTCTCATATCCTTCCTCAACAAGGTCCGCAATATGCCCGCTCGTCTCTCTCACCGCTTCGTACTGGTCTTTCACTGTCTCGTGGCTGCTGTCTTTTATGAGGGAGTTTCCTCCTATCGCGATAATCGCTAGAGTGCCCATCTATTTCCCCCGCATCGTTAACGTCATGACGGCCTTTGCCGTGTGAAGCCGGTTTTCCGCTTCGTCATACACGATTGACATCGGACCGTCGATAACCGCATCCTCGACCTCGTTGTTCCTGTCCGCCGGAAGAGCGTGCATGTACATGACATCCCTGTCCGCGAGACCCATCATCCGCTCCGTGCACTTCCAATTTCTGTTCGATTCGAGCAGCGTGCCGGGGTCCTCCTCTCCGAGTCTCCCGGACCAGCTTCCCCAGTTTTTGGGAATGACCACATGGGCACCTTTGTACGCCTCTTCCATGCTGTTCGTAAGAGTAATCTTCCCTCCATGTTTCTGGGCGTTTTTCCTTGCCTGCTCTACCGCCCAATCCGGAAGCTCGAACCCTTTCGGATGTGCAAGCGTCACATCCATGCCGTACCTCGGAAACAGAAGAAGCTGTGTGAGGGGAACGGATATCGGTTTCCTGTGGCTCGTGGCGAACGCCCATATGATGGAGACCTTGACCCTCTCCAGGGTTCCGATCTTTTCACCCATCGTCATGAGATCTGCGATGCCCTGCATCGGGTGGTAAAGGTCACACTGAAGGTTCATGACAGGAACCTTCGACCACTTCGCCATGTCCCTTATGTAGCTGTTTCCCACCTCCCACTCGCAGTTCCTGCACGCTATCCCGTGCCCGTATCGTGAGAGGATAACCGCCGTGTCCTTGGCAACCTCACCGTGCGCTGTCTGCATAGTGCTCGTGTCGAGAAATGTCCCGTGACCGCCGAGCTGCGCGATACCGGCCTCCATGGAGTTTCTCGTTCTCGTGGACTGCTCAAAGAACATCAGAAATATCGTCTTGTAAAGCAGGTGCGGTGTCGGGTTACCCATCGCAAAATCCCTCTTCAGCTCCATCGACACATCGAGCAGTGTGTCGACCTCCTCTCTATCCCACTCCTGAAGAGTGATGAAATGTTTCCCGTGAAAATCTGTCCTCATTGCGCCCTCCCTCTATGACAGTTGTCTTTTGGCTCTACTCCATCGCGCCGAGCACGAGGGCAAGCAGAGCCATCCGGAGCACGACACCGTTGAAAGCCTCCTCCCAGTAGCGGGCGTGACGGGTCGAATCGACGTCTGGCGGAAGCTCGTCCATTCGCGGGAGAGAGTGCAGGATGATGGAGTCGCTCTTACCCTTCTTGCGCAGGAGCTCGCGGGTGACCCTGTAGTTCGAAGGCGTAGTGCCAACTTCCTTTCCGCGCTCCTCCCGTGACTTCGTGTAGTCCGCCTGCACGACCGGTTCCATATAGATCACATCGGCGTCCCCGATGGCCTGCTCGACATGCTCGACTTCCCTGAACCTGAGGTTTTTGGCCTCAAGTTCCTTCTTCCACTCCTCCGTCGGCGACATTTCAGGCGGAGAAATAAGCGTAACTTCACAGTCGAACTTCGTCAGCGAATAGCCGATAGAATGCATCGTGCGCATGCGCATATCCCCGATACACATGAAATGAAGCCCGTCGATAGTGCCTTTTTCCTTCAGCACGGTGTAGAGGTCTGTTAAGACCTGGGTCGGGTGCTCTCCCCAACCGTCCCCGCAGTTGATAATCGGCACGCTGGCATATTTCGCAGCCTCCGCCGGAGCGCCCTGTTGAAAATGACGCATGGCGATGACATCACAGTAATACTCGAGCATGTGAATCGTATCTTTCATCGATTCCTGGTAGAAATCGCCCGCCCTCGTCATCTTCGGGTCTGCGAAACCGAGGACGTGTCCACCGAGGCGATGCATCGCGGCCTCCGTAGCCATGCGGGTCCTCGTGCTCGGCTGGTAGAACGCCGTAAGCAGGGTCTTTTCCTTTAGCAGGTCCGCATTGCGCCGGTTCTCGGCATAGGTCCTCAACCTGTCACAGACCTCAAAAACACGGAAAAACTCCGCCCGTTCAAAATCCTTCAAGGAAAGGATGTCTCTTCCTATAAAACTGCGCATTGTATGTTTCTCCTTTCGAGCCGTACTTTTATCAGCTTGATAAGAACATGATTCTTCTAAACAGTGTATCAACTTAACCCAAAAAAGCAATTGTAATATCCGTGCCATAATCCGTATTACCAACGCGCCTGACAGTTGAAATAATTTCTCTAAACCGTGTGGGTTACCGCAGAACTTTACGTTCTCTAAATATTTAAAAATATCTATATTTTAGAGCTGATATGAGTGTATAATGTAATGGCTGTAAATCCATCTGCTTCTAATACTCTTTTCACAAAATGAAAGAAAAGATCAGCAGTCCAGTCAAAAGAATCGAATCCGCTGAGAAGTCAGGGGGACATGCAACCTATATCGCTGATTTGAAGTTCGAAGGCATGCTCCATGCGGTAACTCTCCGCTCTCCGAAACCGAGGGCTTTTATAAAAGCCGTCATCCTTCCAGATATTCCAAAAGGGTACTGGATTGTTGACAGAAACGATGTCCCCGGTAGAAACAGGGTAAAAATGCTCGTCGATGATCAGCCCTTTTTCGCAGACGGGGTGGTAAACTACGTCGGAGAACCGATCCTGCTCGTAGTCGGCCCCGAAAAGGAAACGGTCGTCCGAATCCTCGAAAGCATACAGGTCCGCTATGAGGATCTGGAACCGGTCCTCACGGTCGAAGATTCCCTCGACCCCGGCATCCCTCCTATCTACGAGAGTCACAACAAGTTCGCCGAATACGAGATACGCAAAGGAGACCCGGAATCCGCATTCATGGACGCTTCGGAGATCTTTGAAAGAGAGTACAGCACGGGCTGCCAGGAGCATATCTATATCGAACCGCAGGGCATGACAGGGATCTACGAGAACGGGAGGGTGACCGTCTACGGGTCGATACAGTGCCCCTACTACGTGAAGGCTGCGCTCGTTCAGGGCCTTGGTTATGACGAGGATAGAATACGGGTCGTCCAGACAACGACCGGCGGGGCCTTCGGCGGAAAGGAGGAGTACCCTTCGATAATAGCGGGCCATGTCGCGTTCGCTTCGTTGAAGAGCAGGCGGCCTGTACAGCTCATCTTCGACAGGGACGAGGATATCCGTTCCACCACGAAGAGGCATCCGTCCGTAATAGTGATAAGAACAGCTCTCGGCGGCCACAGAGAGATAACCGCCATGGAGATCGACATCACCCTTGACGGCGGCGCCTACTGCGGCCTTTCACCTGTTGTGCTTCAGAGGGCGATGTTTGCGGCTACAGGGGTGTACAATATCCGGGATGTCCTGGTGCGCGGAAAGACGCTCGCCACAAACAACGTCCCTTCAGGCGCATTCAGAGGGTTCGGAGGCCCGCAGGCGATCTTCGGGATCGAGATGCACATGGACGCTCTCGCCTCTCACTTGAGAAAGGACCCTCTGGCATGGAAGCAGAAGCACATCCTGAAGGAGGGAGACCGTACAGTCACCGGAGGAAAAATCCGGGAAGAGATCAAACTTCCCGAGATCATCGGGCATATCACGAGAATGTCGGGCTACGAAAAAAAGAGAGTCGGATTGAAAAAAAGTGGGGTCAGGGCACTTCGCGGGATAGGGACCTCCCTGTTCCTCCACGGCTGCGCGTTCACCGGCAGCGGTGAAAAGGACAAGATCAAGGCAAAGGTCAAGCTGAAAAGGGACACAGAAAGCAGGGTCGAGATCCTCGTGTCCAACGTGGAGATGGGGCAGGGTGCCGGGACGACCCTTCGAAAGATCGTCTCAACAACGCTAGGGCTTCCGATACACGACGTTATCTACGACAATCCGGACACAGATAGGGTCCCTGATTCAGGCCCGACCGTAGCCTCGAGGACGGTCATGATCGTCGGGGAGCTTCTCAGGAAGGCGGCCCAGAGACTTGAAAAAACCGGGGGGGACGAGGTGCTCGTAGAGTACGAGCAGCCTCCACATATAGAGTGGGACCAGGAGCTTTTCCAGGGAGATGCGTACCCCGTGTACTCATGGGGGGCGAACGCGGTGGAGGTCGAGGTGGACCCCGATACGTATGAGATAAAGGTGACCGGAGTCTGGGGTGTATACGATGTGGGAACCCCGATCGATGAGATGATAGTTCGTGGGCAGATAGAGGGAGGGATATCCCAGGGGCTCGGCTACGCGACGATAGAGGTGATGCAGAGCTCTGGCGGGAACCTCAAGCAGGGAACCCTCACAGACTACATCCTGCCCACTTCGATGGATTTTCCCGATGCCGAGAGCATGCTGATAGAAAACTACTATGAATACGGGCCTTTCGGGGCCAAATGTGCGGGAGAGCTCCCTTTCATCGGAGTCGCACCGGCCCTGGCATCAGCAGTAGGGCACGCTCTCGGAGTCTCCGTACGGCAGGTCCCTGTGACACCTGAATATCTCATGGAGGCGGCCGAAGGTGGAGATTAGATTCGTCCTCAACAGGAAAGAGGTCACGATAGACACAGACCCCTTAAGAAGGCTCCTCGATGTTCTCAGGGAGGATTTCGGGCTTACCGGCGTGAAGGAGGGGTGCGGCGAAGGGGAGTGCGGGGCGTGTTCAGTTCTAATCGACGGCGAGCTTGCACTGTCGTGCATTACCCCGGTGGGAACCGTCCAAGGGGCCTCTGTCGTCACGATCGAGGGTTTACGAGAGACAAAACGGTACGGGAAGATCAGCGACGCATTCGCAGAGGCGGGCTCGGTCCAGTGCGGGTTCTGCACGCCAGGGTTCGTGATCGCTGCCGAAGCACTGTTGAGAACAAACAGCAGCCCTACAGAGGATGAGATACGGGAGGCGATTTCAGGAAATTTCTGCAGATGCACGGGGTACAGCTCAATTGTCGAAGGAATCAGGATTGCATCGAGGAGGGGGCGTGAAAAAGGCTCTCAGGCCTGAGACTCTAAGAGAGGCGGTTGAAATGATGGCGGGCACAGGGGCCATTCCCCTCGCAGGAGGCACAGACCTCATGGTCCGGCATAAAAGGCAGGGGGGTCTTATACCGCGATTCGAAAAGCCCGTTCTCTTCATAGGTCACATCGAGGAGCTTGGACTCGTCGTATCGGAAAAGAGCTGCGTCAGCATAGGCCCGTGCTGTACGTACAGCTCGCTTATGAACGACCATCGCTTGCCTGAAGTTTTGAGAACGTGCATCCGGAACATCGCCGCTCCCGCAATAAGGAACAGGGGCACGCTAGGCGGTAACATATGCAACGCGTCTCCTGCAGGAGACACCATTCCTGTGCTATCCGCGCTCGGCGCTTCGGTGGTCCTCTCGAAGGTGGACGGCAAGAGGATCATGCTCATCGATGAGTTCATCACAGGTCCCGGAACCACGGTGCGTGAAGAAGCCGAGCTTCTCACCGGAATCATCGTGCCTCAAACGAAGTTCGACTGTTCTTTCTATAGAAAGGTTGGAACGAGGAGATACAATTCGCTTTCAAAGGTCTCGATCGTGGGCCTCATGAAAGTGGAGGAAGAAAGGGTATCGGACGTCCGGGTGGCATACGGCGCGGTCGCGCCGACCGTTGTGCGGTCGCGGGCCATCGAAGAGGAGATCATCGGAACGCCGATCAACGATATACGAAACCTCATACCCCATATCTGCGAGAGATATTCCGACCTTATCACTCCTATCGACGATCAGCGGTCGAAAAAAAGTTATAGGAAGGCTGTGTCCCTCAAGCTGCTGAGACTTTTCTTCGAGCATTGCACATCCAAATTGTAAGGAAGAGAGTATGTCGGATATAGATATCTATGAAGTTATAGGAAAGCTCAAGCGAAGCGGCGTACCGTGTGTCATTGTCACGGTCGTGGACAGATCTGGCTCCGCGCCGCAGGACCCTGGTGCGAAGCTTCTCGTAACCCTTGACGGCGATATTACTGGGACTGTCGGAGGCGGGAGGCTGGAATCGGTCGCCATTGAAACCGCAAAAGAGATATTTAAAACCCAGAAGAGCACCCTGAAGAAATACTCTCTCGGGGAGCACGGATCTTCCGTGGACGCGATAGAGCTCGGGATGATGTGCGGGGGGAGCGCCACCCTCTTTTACGAGTATATCGGAAAACAGGACAGTATATTCATCTTCGGCGCGGGCCATGTGGGGAAGGCGCTTCTTCATCACCTGAAAATGGCGGAGGTTCTCATCACCATGGTCGATTCAAGAGAGGAGATGCTCGACCAGGTACAAGGTGCAGAAAAAAAGCTGATCCACGATTACGGCCGTCTTGCGCAGGAGATCTCAGTACCGGACAAAAGCTATATCGTAGTCTGCACCCACAGCCACGATCTCGATTTCGAGATACTGAAAGCAATATACTCCTCGGACTGGAAACCGGCGTATGTGGGCGCGCTTGCGTCTTCGAGGAAGGCTATGGTCATGAAAAAGAAGCTTTTCGAAGAGTGCGGAAAAGAGACAGATATCGGGAATCTATTCATGCCTGTGGGGCTCGACATAGGCGGCAGGTCAGTCGATGAGATCGCTGTCTCCATCATCGCAGAGATACAGGGCCTGAAATACGGCAAAACAGGCCTGAAACATATGAAAACAGAGAGGGCAAAAAAATGATAGATCTCACCATAAACTCCAGGCAGCTCGGCAAGGCGGCGGAACTCTGCAAGGAGAGGAACATCGTTATCCCCACCTTCGAACAGATGAAAGACCCCGGACTCATCCCCGCCCCTGTAAAGAATGAGCTTCGGAAGATCGGTCTCTGGGACGTGCATCCCAGAAACCTCTTCAGGATAACCTGGAAAAACGAGCCGGTCCCCAAAGGGGGCGGTTTCGGCGGGCTGAACTATATGGTCTTTCCACCCGAGCTCACAGGTGTCCCTGCACGCATCATCGCACTGGTCGGCAAATGGTTTCCCACGGGGGCCCACAAGGTCGGCGCGACATTCGGGTGCCTCGCTCCCAGGCTCGTGACCGGTCAGTTCGATCCGGTGGCACAGAAGGCAGTGTGGCCATCCACAGGAAACTACTGCAGGGGCGGCGCCTATGTTGCAGCGCTTCTGGGCTGCGAATCGATCGCCATACTCCCGGAAGGGATGTCGAAAGAGAGGTTCGAGTGGCTTGAGAAGATCGCGGGAGAGGTCATCGCGACTCCGGGCTGTGAGAGCAACGTGAAGGAGA
>DATKZJ010000074.1:0-3029 GCA_035527995.1 Spirochaetota bacterium | reverse complement strand
TACATGTATGCCTGAAAATCTACCGGGCCGAGCTCCGGGAGGTTCAGGATGAGCTGCTGAGCAGGCAGTGTTTGCGTACCTGTCCAGCCCCAATCCTCACCGATGCTCGTTCCAACAGCGACGTTACCAATGCCGAAATCCACCGTCGCATTGACGCCATTGATCTGTGCATCCTCGTACCCAGCCCTCTCAACCGCATGGACAGTAGCCTCGTACTTTCTTCCGGCAGATACCCAGAAGCTACCGAGCCGACCAACGACACCGATCGGCAGACCGAAGTACGCACCGACATCAGTATCCAGGTAGAGAGAGGAGTTGTAAAACGTACCGTTGAACCAAGGCTTAATCCCATCATTATAGATCTGCCCTGGCGATGCTGTGAACTCTACATAAACAGTGTTGTACTCGTCGACTTCAGCCGTTAAACCGATCCAGCTGTAGTAGTAGTTGAATGCTGCCTTGACTTCTTTTGGAGCGAACCCCGTGATGAAGCCGTCGAGGATTCTTCCACTGAAGGACACATCGGCCATTACGGGAACAGCAAAAGCAACGATTAAAAGTACTGACAAAATCAGAAGAATTACCTTTTTCATTTTCTCTTCTTCCTCCTAAAAAAATGTATCACAGGGTCAACGACCCCCTATCCAGGGAAACCCCGAATATATCACAAAATCATGTGTTGAGAATAAGGCTTGCCAGGCCCTCGTTTCACTTGTTTCATATGTAGCTTCTTCTCCTCCTTCTTTTTCACCCGGTTTCTGATACATTAACAACCCTGTTATATCTATCCTCTTATGTGAGAGACATTCCTCTCATCGAACGCGCAAGAGAAAGCTACATAACCATACCTTAGAATATAACGATGTCAAATAAAATTCAAGCTAAATTTTAAAAATATATGAAAAAAACAATTATTTATTGACATTACGGTACCATATCTCTCCCTTTTCGTCAACCCCGGACCTATTCTTGACCACTTTTCCACAGGTATTATCAAAAAAGGCAGTTCTATCAACATAAATATTTAGAAAATAGTACCATTAATGAAATTTATTGTCAAGCAAAATATATTTTATTTGCCCCTACTCCCTTATCTCGAAGTCGAAGCTGTAGATCTGCCTGTTTCTCTCCAAGTCTACAGTAATCCGTGAATCGTCCTTGATGTTCTCCCACAGCTTGTACATCTGATCTATCTGGTTGAGCTCGTGACCGTTGACCCTCTTCACGAGGTCTCCCGACCTGCCCCCGAGTTCGTACACTATGTTGCCTTGGGGAACCCGTACGAGCCGCAGGCCTTCCATGCCGCCGTCCACCATATAGGGACTTATCGCTATCTGCGTCAGAATTTCGTTCACCTTGCTGAAGACCTTGTCTTCGACATCGCTCCTCGACAGCACCTTCTGTACCTTTCTCGCCCCTTCATACTCCCTTGAAGCCTCCTCCCTCACAGGAGGGGGAGCGTTTTTGGGGGCTTGTTTTGCCGTGTACTTGTAGTACATAGGGAGGATGATCGTGTTTCCCTTTGATCTGAGATGGACCTCTTTCTGCCCGATCTTAACGATCTCCATATCTTCGATCCTGTCCCCGATGTGAAAGATGTTGCTGTCCCTCTCACCTGACTTCCGTATCAGCGCAATCGAACGATTCTTGGGGAGCACAATAACACCGTTGAGCTCGTAGCGTCGAAGCACCGGTGAATCCGAAACGACAGCCCCCCCCTCCTGCGGCCCTGCAGCGGTCTGTGACTCACCGGATGAGAAGAGCGGCGAGAGAGATATCGACGCATCATAGCGGAGGGTGTCCCTGTAGGGAAGCTCGGTCTCCCTTGCCTGATAATCCTTCGAGACCGGCGTCTTCTGCCGAATAACTCTCTCGGCAACGGTTCCTGCAAGCTTCGAAGCCTGAAACAG
Source organism: Spirochaetota bacterium (assembly GCA_035527995.1). Lineage (GTDB taxonomy): Bacteria > Spirochaetota > B62-G9 > B62-G9 > DRHN01 > JAFGTF01. The sequence goes on along the minus strand of DATKZJ010000074.1, from coordinate 1,119 downwards.
AAGAAACACACCCGTACAGAGGTATAGAAAAAGAAAGAGTATCCTTAGCATAGTATTAAATATACCCCATCACATACAGTTTGTAAACCCGCCTCTTTCAGGAGAAAAGAAGCAGCTCAAAAACGACACCTGCCGCCAGGTATGGAAGGAGAGGGAACTTCTGATCCCTCTTCACGGCGCCGACCGCCATGAGAACAACCCCGACTGCCACGCCGAGTGCTGAGCCGAAGATAAGCACTCGTACGATTTCCCTTGCGCCGAAGTAGAACCCTAAAGCCGGAATGACGAGAAGGTCCCCGGCCCCCATCGGTATCCTTCGCTTCAACAGGAGCACCACGGTAAAAGAGACCCCTACGAGACCGGCCCCCACGAGCGAGCCGAAAAGATAATAGGTCGCACGATAGGGAACCCTGTTTGTCAGAGAGAAAAACAGGAGAACGAGGCTTCCGATGTATACGGCGGCTATATCCCACGCGCTGACGTGCCCCGTGTCAATATCGAGCAGGGAGAGGTACAGCATGACCGATATGAGGTAGGAGAGAAGAAAAAAGCGATAGGTGAATCCGATGCGCTGGAAAAGGAGGAGGAAAAGGAGAGGGAGCGCAAGCTCTACGAGAAAATACCTCGGCGGAATCTTCATGTTGCAGTGCCTGCATCTTCCGCGCAGAAGGAGGTAGCTCACCACCGGAATGAGATCCGCCAACCCGAGAGTATGGAAACAATGAGGACAGAAGGAGCGGGGCCTGACGATAGAGATGCCGCGCGGGACCCTGTACGAGAGACTGCCGATAAAGCTCGCAATACAGAGCCCGAAAAGGATGGTATAGATCCTGGCCATGCTATTTCACGTGCTCGAAGGCGTTCTTAAAGATATGATGTCCGTCACCCTCCGGTGAGGGTACGTCTCCTGCTCTCAAGAGGCTCTGCTTTCGTTTTGTCCAGTCAGGATGATGATAGAAGGCTGATGCAGCCTCCGGGTGAGGCATGAGACCGAATATCCTGCCGGACGGGTCGCATATCCCTGCGACAGCTTCCGCCGAACCGTTCGGATTATGCGGAAACTCCTGTGTAGGAAGCCCCCTTTCGTCACAGTAACGCAGACACACCTGCTTTTCTTTT
>DATKZJ010000073.1:0-14589 GCA_035527995.1 Spirochaetota bacterium | reverse complement strand
CGAGCTTTCGAAGATAGGGAACATTACCTCAGACGGCCGCCCCATACTCGGCCTCGACTCCAAAGACCTCCTGGAGATCGCCCTCTCCTGCTCGGAGCGCTGCTTCTTTGTTCCAGCCCACATCTGGACGCCGTGGTTCAGTGTGCTTGGGTCTGGTTCCGCCTTCAGCAGCATATCGGAGTGCTACGGCGACCTCTCTCACTACATACGGGCCGTGGAAACCGGCCTCTCATCAGACCCTGCAATGAACATGCTGTGCAGCTTCCTCGACCGTTACACGCTGATATCGAACTCCGACGCTCACTCTCCCCACCGTCTCGGTAGGGAGGCGAACCTCTTCGATACGGAGCTGTCCTACGATGCAATGACCCACGCGATGAAAAGCGGCAACCCTTCTCGATTCCTCGGCACAGTGGAGTTTTTCCCTCAGGAGGGTAAATACCACTACGACGGGCACCGCAAATGCGGAGTCCGTCTCAGTCCTGAACAGACTCTGAAGTCGGGAGGAATATGTCCGGTTTGCGGGAAGAAGGTCACTGTTGGGGTGATGAACCGGGTGTTCCAGCTCGCAGACCGAAAGGATGAGACCGAAAGGACCTCGAAAGCCCCCTTCTACCCGCTTATCCCTCTACCGGAGATCCTTTCCGAAATCGTCGGTACCGGGCCGTCTTCGAAGAGGGTCCAGAGGCTCTACGAAGAGACGGTACAGACCGCAGGATCCGAGTTCGACCTTCTCATCAACCTTCCCCTCAGCGATATCGAGCCCCTTTTCCCCGATCTCCTCACCGAGGCAATCCGGAGGATGAGAAGGAGGGAGGTGTATATAGAGGAGGGATTCGACGGCGAATACGGAAGAGTCCGCGTATTCGAGGATGGAGAAGTGAAACGCTTAGGAGGACAAAAATCTCTTTTTACCGCAACCCCCGGGAGAACATCTCCCGGCGAAACGAAAAAGATCGCCCGTTTCGAACCCGGCGAGTATAAAAAACTGATAAATAAAGAGACCGGGAAAGTGCCCACCTTACCGGTGTCTTTTACACTCAATGAGGAGCAGAAAAAAGCTGCAGGACACGAGGGCAGCCCGGCTATTGTGCTAGCAGGGCCAGGTACCGGTAAAACACAGGTGCTCACCATGAGGATCGCCCACCTCATCCTCGAAAGAGGGGTTCTGCCGGGAAGCATCCTCGCATTGACCTTTACCAACAAGGCGGCATACGAGATGCTGAAGCGGGTACGAGAAACAGCAGGCCTGGGTTCTTCCGCAGGCCCGTTTATCAGCACCTTTCACAGGTTCGGGCTTAGTGTGCTGAAAGACTACCCCGATAGGCTCGGAAGAAAAGAGGGGTTCTCAATTGCAGGCGCAGAGTACAGGAGGTACATTCTCGAATCTCTCGGCTGTGAGAGGCGCAGGTCGGCCAGTATCTCGAAAGCGATCTCTCTCTCGAAGCAGTGCGGAACACCGCCCGCAGAAAAAGAGGCCGTCAGGATGGAGAGGATGTACGAGACCTATCTGAAGGAACACAACCTCTTCGACCTCGACGATCTGGTAACATCAGCAGTCGACCTTCTGTCACGTGACCAGGATCTGCTCGCTTCCTACAGAGATAGGTTTGGGTGGGTGCTCGTAGATGAATATCAGGACATAAACCACTCGCAGTACAGTCTGGTGAGGCTCCTTGCGCCATCCTGTGAATCCGATCTGTTCGTGATAGGCGATCCGGATCAGGCCATATACGGCTTTCGCGGCGCATCAGCACAGTTCTCCGACCGTTTTGCTGAAGACTACCCTTTGGCAACAGTCTACAGGCTGCGAAAGAGCTACCGCTGTTCCGCTCCTATCCTCAAGGGCTCGTGTGAAGTGATGAGGAAAGCAAAACCGGCGGAGGACCCTTTCTTCCTCGAGGGAAAGCGGAGTGACGTCAAGATCAGGATAACGGATCACCCCACAGACAGGAGCGAAGCGGAATGGGTGGCCCGTACAATAGAAAGGATGATGGGGGGGCTTCGTTTCTTCTCGATGGACAGTAATATCAGCGAGGGCCGCGAAAGCTCCGAAATCAAAAGCCTCTCAGACTTCGCCGTACTCGTGAGAATAGGCCACCAGATGGAGGTCCTGGAGAAGGCCTTCCTGGATCACGGCATACCGTTCAGGGCGGTTAACCACTTTCCGCTCTTCGGCAAGGAGCCTGCACGTACAATCGTGGACCTGCTCCGCCTCTCTATAACACGGAACAACAGACTGTTGAGAGAAAGGCTGCTGAAAAAAGGCGGAATAAGCGACAAGGAGATCGATGTTACGCTTTCAGCGGTAGAGGACAAACGCACGGCAGGCGAAAAAGTCGAATCACTTATCGACCTATTCTTCTCTGATCCCGCTCCTGATGAGGAAAGGTCGCTATACACGCTGTGCGATCTGGCCGGCCGGCATCCCTCTCTCGAAAGCTTTCTCGAGCTTATCACAATGGGAACGGGGATCGATTCCTACGAACGCATGGGGGAAAACGTCTCTCTTCTCACTCTCCATGCTTCGAAGGGGCTCGAGTTCACCTGCGTATTTATCGTCGGATGCGAAGAAGGCCTCGTCCCCTACTCCCTGTGGGACCAGTCTGCAGCCGCGGGCGGCAAAGATCAGAAGCTCAATGAGCCGGGCCGGGGTGAAGAACAGGTGCAGACTGATGAGGGCAAGCTTCTCGAGGAAATGCGGTTGTTATATGTCGGGATGACGAGGGCGAAGAGAGTCCTTCTTCTCTCCCATGCGTCAAGACGCCGTCTCTTCGGGAGGGAATACCGTTTGAACCGAAGCCGCTTTCTAGACACGATAGAGGATGCGCTCACAGAAAAAAAAGCTCTCCCCCCCAAAAAAGGTCATGAAGGGGCCCTCCCGGAGGACCTTCAGCCGGAACTTTTCTGATCGCCGCTATATGGCGTCAAAAAGCTCTTTTTCCTCCTGATTCCTTCTCTCCTCCTCCTCTTTTCTACGATCATCGGTCCACCTTTTGTGCTCGTACCCGATTTCTATCAGGTACTTTTCATCTTCTTTCTTCACAAGGAGGGTGATGTAGGTGAAATCCGTGGTCCAAACAGTTTCCATGACGAGCTGCCCCTTCTCGAGGTAGTCGTTCGACCTGAAGGCCAGAGGGAGAAGAAGGACAAAGGAGAACGGCCCGAGCTCCCTTTTCTTCTCTTCGCTGAAGATGCTCTTCGAGCTGTCTGGCTTTCCGTACTTTTTAGTAATATTATCTTTCAGATACCTGTACTTCTGCAGCGCTTCGCCGCTCTCCTCGATAGAAAAGCTGTACAGCGCAGATCTCAGCTTGTATTCTGAAAACCCATAGACAATACACCCGTCCAGACCGGCGATACTGGCGGAATACACGAGTCTGTACTCCTTCTCACCCCCCTCCTTCCGCAATAGACGCCAGTGCTCGGAAGCCCTCACCTCTTTCACACTCATCCCCCACCGCGTCTGCCTGAAATCGTACTCCTCACCCCAAAGACTGCAAAAGGCTGCGACAAATAAGAATAAAACAAGCAGCGTCACCTTTCTCATATCGGACTCCTCTACCGGTTATATATATTACATCGGCATTCTTTCCGCATAAATTCCACATTTTGAGGGCATTGTAATTACCGATAACATGTGACAGGCTGTTCGGTATGGACAGGGTGAAAAAAGGTCTTTCTTCAATACTGAAGGGGGCCACCTCCTCAGTAGCCGCAAAGCCCTTCGGCTGCTGGTTTTTACTCATCATCCTCCTATGCATATACTGGCTCGGTTTCGGGACCCCGAACGACAGGACCGTGGCGCTCTCAAGCCTTGTATGCGGTCTCACGAGCTTCATCTTCCTGATAGCGAAAAGAGATCCCCCGGAAAAAACCGCATGGATGGGAAGAGAGTTACGTTTCATGCTGTTTGGGACCCTCGGCTCTCTGTGGGTCGAGTTTGTATTCTGGTACTTCGAGCGGCTGCTCGGAGCGAGCGGTATCGCCGCTGACCCCCGGCTGGGAATAGACTACCTCGTGACTATGCCCTGGTATATCATCATGCTCCTGCTCATGCTCAAAGTACAGAAAAGGTACAGGTACAGCATAAAGGAGATCCTCTTCTTCGGGGGAGTTTACGAAATAGGCGCAGACGGATTCATAGGCTCCCTCTTTGAGGGTAATCTCACCCGCGGGTTTTTTGTAAGTATCCTCGTTCTCCCGCTCTTCGTTGTCGTGTACAAAGCCTATTGTGCTTCCTCCCTCCTATTTCATAAAGCGGGAAGGAAAGCCCTCCCCTCCGCTTACGGTGAACAGGGGGGGAGTCGAAGTTCAAGAGGTACTTCTTCGCCCTCCTCCCGCTGCTCGGCCTTGTCCCCTACTCACTGGTGTATACGGTCCTGATTTTCTCCTCATGAGCAACGATGCACAGGTAAAAGCCGCTGATACGGCATTGAAAGGACCTCTTTTCACTCGCCGCAGCGTACATAAAAAAGCAAATTATTTTACAATCTAGATTGTTTTAAATTTACTAATCTCAAAAAAACATATAAAATAGCAAGTAGTACTTAATACATAGTCCCTGCTCTGATGAACATAATGTTTATTTTCCGATACTCCATTTGAAATGAAATAATTAGAGAATCCGCCATGGATTATCAACACGGCAACGGGAAAAACAGTATTGAAGATATCATAAATCTTGCTGATAGCTCCGAGATCTCTTCCATCAAAAGTATCGTCTCCGGAATCGTCGAGATCATCAACAACCCGAGATCTACTGTAAAAGACTTGACTGAACTGATAGGGGCCGATCCTCCGCTCACGGCAAAGGTCCTGAAGGCTGCGAACTCCGCCTACTACGGGGGAAGGGGCAGTATAGATGATGTCGAGCAGGCTGTAATCTGGATAGGATTCGATACCCTCAAAGAGATTGCCCTGAGCCAGAAGGTCTGTGAGCTCTTTCGAAAGACGGATACAATAGAAGACTACTCGAGACCGCAGCTCTGGCGCCACAGTGTCGGTGTTGCCCTCCTCTGTAAGATCATATATAGGATGGAGTTCGGGGAGAAAGGCGAAAATGCATATGCAGCCGGGCTTCTTCACGACATCGGGATTATAGTAGAAGATCAGTTCCTGCAGAAGGATTTCAGGACCATACTGTCTCTATGCAAAAAAGAGACGAAAAACCTCATTTCAGCAGAGAATGAGATTCTCGGATTCAACCATGCACAGCTCGGAAAGTCGCTCGTCAGGTCATGGAAGCGCCCCGGCAACCTTGTGCACTCTATAGGAGGACACCATGACCCGTCACTGGCTCCCGCCCAACACGAGCGCATAGTTATCACCACCTACGTCTCAGACTATCTCTGTCAGACGAGCGCTGAAGGATACAAGGACGCTCCCTGCCAGGACACAAAGCTCTACGAAGAGTGCCTCAAGCTGCTGGGACTTCATCCCTTCTCGGTAGAGATCATGGTAAAGGAGATGAAAGGAGAGATCGAGAGGATGTCCTCGAGAGGGCTTTTCTAACAGCAGAAACAGGTCACAGCCTAGTGTAAATAGCGTGCGAAATCATACCCTATGTGGTATATTTCCTGTTAGAGACGTCTCACTACTGGGTTCGAAGGATGCAAAAGCGAAAGATCATCGAGGGCGTGTACTGGGTCGAAGAGCCGGACGCCGATCTGTACATCCTCTGCGGCTGTCCTGCAGACAGCATCAAACACCTCTTTAAAAGAGGGCTGATTGTTCCCAAGCAAAAGGACGGCTTCAGTTACGAGACCGGTCCCAATGTGATATTGCTCTCGGACACTCCGATCCAGAACGGGAGGTTCAGCAACCTCGCCGAGTTCCCTGTCCTTCAGATGTTCTATCGACAGGGTATGCTTATTCCCGGTCATCCCAACAACAGAGGGATACGTCCCATGCTCATCGGGATCGAGGACCAGGTGAAGGCGCAGAGCGGGTATATATACAGGGGTAATTACGGACTGACCACAATCGAGGAGATAGTTGAGGCAGGTATCCCTCGTGATCTCGCAGAGCGGATGATCCGACTGAAAATGAGGTTTGCGTTTGACCACATAAGGGCAACTGAAGACCTCATCGAGTTCCGGATCATGGACAGGGATGTGGTCGAGCTCCGCCAGGGAGTATACATCCACAGAAAAGGGATAAACATTTACGAGTTCCTCTACGGGGACAGCTCAGTCACGGTGGATCTCAATCTTTCACCAAAACAAGAATACAGCCCTCCGTATAATCTGGACTTTCACCGCACCCAAAGAGAGCGATTCTCCGTCATTCACACAGGCGAGGGTGACGGCTGGGATGAGACCAGACCGTGCATGGCGAGCATTATCAGCCACATGGGAAAGCTGTATCTCATCGACGCAGGCCCGAACATCATTCACAGCCTTACTGCTCTGGGGATAAGCATCAACGAAATAGAGGGAATATTTCATACACATGCTCACGACGACCACTTCGCCGGGCTCCCGACCCTGATCAGATCCAATAACAGAATACACTACTTCGCAACCCCTCTCGTGAGAAGGTCGGTCGAGCGGAAACTCGAGGCACTTACCGGTATCGACGAGAGGCAGTTTTCGAGATATTTCAGGGTTCATGACCTCGACTTCGACCGCTGGAACAACATCGAAGGGCTTGAGGTGATGCCCCTCTTTTCCCCTCATCCCGTCGAAACGAGCGTATTGTATTTCAGAACTGCTTTCGACGGCGGGTACAAAGTATACGCACATCTCGCTGACATCGCTTCATTCAAGGTTTTAGAGGATATGGTTACGGCCGACCCGAAGAAAAGCGGTATCTCCAAAGAGTTTTTCGAAAGCGTAAAGGAGGGATACCTCAGGCCCGTCGACCTGAAGAAGATCGACATAGGCGGAGGGTATATCCACGGTCAGGCTGAGGATTTTTCACAGGACAGTTCAAAAAAGCTCGTTCTCAGTCACACCTCCGCGCCGCTTACCGACTCACAGAAGGAGATAGGCTCGTCCGCAAGCTTCGGTACCGAGGATGTGCTCGTTCCCGCCGGAAAGGATTTCATCCTTGAAACAGCGTACGGATATCTGCGTTCCTTTTTTCCCGACGCCGAGGATTCCGACCTCAACACCCTTAAAAGCTGTCCTATTCTCCTTCTCCCGCCGGGACAGATCCTCATAAAGAGAAAAACACCGACAGAAGACGTCTACCTTATAAGGAGCGGTCTCGTTGAGGCAATAGACTCCCAGGCAGGAAGCAGGAGCACCCTGTGCGCAGGGTCTTTGGTCGGAGAGTGGTCCGCACTTAATAAAAAACCGTGTGATTATACCTTCCGAACCAAGAGCTTTGTGCGGGTCCTCAAGATCCCACAGCCTCTCTACCTCTCTTTCATCATGAAAAACAAACTACTCGAGAGTATAAGAAAACGGCACGACCTGCGCCATTTTCTCAGCCGCACGAGTATCTTCGGGGATATCATATCCTGTCCGATCCATAACCACATCGCTGCAGCCATGGAGGCGCGATCGTATAACAAGGGGGAATACCTCGAAACCGGACAACCGCCGGAGCTCTTCCTGCTTCGGTCCGGTTCAATAGAGATCGTATCCAAAGACCGAAAGGTGGAGACACTCGAAACAGGAGACTTTTTTGGAGAGGAGAAGATCCTCCACACCCAGGCGGGTCTGTTCGAAGCCCGTGCGACACGGCGCTCGAAGGTATACGTCATTCCCGGGGAGGAATTAGAGGACATTCCCATAGTCCAGCTGAAGCTGCTTGAGCAGCTGAAGAAGCGAACAAGGCTCCTTAAAACGAGGTTCGGGATAGAGTGGAGCGACGATTACAGCGTACGCATACAGCAGATCGATGCACAGCACAAAACCCTGTTCCGGCTTGCGAATGACATCCTCAACGAGGCCGAGAGAAAATCCACGATCACCAGAATCGAAAACCTTCTTGGTGAGCTGCTGGAAGCCACAATATCACATTTCAGAGACGAAGAGAAGCTCATGAGCAAGAACGCCTACCCCGGCTATAAAGTACACAGTGACGCCCATGTGCGGCTCCTGCACGAGCTCGATCTGTTTTTATCGAGACTTAAGGATGAGAAACGCGCTCTCTTACCGGAGCTTTTGGAGTTCCTGAAAGGGTGGCTTGTCAGGCATACACTCACCGTGGACAGGAAATACATAAAGTTCCTCCACGACAAGGGGATATCATAGACCCCGGTATCCCAAATTGCCTTGATAGGAGATGAAAAAAGTAATAAACTATATGGAAATTAACAAATCCTCATGAGGGGAAAACATGGATATGCAGATTACATTGCCCGGTGGCAAGAGAGTTGACGCTCAATACAAGGGATTCGACATTAAAACCGACCAGCCTGCAGCCGCAGGAGGAGAGGGGTCTGCGCCGTCTCCGTTCGACCTGTTCCTCGCCTCCCTCGGCACCTGTGCCGGGTTCTATGTCCTGAGCTTCTGTCAGGAACGGAATATACCTACCGACGATATTCACCTCGTAATGCGTACAGAGAGAGACCCTCAAAAAAAGATGATAGGCAGGGTTACAATAGATATCATTCTTCCCGAAGAGTTTCCCGAAAAATACCTTTCCGCTGTACGTCAGTCGGCCGGTCTGTGTACCGTGAAGAGGAATATACAAAACCCTCCTGAATTCGATATCCGGACGATCCATCCATCAGGAGGTACGGGAGAGTGAATGCGGAGAAGACTACGTACAACGGGCTCGATGCCGTAAGAATAGAGAATGACAAGGGTGATGTGCTTGTTGTCGTCACAGGGATCGGTCCGAGGATTACGTGCTTTTTACCCGAGGGCCGAGAGAATATCTTCTATGTAGACGACGAGGAAACCGGCCCCCGATCAGCAGGGGACAGCAAATGGCACCTTTACGGTGGAACGAGGCTGTGGATCTCACCTGAAGCGGAAACGAGCTACTCTCCCGACAACAGCCCCTGCGACGTTACTATCGAAGACCGAAAGGTCACAGTAATTTCCCCAGTGGACAAAACTACAAAGCTGAGAAAGCTTTTGAAGATCGAGGCGCGTTCGAAGAGCTTTGACGTCACCTACACCATCAAAAACGAGGGGACCCACCTCTTCACTGCCGGTCTCTGGGCAATCACCTGTATGAAGCCGCTCGATGAGTCGGCAATCTACCTCCCATGGGGAGAGACCAGCCGATGGAATATCAAGGACATCAAATACTGGAGGAGCTGGCTGGGGAGCAATACGAATGTCGCCTCAGGACAGTGGAATCCCACGGATGAATTCTTCATCGTAAAACCAACGGGTGAGACCGGGAAGGTCGGGTTCGCAAACCGCTGCGGATACGCGGTGTACAGGGCGGGACAGACGTCGTTCATAAAGAAGTCGGACTATATCCCCACCGCGAACTATCCGGACGACGGGTGCTCCTGTGAAGTATACACCTGCGAGAAGTTCTATGAGATAGAGACCCTCTCGCCTCTTTTCGTCATGAAGCCCGATGAAACCTGCTCTCACTCTGAAAAGTGGTGGGCAGGTTTCGAAAAAATCGATACAAACACTGTACAGAGCGTGAACGCGTTTGTAGAAAAGGTTCTATCTTAGCATAGATGGAGGCTACATGTACATCTTTTCAACAGGTTCTAGACTACTGCCGCTCCCGGCCCTCGAGAAAAAGACGGCCGTCATTCTGAGGGGGGTGTTTTTTTCACTCCTGTTTGCCGGATTTACCGGGCTGTTATCCAGGGTGAGGTTCTATTTGCCCTTTACCCCCGTCCCGGTAACAGGCCAGGTGTTCGCCGTTCTCCTCGCCGGGCTTCTTCTCGGGCGGGTATACGGCCCGCTCAGCCAGGCATTCTACATCGGGTTCGGCCTGCTCGGCATGCCATGGTTCAGCATCTTCCCTCTTGTTCCGACAGGAGGGTATCTTCTGGGATTCATCGCAGCTCCATACGCAGTCGGGTGGCTGCTTGAAAGATGGGATCGTATCAGCTTCGCCCGGGCGATGGTATCTCTCGTCGCGGGAATCTGTCTCATATATATACTCGGTTTCTCCTTTTTTGTCGTTGCCACAAAAACGGGGCTCGCCGCTTCTTTCAGACTCGCCGTGCTCCCGTTTATCCCCATCGACCTGGGGAAGGCCGTTTTTGCGGCCCTCATTGCGCTCTCACTCAAGAAAGTGGGTGTCCAAAAATCTTGATTTAACTCTTTGTTGTAGTACACTAATCGTATGAAGTTCATCATTAGAACGACCCTGCGGATAATTTTTCTCACGCTTCTCTTTACGGTACCCATCGGTCTGTTCATCACCGTCCTCATGCTCGCGGGCAGGGACGTCCCTCTCTGGAATATCGGAATAAGAAACATCCTGATCGTATCGAAGAATCTGCTCGTTCCCATCGTATCGGCCTCCTACCTCTTCTCAACGTTGTTTGCTGTGGCGCTTGTCGACAGGATGAAGATGCGATCAATCATACTGCTCCATGTTCCACCCCTCGTCGCCGGCGCGGTAATAGCCGCCGTCCTGGCCCTTACCGGACTCATCGATACTTCGGGGGCGATCGACCGCAATACGGCCGTCGGATACCGCACTTTCCTCAAGGAAGACGTTTTCAACCGGGCGGACGGCTCAATGATCCGCGTGTCAAAAGACATACCGGCCCGCTCCAGCCTCCTCCTCTACGAGAAGGACAGCAACACACTGATACCCATGAACAACATCTCTTTGAGCAAATCCGTGAAGATCGACAGAGCTAAAAGGCTCCTTCTGATTTCCTACGAAGGGAAAACTATCCGCTACTCAAAAGGGTTCCCTTTCAGCGTCTTCGTCAAAAAAAGCCCGCTGACCTCGGGAAGGTTCGTGGGTTTTTATACAGGACACGTACGCTCGCTGCTCCGTACCGTGAGATCACAGTACGTTAATCTGACAGGGCGGGACAGAATGCTTTTCGGCGGCTTTCTGTTTCTCTCCGTTCTACTCTTTTCGATATCGCTCACCAATGCAATGAACGACAGGGGATGGAGACTTTTCGGGATAGTCGCTGTCTTTTTCATCCTTTTTCTTCTTCCCCTTTTCTATAGGGCAATTTTCCGAATAATAGATACGGCCGGAACAAACCCGGAGTTTTTGGGCAGGTACTCCTTCCTGTTTCCCGCAATACTCGCTGGAGGGTGCGGGATCATCATCGACATAGTAGCAAAGATTTTCGGGACCGGAAGGGTCCGCTCCTAGTACAGGAAATTCTGAAGCATACGGTACATTGAATGGACAGTGTGAAGAGATCTACTCTTACCTTCATAATTATCTCATTTCTCGCCCTATTCGTGCTCCTCATCGCATCGTTTTCCATCTACCACTCCGGCAGAGTGGACGAGGGCAGCATATCGGTAGGATCGTTAAGGAATGCGCTCATCTTCACCCGGGCACTCTCAGGATCGCTCTCGCTTCTGCCTCCCGCAGTGATCTTCATATTCGTCATCTCCTTCTCACTCTTGTTTACTCTCTCTGTTTTCCGAAAGAAACCGTTTCCATTCAACAGCCTCGCCGCCCCTTCATTCGCCATGCTCATCTTTTTTATCATCATCATTACCCTGTCTGAGTTTATCTTTATACCGCTTCTCGGCCGAAGGGTGCAGAACATATCCCATACCTCCCGGATAGCAGACGCGGCGTTCGTACACGCGGAAGAGCTCTACAGGAAAGGCGATCATGAGAATGTTCTCAAAACCCTCGATTTCTATCTCGAGATAGATGAGAAAAACAGGGAGGCCCAGAAACTTTATACTGAGGCGCTCGATGGCCTCTCTCAGAAACGGCTGGCTGAAACCGAAGAGTCTATGCCAACCGAAGAGGGCTCCACTCCGGAGAGACCGAGCTACTATGAGCGTGGCAGGGCGGAGTACGAGAGAGAGAACTACTACGCTGCGCTCTTCTACCTCGAGCGAGCACGATCTCTCCACAGGGACAACGAGGAGATCAGGGAACTCTACGAACGATCCAGGCGGAAAGCGCACGACCAGCTCGGAGAGATTACAAAAAAAGAGAGAGAAACGAAACTCCTCATTGAACAGAAACAACGGGCTCTTATCGCTCTCGACCGCGGGGATCTCTATGAAGCCTACCGTATATTTTTGAGCTTAAGCCGGCGTTATCCCAACCTCGATGACCTTTCCCTCTACCTCACCACGGTCGAGGAGAAGCTCCTGGAGGTTGACTTTCTCCCTTCGGAACTCGGAGAGTATGAATGGCTCCCGCCTGAGCGCAACATTGTGTTCATCGACAAAAGCGGTTTTGTCAATATCGTCGAAAAGGCCATACCGCTCAGAAAAACGTTCTACTTCTTCGGCATCACAAGGTACAGGGCAGGGGCGGAGAAAGACGAGCGGGTGAGGGCAAAATACGGCAAGTGGATGAACGGTCGGATCCTCATCAAGAACGCGGAAGGTTTTAAAGAGGTACCCGAAGGCGAGGAGGAACTATACAACATCTACCCCTTTGTGAACCCTGTGTACCTCTTACAGATGGACCGGGATATCGAAAACCGCCTTACTCTCTACGAGAGAATCTCCCTGTCAGAGCAGCTGCAAAGAAGCGGGGTCGACATCGAAAAAAGGCTAGAGTGGCTCTCGAGAAAGATCGGAATCCTTTTCTCCGTCTATATACTTTCACTCTTTCTCGGGGGATTCGGGTGGAAGAGGAGGTCGACATACAAGTTCCCGTCCGTGATAAAGCTCGTCATCTTTGCGGCGGTCTCTCCCTTTGTCGTATACCTGCTCTTTCTTCTCTATAACGGTACGAACGATGTCTTTATCTACTCGTACCAGTACTTCACACGCTTTGTGACAGGGAAGATCAACCTCCTGGTGTACACAATCCTCATCAACGCAGTGATTGGGATATTTGCAACGTTATACTTCCTCTCGCGGAAAAGCAGTGAGGATGATGGTGGGACACAGAGTTATTCCTGATCGTAGAGACTCAATACGAGCTCTTTCGCATCCTGTGCCGAATCGTGACTGATAGTACATCTCCCCTTGAGAATAGTTCCGTTCTGGATTATGAGCTCAGGAGTCTGGATATCTCCCAGGATCCTGCTCGTTGGGAGTAAAAGGACCCTGTTAGTCGCGTGGATATTACCGATAAGAATTCCTTCGACTACGACACTCGATGCCTTTATATTGGATTTCACCTTTCCCTTGGGACCAATAAAGACCTTGTCCACTATGAGCGCGTTGCCCTCGAACTTCCCGTCTATTCGAATAGCGCCCTTAACGGCGAACTTACCTTCGAAATGTGATGTCAATCCTATTGTGCTGTTTGCCTCTTCGCCCATCTGGATATTAGACATTGTCAATGTTCCTCTCAAACTGGTTATAACTCCGGCATCGCGAGGAATCCGATAAACTCCTCCACGAATGCGTAGATCTCCTGAAGCGCTTCCAGTACAGCATAGTTGTTTAGCGTGCGATTCTCCTCGAACTCACCGAGGTCAATCATGTCTTCCGGGTTGAGGAGAATGGCCCCCTCCGTTCTGCTGTCATCGATAAGCAGCTTGATAAAACTTCTCATGTCCTTGAAGAAGCTGTCGAGAGCGAACAGGTAGCGCTGTCTCCCTTTTCGGACGATCGTCCTGTCCCTGGCGGACGTTACCCAGTCGTATCCCCCTTCACTGTCGGACGCAGAATCCTTCTCGTATTCATACTGCTTCAGCAGATGCATTGTTTCCATGAATCCAGGGTAAAAGGTGTCGCGTTTCCCCGAATGGCTGTAATCGAGCTTGATGTAGTAGTCGCTCAGGATAGGGAGGTAGTTGTTCTCGAAGAACTTCATGTACGACACAATCGCGTCCATCTCCCGGTCCTTTGAGCCGGTTCGGAACTGCCTTATAGAGATACGGCCCAGGATGGAGGGTCCGGCATCCCTCATGTCGCCTCCCCCCTCGGCGTCCGGATTCATCCCTGCCGATTCAAACCTCTTCTGAAGGTCCTTGATGATGCGTTTGATCCCCTGAATCTCCTTGAGAACCCTCTTTCTCTGGATGACACTCGTGGAGGTCTTGTACACTCCTTCGAGTTGTTTCAGGATCATCGTCCTCTGCTCCAGCTCCTGTCGCATGCCCTTTATATCATCCATCTTTTGAATCCCTGGTAATAGGTATATATAAAAGTAATCTCTATTCGTAAAAACGAATAGAGATTAATTAGTACCTTAATACTGATTTTCTTGTCTTTTTGGCAAGAAAATATTTTAACCCAACTTCGCCATTTTTAAAGTTAATTTATTGTTATATAGGGAATTAGTATTTTATTTCGTCACTACTGATTTTAATTATTTGTTCTTATAGGTCTAAAAATATACCTATAAGTATATTTATTCTTATATTTACTGAATTCTATCAAGACTTTTATATTTACTATGAAACGCATGAAAGATAGATATAATGCTATCGTGTTCTAGTCAAGTAAGAAAATTGGTCAATGTGTCACTACAATTAAAATTCAGGTCTTTTAAAATACTAAGTGAATTAATATAACGATTTATAAATTTTGTAATGATTAAAATAATCGAAATTTAACTCTATTTAATGCGATTTTG
>DATKZJ010000072.1:0-19544 GCA_035527995.1 Spirochaetota bacterium | reverse complement strand
AGAAAGGAGAACAGGGGAGCGGGAAAAGGCGGGGCGAGAAGCAAGAAAAAAAGAAAGAAGAGAGATGGGAAGAGAAGAGAAAAGGGAAGCTAAGAAACAAGATAAAAGAGAAGAGCTGGCAGCAGAGGAAAGGAAAGAAGCGAGAGGAGAAGAGAGAAAAGAAGCTGAAAGGGAAGAAAGGAGAACAGGGGAGCAGGAAAAGGCGGGGCGAGAAGCAAGAAAAAAAGAAAGAAGGGGGAATTAAATTTTAGTCCCAAACGCATTGAGTTCTCGGTGTCCAAGTTTCTCGTTCATCATAGATTCATTTCTTCGATGTTAAAATGGTCTTTTTCTGGTGGGGTGTATGGTAATTTGTGCTTTCTGAATATTACAGGGTTGTTCTCTATCCTCTTGTCGTCCTCTGCATCTCTCAGAAGCTGGTTTAAGACAAGTAATATATTGTTCACTGTTTTTGGTGCCAAGAATTTTTCTTCATGACTTTTCTTTCTTGTTAGGTGGCTTACGAAATCCTGCACATTTCCAGCGTAGATTTCGCTGATCTTAATTTCCTCGAAGTACGGGACGATATGTTTGTGGAGTATGAGTTTGTAACGGTCGTAGACAGATGGCTTAATTATTACTTTTTTTCGTTCGAGCCATTGCTCAGCGTAGTCTTTTAATTTGACCTTACCTCTTTCTTCATAGTCATATTCTTTTGGTAGGTATTTGTTTAATATCTCCTGAGCCTCAGTCTTGTTTCTCACATTTGTTACTTTCTGATGACGATTTCCTCTAATAGTATATCTTATATACCATTTTTTCCCTCGTAAAAAAACGCTTCCTGTTTTGGGGCGGGCCATTTTATTTTCCTCCATTGTACATTACTGAGGAAAACCCATCCTTATTATTTTGTCCCAAATGCAAGTATTATTTACTTCTTTTTAACAAATAATCCAATAAAAAACTCCCTAACTTTATGCGAGCCAGGGAGTTGTTCTTTTTAGCGGGGGCAGGACTTGAACCTGCGACCTTTGGGTTATGAGCCCAACGAGCTACCAACTGCTCCACCCCGCGCCGATTAGTACAAATGTATATAAATATATCCGTAAGTCAAGGTAATTCTACCCCCTAAGTCGCCTCCGGCTCAAGTTGAGGCTTTCAGCCTCAACGCCCCATCCCTCCCCCTCGAAGGGGAGGGAGAATTAATGAAGGTGCAGAAGACCGTAAGAACGCGCCCTTGTTCCTATCATATTTACCCCGGGCTTCTGCCGAATGACCGTGGTCCCAAAGATCACGGTCATTAGCCCTTTATCGGTACGGGGTTACCGCAGGATGTGCAGGCACCGTCCTTGTAGTTTTTTACCTTTATCCGGTACCCAAGCCTCTGTACAAGAATCGACCCGCAGCTCGCACAGATGCTGTTCGATTCTCCGCCAACGTTGCCGAGGTACACGTAGCGAAGCCTCTTTTTGGCGATCTTCTTCAATCTCTGCAGGGTCTCGACCGGTGTCGGCGGTGCTGAGAATTTATACATCGGATAATAAGCGGAAAGATGGTACGGTATGTCTGGAGAAAGGGAGGAGAGCCATTCGGTAAGCCGCTCCATCTCCTCTTCCGAATCATTATACCCGGGTATCACAAGTGTCGTCACCTCGAGCACGATCTCGTCCCTCTTTGATATCTTTTCGATCGTATCAAGAACGGGTTTCAGTCTCCCCCCGGTGTTCTTTCTGTAGAATTCGTCGTTGAACGATTTGAGGTCGATGTTGAACGCATCTGCAAAAACAAGGAGCTCTGAGAGGGGCTTCGCATTTATATAGCCGTTCGTGACGAACACGTTCTTCAGGCCTCTTTTCCTGCCAAGCCTGCAGCTGTCGATCACCCACTCGTACCATATGAGCGGCTCCGAATATGTGTAGGCTATCCCGACTGAACTGTACTCCCGAGCGATCCTGACCACGTCCTCAGGCGCGTAGTGCTGAGTGGGGTGAGACGGGTTCTGCGAGATGTGGTAGTTCTGGCAGAATCCGCACCGAAACGAGCACCCCACCGTGCCGACCGAGAGTATCGAGCTTCCCGGATAGAAGTGGTACAGTGGCTTCTTCTCGATGGGATCCATTGCAACCGAAGACGCCTCTCCGTAGATCGTCGTAAAAAGCGTACCCCCCCTGTTTATCCTTACTCCGCATACCCCCGACTTTCCCTCACCGATGGTGCAGTTATGAGGACAGAGTCTGCAGCCGACCCTCCTATCGTCCTTCTTTTCGTAATAGAGCGCTTCTTTTTCCATCTATTACCCCGCATTCTATAAGTTTTCCGCAAGAAAACGTCCGAACAGGCCGCTTAAAATGCCGCCGACCAGGGCGAACCCGAGGAGTATGGGAACAAAATAGTATGAGAGCGAGCTCTGAACGAATACCGCATTAACGACCGCGAGCTGGACCATATTGCTCGTAACCGCCCCGACAACGCTCATCCCCACCAATCCGAACCATCGCCGGAAGAAGATGTAAAGGAGGCACATAACGGCAAAGGAGGAGAGGGCCCCGGTGAAGCTCAGGATGAAGGTGACTGAAAGAAAGCTCCCGATGAGCAGAGAGGCCGCAACCGTCCGCGAGACCACGACAAGCAAAACCTCTTTTGGCCGAAGGATGGTAAATGCGTAGAGAGTTATTGCATTGGCAAGCCCTATTCTCATCCAGGGGAGCGGCTTCGGGACCATATGCTCCGCTATCGCGAGGAAGATCGCCATTGTAGCGAGAAATGCGATGTAGAACACCCTTCGCTGACCCTCAGATCCGCTTATGGTGTTCGATATATACGATTTTTCGTACATCACTACCTCGTCACCCCATCAACCCGCCCGTTTTCCCCGACGACCTCGACAACTACGCGGTTCGGGATGCATACCACCTGCTCGGAAACACGCTTTATGCGTCCCATCTTGATACAGATCTTCTCCCTGCATGGAGAAGATCTTACCCAGGCCTCGCCGTCACTGATCAAAACCTCTGTGATTCCAAGGGGGCCCTCTACCTCGACGACCCTGTCCTCATCGAGAAAAAATGAGTTCTCATACGCCTGGGCAGTAATTTCCACCCTCCTACCCGCAGGTTTCGAGAGGACGTTCCTGTAAAAAAAGAAAAGGATAAAAATCACAACGGCTGCGATGATCACGAAATCACCGATCTTGAATCTTTTGTTCGTTTTCATGGGAATCAGAACACCTCTCTTACTACTGCAACTCCGAGAAGGACCAGAGATACCACGATCATCATGATCCTGTATGAGGTGAGCCTCCCCTCTTTCGAAAGCAAGGTCCCCCCTATGTAGAGCATGAACCCGACGGCAGCGGTGGTGTAGGCAAACCTGAACCTGATCACATTGAAAAGAAAGAGAATGGAAAGCATGATGAATAATGCAGCGCAGTATATGAGAGCAATTCCTAAGGGTCTCTTTTTCATTCGGCATCTTCCTCCGTTACTCTGTAATACAGCACTTCTGTCTGCCCGTACCTCTTCCTCTTCAGAAGCTCTGCACATCTATCGACCCCGGGCAACTGTTCTGCATACTCACGCTCATAGATGAGAACAGGGCTGCAGGTCCGTTCCAGGGCGACTCTCAAAAGCCGGACGACCTCACCGATCTTCCTGTACCTGTACGGCGGATCCATGAACACGAGGTCATACCTTAGCTGTTTTGCCCTTTTCAGGTACACATTAACCCCGGACTGAATCACACTGCCGGGCATCTGAAGCATCTTTAAATTCTTTCTTATCGACCCCGCTGCAAAGGGATCCTTTTCGACAAACGTGCAGCTTTTTGCCCCCCTGCTTATCGCCTCGATCCCCAGAGAGCCAGATCCCGCAAAGAGATCGAGCACGTTCAAGCCTGCCGCTCCTTTTTCGAAGTATGAGAGGATGATCGAAAACACCGCCTCTCTCACGCGGTTAGTAGCCGGGCGCGTTCCCTTTCCCGGTACGTAGAGCCTCCTCCCTGCGTAGCTTCCTCCCGTGAGCCTCAGTGTCTTGTGCATACCCTAAGTCGCCTCAGCCCCTTCGTTCAAGTTGAAGCTTCGCTTCAATGCCCTGTCACTTCGTTCAAGTTGAAGCTTCGCTTCAACGCCCCACCCCATGTAGAAAGCCGTAAGATCTTTAGGTCTTCAAGGATTTCTGACAAATGACCGTGGTCCGAAAGAGCACGGTCATCAGCCTCTGTCACTTCGTTCAAGAAGACCGGATTCCAGCGCTCTTGCAGTAACCATACGCACCCAGGGCTTCTGACAAAGACAAAGCCGAATTAGCGTCCCTCATAAGACCAGACGTGAGAGTACTCTTCCCAGGCAAAATACGAACTTCGCCCGAGAAATCGTGCAGAAAGCCGCCGTTTTCTTTACTCTACATGATAAATATTCCCCGGCTTTCTGCCAAAGCACAAGGCTTTTAAAAGCCTTGTGCTCAGCCGCCGAAATAGAGCATTGCGTTTTTATACGACTCGCTGTTTAAAAAATAGTCCAGATAGAGACGCCTCTCCTCTTCGGAGCCTATTTCACCTTCCACGAATTTTCTCGCATCCTTCTGCGCCCTGTATATCAGCTTTGTGTTGACATCAAGATCGTTTAGGATGAACTGAGGAACCCCGGACTGCTGTTTTCCCATGATCTCGCCGGGCCCTCTCATCTTGAGGTCCCACTCTGCGATCCTGAACCCGTCGTGGGTGTCCCGCAATATCCTCAGCCTGCTGTAGGCCTCCCTCCCGGTGGTACGATCGGGCACGAGAAAACAGTAGGACTGCTCGCCCCCCCTGCCTATCCTTCCCCTCAGCTGATGGATGCTGGAGAGTCCGAACCTCTCCGCCTGTTCTACTACCATCACCGTTGCATTCGGAACATGAACCCCGACCTCGACCACCGTCGTAGCGACAAGGATATCATACTGTCCCTCCCTGAACATCCGCATCTGCTCATCCTTCTGCTCGTCGTCCATCCTCCCGTGGAGGAGCCCGATCCTGAGATCGGAGAAAACCTCACTCTTCAAGCGATCGTATGCATCCACCGCGTTCTTCACATCCATGGACTGCCCCTCCTCGATGAGCGGATAGATAAAGTATGCCTGCCTCCCGTCACGTACCTGCCGGCGGACGAGGTCATACACCTTTCTTATCTGGGCCTGTTTCACTATGTGTGTCTCAACCTTCCCGCGTCCCTGCGGCATCTCGTCGATCACCGATATGTCGAGGTCCCCGTATAGTGTCATCGCGAGCGTTCGGGGGATAGGTGTTGCGGTCATGACGATGCAGTCAGGGTGGTCTCCCTTTGCCCGCAGAGCCCCGCGCTGGAGAACCCCGAACTTCTGCTGCTCATCTATGATGACGAGAGAGAGGTCTTTGAATTCGATATCCTCTGAAAAGAGCGCATGGGTCCCGCAAAGGATATCGGTGTTCCCCTTCAGCAGATCGAGCACGATCTCCTTGCGCTGCAGTCCCTTCACTGAACCCGACACGAACTCCACATTCACGTCGAGTCCCCCGAAATAGCTCTTCACCGTATAGAAGTGCTGCCGGGCCAGAATCTCAGTCGGTGCCATGAACGCCACCTGCCCACCCCGCTCCACCACATCCAGGCCCGCCGCAAGGGCGACAACCGTCTTCCCGCAACCCACATCGCCCTGTATGAGACGGTTCATCGGTTTCTCCGAACCGAGGTCATGCTCTATCTCATCCAGAACCCTCCCCTGGGCATCCGTCAGGTCGAACTGCAGCCTATCGAGAAACTCCTCCCTGATCTTTCCACAGAAAGGTATCCTCTTCTTCTTCGTACTGCTCTGGGATTTTCTGGCGAGAGCACAGACGACCTGGTACTTGAAGAACTCCGCATAAGAGTAGTGCTCCTTTGCCCTCCTCAGCGAGTCCCAGTCGGAGGGGAAGTGTATCTCGGAAAACAGCTCGGCCTTGGGACCGATCCTGTACCCCTTCCTTATAAATGAGGGTGTATCCTCCTCCAGGAAGCGGGAATGTTGGGAGAGGACCGTCTCTGTAAGCTTTCTCACTGTTTTCTGGGAGAGACCCGCAGTGAGAGGATATATCGGCACGATCCGGAGATCTCCTGCATCTCCATCTATCTCATAATCGAACTGGGAGAATGTCGGGACCTGGTACTTTCTGGTGTACGCTCCGGTGAGATAGAACGTGGTCCCGACCTTAAGTGTATTCGTTATGTAGGCCCGGTTGAAGCAGTAGAGATACGCGGTGCCGCTCTTATCAGAAACCTTTATTTTCGGATGGACCCTCCCCCTGTAGAAGAACGTCTCGTGTTCGAGGACTTCGAACCTGAAGGTTGCCTTATCCCCCTCCTTCACATCTGCGAGGAGCCTGAGGCTCCTTCTGTCTTCGTAGGACCTCGGAAAATGATAGAGCAGGTCGTATGCCCGGTTGATTCCGAGCCTGCGGAGCCTCTGGGCCATCCGGGGTCCGACACCTGTAAGATACTGTACATCCTCGTAAATGTCAGGAGGCATGGGAATCGTAGCCTGTCTGGATGGTATCTCTGACGCTTTCCATGAAACCGCTCATGGCCTTTCTTTCATCTTTCCTTTCTCCCTCGAACTCGCTGAAGAAGACAGGCGCGCACACGATTACCCTGACAGTGTTCGGCCTTATCACGAGCGGGTGAGTGAATATCTTGTCCGTATTGACGAGAACGACCGGAAGGATGGGGACTCCCGTTTCCTTCGCGAGCAGGAATGCTCCGCGCTTAAACTTCCCGAGCTTTGCCCTTGGAGTACGGGTGCCCTCTGGAAAAATCCACACAGATTTACCGTTCAGCAGCGCCTTCTTTGTCAGATCGAGGCTCCGCATCGCGGAGATCGCTCGCTCCCGCTCAATGGGAATATAACCACATATCCTCATCGCAAAACCCAGGAGCGGGATTCGAAAGAGAGAGCTCTTTGCGAGCCACCGGAAATCGAGAGGAATCGACCAGGACGCAGTAAAGATATCCGTGTATGAGCGATGGTTGGAGACTATGATGTAGTTTCTGTTCCGGTCTATGTTCTCCGCTCCCGCTACTGAAAGCCTCACGCCGCAGAAAAACCCGAACGCGATCCTCGACCACACTCTCGAGACCTTGTGGGGGAGCCCTGAATCCGTTCCGATAAAGGGAAAGAGAATGAATACAAAAACTATAAGGACAAAGGTCAGCAGGAGGCCGAAGATCCAGTAGAGGATACCCCTGATCATAGATTGTTACCTTTATGGGAGTACAAAACCTCTGCATCTGACCAAAGCTTCTCCAGTCCGTAGAAATCCCTTCCCTCCTGGAGAAATATATGAATGATGAAATGGTTGTAATCCAGTAATACCCACGGGGAATCTATCTGTACATGCCTCGACATCGGCTTAACATCGTACCGGCCCATAAATTCCTCTATGTTCCGGACCAGCGCCTTTGTCTGAACGGAGGATGTCACTGTGCAGATAATAAAATAGTCCGTTATGCTCGTGTGTCCCTGAAGGTTGAGCACCAGTATATCCCGCGCCTTATTATCCCTCAGAAGCTCCGCAGTCCGGAGCACTACACTGTTCATGTTAGGTCCACCCCCGGTTTCCGTTCCTTTCATCTCACATATCTTCCCTCAAAATCGTTTCCTATGATGATGGTAACGTCCACCATGAGGGTCTTGTCTATCCTCGTATGTACCTCCTGGCAGTTGATGATATCGGCGATACGTTTCGCGAGTGAAGGCCTCCCTATTCGATCGACGACGAGGGTCTTTTCGTAGTCGTTTCTCGGAGCATTGCCATGGTGGACGATATTGAAACCGTACTCCACGAAGTAGTTCCTGAGGCTCTGGGCCTGTCCCGGATTTGTCGATCCGTTCAGTATCTCGATATTTATCTCATTGCCGATAGGAGCGGGACCTTCATCGCTGATGAACTTCTTCATATTTTCGATCCTCTCCCGCAGCCATCTCCCGTTCTCTATGGGTGATATGAAGCTCTCATCCTTTATGGTCGTGTTCTTTCCGAACATCAGGTAGAAGAGTACTTTCGACGAACTCACCCCTCTCATCTCGCCTGCGAGCATCCGGAGATCTCTCCTGTTCATGTTTGTCACGATCTCCTTCGTGAGAATCTTCGATACCCTTGAGTTTTCCATCAATGATTCGACATCGTGCATCCTCTCGAGCAGGGATTCGAGAAATACGCGGTGGTTCTCCACCATGATCTTTCCGCCCGAATCGCCCTGCTTGAACAGGAGAAACTCTCTCGCCTTAGCGCCATCAAGAACGACTTTCCCCTTGGGAACCTGTATGAACATGTTCTGTTCGGCGTCGAGGTAGTTCAGGCTGTTCTGGTTGTATACTTCTAGCCCGTCCAGTAGGTCGACAAGCTTCTCGATATCACTAAGATCATAGACAAAATAGAAATCGAATTCGATTTCGGTGAGCTTCTCTATCGTTTTCTTGACAACCGAAGGACCTCCCCTGAAGTAGATGTTCCCGAGGGTGTCATAGGCAGGCTTGTCTTCGTAGTCCACCTTCATCCGCGTTTTCGAGGGCATGACAAGGGAAGCGAGTTTCTTGGTCTTCGGATTGTAGAAATAGAGAAGGGTCGCTTGTGTCGTTCCGCTGTCATTTTCTACGAAGATCCAGGATATCGTGGATTCCTTTTCCAGAAGCTCCTCGAGCTCACTCGCCCTGAAGTAGAAAATAAACAGAATCGTACCCACGATAATCCCTATGGCGAGAAATATCAGGAGGATGCTGACCCAATCGAAATCCGTCTTTCTGTTGTTGTGCTGAAACCTGATGTCAGATACCTTTATTCCCATAACAGCAGATATACTCCTTACAGAGTTTGTTTCATCGAAAAATCCCGGACGGTATTCCCCGAACCCAGCACAAGCTCGTTATATCCCAGAAGAGTGTTGACGCATATGTACACCCCATCTGCGATGAGCTTTCTGAACATAGACCTGAATATATAAAGCACCGCTTCGTCGAGGCTCCGCTGCGCGATCGCCCTCGCGGTCTCCACCCCCCTTAAACTTCTCCCAGGCTCGATATAGTCCGCGACGAAGACCACCTTGTTCAGTACCGTCATCCCCCTCCCACCGGTCGTATGCAGTTCGATGCTTTTCAGTATGTCCTCATCCCGGACCCCAAAATCCCGCTGCGCGATGATCCTCCCCGCATAGGCGTGGAGGAGACCGGGGCTGGAAAAAAGGGCTTCCCGAAGAAGGGTATCATTTTGTCCGCTACTGTTGTTCTGCCTCGTCACGATGCCTCGCGTCACCACGACGCTCTGCGTCGTGACGATGCCCTTCATTGTCACAATGCTCTGCATTGTGACGAGAGGCATATCCCGAGCGATATCGTGCAGCAGGCCGGCAGCCCCCGCCTTTTCTTCGTCGCACCCGTACATTCCGGCAAGCGCCACTGCGGTATCCCGCACCCCTATCGAATGAGAAAACCTCCTCCGGGTGATCCTCTCTCTCAGCTCCCGCTCCAGCAGTTCATTGGGAGACCCCCTCAAACTCTACCCCCATGCCATTGTCTCAGAGCTTTTCCTGATACAGCCCTTTTTCTTTAATATACTCTAAAACGGGTTGGGGTACAAGGTATCTGATGCTCCTCCCCTGCATTACCCTTTCTCTTATCTCGGACGATGTTATATCTATCGTACGCTTCTCGAAATAGTGCCATGAGCTTCCCGGGAGGTTGCGATGCAAAGCACCGTTTTTTCCGACGAGGTGACCGTTCCTCAGGAGAACGACAAAATGCACTTTCTGCGCAAGTGACCCGATCTCCTTCCAGGTACCGATCTCGCCCACCAGGTCTGACCCAATTATGATGTACGGTTTGTCATCGAGACTGTACTTGTCGTACAGGTAGTCGACTGTGCCTATCGTGTAGGAGACCCCTCCGCGTTTCAGCTCGATATCATCGCATTTGAAATGAGGGTTGGTCCGGGCTGCAAGCTGCACCATTTTCAGCCGGTGTACGGGGTCTATTCTCCCTTCCACTCTCTTATGCGGCGGAATGTTGGCGGGGATGAAAATCACCTTCTCGAGGGAAAACTTCTCCCTCACGTCCTCTGCCAGTCTGAGGTGAGCGATATGTATTGGGTTGAAAGTACCCCCGAAGACCCCCAATCTAGGAGAGTGTTTTGCCACTGTTCTTCCCCAGAAGCAGGACGATCCTGTCCTTTAAGATATCTATATTAAAACGTGTCAGTGAAGAAATACAGATTTTTTCACCGGGAATGGCAGCCTCGAGAAACGCGGCCTCATCCTGCTGACCGATGACGTCGCACTTGCTCCCCGCTATGATCCTCGGCTTGTCCAGAAGCGCCCCGGAATACTGCCTCATCTCGCTTTCGAGCACTTCGTACTGCTTCATGTAGCCGCCTTCGGACAGTTCGACGAGTACTATGAGTACCCTTGTCCGCTCTATGTGTTTGAGAAAGCGTATACCGAGCCCGACTCCGCTGCTCGCACCTTCGATCAGCCCCGGAACATCAGCAATAACCACCTGCTTCTCCCTCTTGTAATTCATCACCCCCAGGTTGGGCGTAAGAGTTGTGAAGGGGTATTGGCCGATCTTGGGCCTCGCCTCTGTGAGTACGGACAGGAGGGTTGATTTACCGGAATTGGGAAGACCGACTAAGCCGACATCGGCGATTGTCTTTATCTGGAGAGTTATCTCGAGTTCGTGGCCTGGCGTACCATCCTGTGCATATCTCGGGGCCCTGTTCGTGGATGTGGCAAAAAACGCATTCCCATGCCCCCCTCTGCCACCTACCAAAAGCTTCAACGCCCCCGTCACTTCGTTCAAGTTGAAGCTTCGCTTCAACGCCCCCTCCCCAGCGAGGTCTGGGTGCCCAGCGAGGTCTGGGTGCCCAGCGAGGTCGGCGAGAAGTTTCTGTGACTTTTTCTCGAGTATAACCGTTCCTCGCGGGACCGGAATAACACAATCCGCCCCCTTGCTTCCCTTCATGTTGCGCCTCGATCCGGCCGACCCGTTCTTCGCCCTGTAGACCTTCCTGATCCAGTGATCGTAGAGCGACCTCATGTTGTTTTCAACCCTGAATATAACGTCTCCACCGTCGCCCCCGTCACCTCCATCAGGGCCGCCCCTCGGGACATACTTCTCGCGTCGAAAAGAAACCGCACCTCTCCCGCCGTTACCCGATCGGACAGTGATGTCCGCCTCATCCACAAATCTCGACAATGCTCTTTTCCCTCTATCAAAAACTAAAAAAACGTACGTCCTTCCCGAAGGAGTTTTGTCCCGCTTCAAGCTCCCCGGGCAGTATATATCATATATCGCTGTAGTTCAGGCTGTGAGATGTTACAGGTGATGCTATTGCAGTAGTTTGGCTTGTACAAAACATTGGAGGAAATCTGGTGCAGAAACCTTGGGGATTCAGGCCCTTCCGGCAGCGTGCAAACCGCGGGTTTTTGGTGTACCAGCAGCATGAACGCGGCCTGTAAAAACAGGAAAAACATCACATTTCACTGTTGACAGATACCTTTTTCTTCCCTCTTCTGAAACTCTCAAACGAGACGACTCCGTCTGTTTTTGCAAACAGCGTATCATCCTTCCCGATCCCGACGTTCTTCCCCGGATGGATCCTTGTGCCCCTCTGCCTGACGATAATTGTACCCCCGGTCACCTTCTGGCCGCTGAACCTTTTTACTCCGAGCCTCTTTGAATGGCTGTCCTTGCTGTTCTTTGTGCTGCCGCCGCCCTTCTTATGAGCCATTTCAATTTCCCCCTTCCATCTTCTCAACGAGAATTCTCGTATATTCAGGCCGTGAGCCGATCGTCCTCCTGTAATCCTTTCTGCGCTTGTATTTGAAGACCCTGATCTTTTTGCCTTTTACGCTACCGAGCACTTTGGCCGTTATGGCAACTCCCTTGAGGTAGGGTTTTCCAACCTTGACACCGTCCTTGTCGTCCCTCATGAGAAGAACCTTATCGATCTTAATCTCACTGTCCTTCTGGGCCTCTATTCTATCGACAAGAACCGGTTTACCCTCCTCGATCCCGTACTGTTTATTGTTTATTTCGACGATCGAATACATCGAATCCCCCAAAGATTTTCAGATAAAATAAGGAGGATTCTTCCTAAAGTCAACCCCATTATTCCTACCTTCGCGAGAGGAGAAGAGAGATGAGGAAACACAGCTTAAGGAATAGCAGGTAGAAAATTCCGAGCAGGTTGATTCCGGATGCTACCGATGGCGGTATCCTCGAAGGGAGAAACCATATGCTGAACTGCAGAGGAAATAAAAAGAGTCCTAAAAAGAGAACAGGTGTGATATACCCCGGTTTGTGCTTTAAAAAGAGAAAGCCCGACAGTACAAGCAGAGAGAAGGAAAGCAGGACATCGAACCAGTAGAAGTAGATTTCCGGATCGACGAACAGTCTGCTCATAGCCGCTCCTTACACGCTCGATTCCTGAAGTTCTCACCCCAGACTACTGAAGCTCTTTTTGATCCTGTCCAGTATTTCGAGAGCTTCGAGAGGGGTGATCGTGTTGATATCGATTTCTCCGAGCTCTTTTTTCAGAATATCATATATTGAAGGAAAAAGGTCGAGCTGTCCGGGGCCGCCTGCTGGTTTTTCCTCCCTCTTTTCCGCGAAGACAGGGATGTATGAGCTGTACTCGGTTTCCAGCTTCAGCAGAATGGACTTGGCCCTCTCTATGATGGTATGGGGTATGCCCGCCATGCGCGCAACCTCGATCCCGTAGCTCTTCGATGCGACGCCCGGCACCACTTTCCTCAGGAATATGACCTCGTTGTCCCATTCCTTCACCGTTACATTATAGTTGATAACCCCGTGAGAACCCTCGAGAGCGGTGATCTCGTGGTAGTGAGTAGCAAAGAGGGCTTTCGCACCGACCTTTGTATCGTCCAGGAGGTACTCGAGCACGGCCCATGCTATCGAAAGACCGTCATAGGTGGAGGTCCCTCTTCCGATCTCATCCATGATGATAAAGCTTTTCGAGGTAGCGTAGTGAAGTATCCGTGAAGTTTCGATCATCTCTACAAGAAAGGTCGATTCCCCCTTTACGAGACGGTCGGAAGCACCTATGCGGGAAAAGACCCTGTCCATTACCCCCAGTCGCGCGCTCTTTGCCGGAACGAAGCTCCCGATATGTGCCATGATCACAATGAGAGCGGCCTGGCGGAGGAACGTGGACTTGCCTGCCATATTTGGTCCGGTTAGTATCATGACCCTGCGGTCGCTGTCGTTGAGGAAGAGGTCGTTCTCTATGAAACGGTCCTCGCCGAACTTTTCGATAACAGGGTGTCTCCCTCCCCTGATCTCCACGATATTCTCATCCACCATCTCCGGCATCGTGTAGCCGTTCTCCAGTGCAGCAGCGGCGAGGGACTGAAACACGTCGAGCCTTGCGACGGCCCAAGAGGCCTTGAATATTCTTTCCGTCTCACGCAGAACGACCTTTCTTATCCTTTCGAGCAGCTCAAGTTCGAGCCGGTTTGCGTACTCCCTCGCCTCCATGAGGAGAATCTCGTGCTCCTGCAGCTCATGGGTAGTAAACCTCTCGGCATTGACCAGCGTCTGCTTTTTTATGTACCTTTCCGGAACGAGCTTCAAGTTCGCCTTTGTGACTTCGATATAGTAGCCTATGATCTTGTTGTATCTCAACTTCAGCGAACCGATACCGAGCTCCTGCTGCTGTTCGTGCTGGTAGTTCCTTATCCAATCCCTGTTCTTGTGGAGGGCATCCCTGTACTCATCGAGTTTCGCATCGTACCCGCTCCTGATGAACCCTCCTTCCTTTACAGAGAGAGGAGGATCGTCCACGATCCCCGAATCGATGACCCCGATGATCTCATCGAAGTCACCGAGCTCAGCGTGCTCCTCACAGAACAGGTCGTCTTTCTCAAGCTTCCGCCTCATTTCCTTCGAAGCTGTCAGCGAGTTTTTGAGAGAGATGAGATCCCTCGCCGTTCCCTTTCCCACAGAAAGCTTCGAGAGGATCCTCTCTATATCGAGCGTCCGGGCCAACGGGCCCTGAAGCTCCGAAAGGAGAGCTCTATCTTCGAAAACCCGCTGTACCTTGCCCAGCCTTCGAGAGATCTCCTGCTTGTCTCTCGAGGGATTGTGGATATGCCTCTTGAGAAGCCGTGCTCCCATTGCGGTAAGAGTTTTGTTCAGCACAGCAAGAAGCGTGGCCGCCGGAGTACCGTCCGTCATGTTCTCGGTGAGCTCGAGATGGCGCTTTGTCGCATTGTCCATCAGGAGCATTGACGCGTCCTGCCTCTCCTTTATCCACCGGACGTGAGAGATGTCCCTCTTCGTGCTCTCTTTGACGTATGAGAGTACCGCTCCGGACGACATCAGCTCCAGACTGTTCTGGAATCCGAATACGTCGGAGGTCACAATTCCAAACTGAGACTTCAGAACTTCGAGGCAGGAGGCTTCGTCAAACACATAGTCACTCGTCCCCCTGAGAGCGACCTGAGAAGCGAGATCGCGGAGTTTTCCCAAGAATACACGGAATCCGTCCGCTTCATCCCACGACTCCGGATAGATGATCTCGCGTATCCCGTTGTCTGCGATCTCGTTCATCAGGCTGTCGTAGATGTCTCCGGAGGCGATGTAGGTCGAAACGAACTCCCCTGTAGAGACGTCAAGAGAGCTGCATGCAATACGCAAAGAAGTCCGTCCCGACTCCCCGAATATTGCGGCGATGCAGTTGTTGTCCCTCCCGTCAAGAAGGTCCGGGTCCGTTATTACCCCGGGCGAGATTATCTCGGCCACGTCTCTCTTCACGATCCCCTTCGCGAGCTTCGGGTCCTCCTGCTGCTCGCATATCGCGACCTTCTTCCCCTCTTTCAGTAACTTTCCTATGTAGGTATCGGCAGCGTGGTGCGGGAACCCGCACATCGGGGTCCCGTTGCGTTTTGTGAGGGCGATGTTCAGTATGGAGGAAGCAACGGCCGCATCCTTTTCGAACATCTCGTAGAAGTCTCCGAGCCTGAAGAGGAGGATAGAATCCCGATTCTTCCGCTTCAATCGGTGATACTGTGCCATCATCGGGGTTTCTTTCTTCATCTCTACTGCTCTTCCACGATGAACCCGCTGTATCCCAGAGATTCGAGCTTACTTTTCGCTTCCCGCGCCTCTTCGACTGTACCGTATCTCCCGACCCTCACCCTGAACAGCCGCTTTTGTTCCAAAGCTGTCTCGATGATGAACGCACCGTACCCGCCCCCCTCCAGGATCCCGACGAGGTTTTGAGCATTCGCTTCGATGGAAAAAGAGCCGATCTGAATCGAGAATTTCCCCTGAGCCATGACGGTCTCTTCCACTTTCCCGTACAGGTACGTGCCGCTCGTGACCGAGGGATCGTAATAACCCAATTCCCCCTCCGGGGCCTGCCCCGGGGCCTGCTGTCCGAGCTCGGCCATGCGTTTTTTCACCTTTCCGCGATAGATGGAGTCCGGAAACTTGTCGGACAGCTGTTTATACGCCGATATGGATAGCCCAACGTTCCCGCTTTTACTGCCGCTCTCCGCCAGCAGGACGTAGGCCTCCTGCTTGACAAGCGGGTTCTCCGCAGTTCCGATGATCCTCTTCAAAAGGTCCTCTGCGCGCTCGTGCTCGTCCCGTGCAAGCAGGCACCGGGAGATTTCTAGGTAGTTTTTGACAATATACGGAGTCTTTCCCCCGTCATTCATCGAAGCCAGCAGCTCGATTGCGTCCTTATGGGAATTCTCTGCGTCCTCATAACGGCCTTCCGCCTGATAGAGGATGCCGATAAAGGCATGCACGTATGGTGTGAATATCCCGATGCCGCGTTCTTCGTTCTCGAGGATCTGGCGGAGAGGCTCCTCCGATCTGTCGTATTCCTGTTTCAGGAAGTAGCGGCGGGCGAGCTCGAAACGCACGGCATCGGCATAGGGAAAATCAGGATGACGTTCGAGTATCCCGAGCAACAGCTCTATTACTGCGGAAGACCTTTCTGTGAGGAAGCTCTGCTTGAACCGTATGAAAGGCGCCGCCTTCGAATCGGGCGCCCTGTTGTAGGCGAATCCGTAATACCTCGCCGCCTGCCTGTAGTTCTTCAGCTCCTCGTAACTCTTCGCACGCTGCACTATCTGTGAGGTATTCTCGTCTTCCGGGATCATATACCCGTCTGAGACCGGAAAGTAGCTGTCGGCAATCTCCTCGGGAATGAGAAAGTACCCGCCCTCATCCGCCCTCATCGGGACAGCGGATATCATGAAAATCAGAATAGTACTACACGACAACAAAAACACGGGTTTAAGGATTCGGAATGCGGTATCACCCATGGACGCTGCACCTCCGAGGTATCTCCTCCCCCCGAAGCGTCCCGCCCGACAACCCTTCGATGCGGACCCTCACGAAACTGCCCGGCTTCTCTTCGGTTCGTACGACCACCATCTTCCCCTGCTCTGTCTTAGCGAGGTATTCGTTCGGGTTTTTCCTGCTTTTTTTTTCTATGAGGACCTCCACCTCTCTTCCCACCTCTCTCCTGTTTCTTTCGAGGGAGATCCTCTTTACGAGCGAGATGAGCCGCTCGAGCCTTGTCTGTGCCGTTCTATCATCCACCCTACCTGAAAGCCTCTCCGCTTTTATGTACGGCCGCGCGGAGTACCTGTAGGTAAAGGCATCGTCGAACTCCACCTCGGCATAAACCTGGAGAGTCTTTTGGAAATCCTCTTCGGTCTCAGAGGGAAACCCCACGATGATATCCGTTGTGAGCGAAAAATCGGACAGATAGCGGTAGAGCGCCTCCACTATGCCCATGTAGTGACGGACCGTGTAGCCCCTGTTCATGACATCGAGCATACGGTCCGAGCCGCTCTGAAGGGGAAGATGGAAATGCCTGCACACTTTCGGGTAACCGGCAATTCTCTTTATCGCGGCCTCGTCGAAGTCCTTAGGGTGGGAGGTCAGAAACCGTGTCCATCTCAGGCCCTCGATACGGTCGAGTCTTTCTAGAAGCCCTGCAAAGGATATGTCCCCGGAGTCCTTTCCGTAGGCATTGACGTTCTGTCCTAGGAGCGTTATCTCCGTGACCCCGTGATCGACGAGCTCACAGACCTCACGGACCACGTCCTCACTCCGCTTGCTGAGCTCCGGACCCCTGACGTATGGAACGATGCAGTAGCTACAGAAATTGCTGCAGCCTTTGATGATCGTGACCCAGGCATGGTGGCTCAGCGCCCTCCTCCCCCCGTATGATGAGAAACCGTACCCTTCCTGATCCGTGCACACCATCGGTTTTTGGTTTTTATCGTATTCCGAAAGATAGTGAGGAATATGCAATCCATGGGAGGTTCCGGCAATGATATCTATCTCAGGAAAGCGCTTTTTTACATCCTCTCCGAAAAGCTGCGCCATACAGCCCGTGAACACTATGACAGGAGAACCGTTCACACGATTCTTGAGGCTCCTGTAGTACCCGAGCCTTCCAAAGACCCTCTGCTCGGCGTGTTTCCGCACGGAACACGTATTGATTACGACAATGTCCGCTTCACTACCGGCACCGGCTCTGACGTAGCCCTGTTCCTCCAGGGCGAGAGCGATATCCAGGGAATCCGACTTGTTCATCTCACATCCGTATGTCTCTATGAAAAAACTTTTCTTTCCTCTCATGGTCTCTTCTCTGAACAAATCGTACTTCTTTCATAAAATAACACATTTGGCCCCATATCGGCAGGATTAAATATGCTGTTATGACGTCTGGGGGGTCGTGATAGAGGGAGGAAAAAGCCTCAGTAGAACGAGACGTTTCCAGTACCGCACATGGGGCAGACGTGAGCCCCACCGAGTTCATCCTCGTAGTCGGGATAATCGTTTCTCTCCGGGTAGATCTTTTCCGTCCAACGGAAATCACACTCTTCACACACGTATGTCTTTACTATGTAGCTTTCATCCTCGTACTCGTCATTGTCTTCGGGATCATCGTAGCCGTCATAATCATCGGAAAAATCGTAATCCATCGACTACTCCAAGTCTCATGTATCCACTGAGGTGCGTGACTCTTCAGGACTGTATGTTTGTTGATCTATAATATAGACTAATTAATGAGCAACATTTGTCAATAGTTTTTACACCCTAAACCATCACCTGACCCTACTGCCGGGATCAATCTCTCTGTCTACACTGAGGATTGAGAGGTTCTTTCCCTTCGATGCCGCCAGAAGCATCCCGTTCGATTCAATCCCCATGATAGTTGCGGGCTTCAGGTTTACCACCACCGCGACCTCCTTCCCGAGGAGGTCCTCCTCCTTGTAGTGGCCTGCAATACCGGCGACGAGCTGCCGCTGCTCTTTTCCGATATCAACGACCACCCTGTAGAGCTTCTTTGAGCCCTTGATGCCCTCCACCTCCAGTATCTTTGCTATCCGTATATCCAGCTTTTGAAAGTAATCTATGTCGCACTTTTCGTCCTTCTCAGGCCCCTTATTCATGCGTTTCTCCTTTTTTTTCTCGATCCTCGGAAATAGGCTCTCCGCGGGAGAGAGCGTCGTGCCTGGAGCAAGCCTCCCCCATTCCAGGATCGAGGAGTCGCTGTTCGTCCGGTCTATATACCTCCTGATCTCATCACCGAACACTCCGAGCGCCTCCTCCGCTTTTTCAGGAATAATAGGGGAAAACAGGACATTGGCAAGGCGGAAGGCCTCGCATGCCGTATAGAGGACCGTGCCGAGACGATCCATATCGCCCTTTTTGTGGAGGTTCCACGGCGCCGTCTCGTCGATGTACTTGTTTATGGAACGCACGAAAGAGAGGACCTCTTCGACCGCGGAGTTTAGATCCAACCTGCCGATGAGCTCTTTCACCTTGGAAGGCAGCTCCCTCCCCCTTTCTGTGAGTTTGCTGTCCGTCTTTCTCTGTTTCACCGGCCCGGGCAGAGTCCCTTCAAAGTAGAGTTGGACCATGTGGACCAGTCTCGACAGGAGGTTTCCGTAATCGTTTGCAAGGTCGGCGTTGATCGTCTCTACTAGGAGATCCTCGCTGAAGTTGGCATCCGCACCGAGAACCATATTCTTGATCAGCACGTAGCGGAAGGCGGAGGGGCCGTACTTGTCGATGAGGTCTATCGGTCTCACCACATTTCCCAGCGACTTGCTCATCTTCGAATCCTGAACCATCCACCAGCCGTGGGCGAAGATAGTCCGAGGCAGCTCAAACCCGGCTGATTTGAGCATTATGGGCCAGTACACCGCATGCGTGGTCACTATGTCCTTTCCGACGAGATGGACATCGGCCGGCCACCACTTCTGGAAGGAGTCGTTGTTCCTGTATACCCCGACATTGCTGATGTAGTTTAAAAGCGCGTCGAACCATACGTACGTTACGTACTTTTTGTCAAACGGAATCTCTATTCCCCAGTCCAGTCGCGACTTTGGCCTGGAGATGCAGAGGTCTACAAGCTCGTTTTTGAGAAACCCGAGGATCTCGTTCTTTCTCGATTCAGGTCTTATAAAATCGGGGTGTTCCTTTATGTAGGTGATGAGCCATTCTTTGTATTTGGAAAGTTTGAAGAAG